>CAMDJH010000005.1 GCA_945900455.1 Akkermansia muciniphila
GAAGGAGCCCAAATCTTCTGTCGGGTACGGAGTTATCTTTCTACCTGCAGGAAAAATGATCTCGCGCCGACTCAGGCCCTACATATTCTTTTCTCAGGACACCTTCCGGATTTCATCGCTAAACTAGAATAAGTGCTGAATAGTTACCAATTATTGATACGGAGAGCGTTTGCGTGGAAGGATTGTGTTTCGCGAAACCATGCCACCGGAAATTCTTCTCATTGCGCCGCTGCCAGACTTCATCACGCAGCCGCTAGCGGAGCGCTACACCGTTCACGACTACTACCACACGGTTGACAAATCAGGACTGCTCGCGGCGGTCGGCGAGCGCATCACGGGCATCGTTGGCGTCGGGGGCAGTGTGGTGGGGGCGGCGCTGGCGGATCGGCTGCCGCGTTTGCAGATCATCAGCGTTCACGGTGTGGGCTACGACGGCGTGGCCCTGGACTATTGCCGCGCTCGCGGCATTGCCGTGACGAATACGCCGGACGTGCTTACCGACGATGTGGCGGATATCGCGTTGGCGCTCGTACTGATGACCAGTCGAGGACTCCTCATCGCAAACCGTGCCCTGCACGCAGGAGACTGGGCCCGGGGCGCCCGCACGTTGACGACGAAGATCGGTGGGCGGCGCGCGGGTATCTTGGGATTGGGACGCATTGGCAAGGCGATCGCGGCGCGGCTGGTGGCGTGTGGGATGGAAATCGGGTACCACGGACGCGCCCCTCAGGCAAATGTGTCCTATGCCTATCATGGAAGCCTGATGGACCTGGCCGCCTGGTGTGATTATCTGATTGTGGCCTGCCCGGGCGGTAATGCGACCCGGCATTTGATTCACGCCGGAGTGCTCGCGGCACTCGGTAGTACGGGAACTCTAGTCAATATTGCACGGGGTAGTATTGTGGATGAGCCGGCGCTCATTGACGCTCTGGAAAAGGGTATCATCAAGACGGTCGGGCTCGATGTTTTCGAGCATGAACCCACCGTGCCAGCGAAGCTACTCGCCATGCCGCAAGTGGTGGTCCTGCCGCATATCGGCAGCGCAACCCGAGAAACGCGCGGGGCGATGGGGCAATTAGTGCTCGACAACTTCGAGGCGCATTATGCGGGGCGCGCGCTGGTGACGCGAGTGGTATGATGTTGAGAATGCGGCTCGACCCACCGATAACTGCGTGTTTCGATCCGGCCAAAAAGGAACTTCTAGTCGTGAGGATCGCATGCTTGACTGACCCGAGACATCTCAACTGTTCATGATTCTCAACATCTCTCCATCTCCGAAGCGCGTGGGGTTGGTATTGGCCGCGGCGGGCTTCGTCACGGCTCTTCTGAGCGCGATATGCGACTTCGTCGGGCAACGCTATGACGTGGACCGCCTCTGGGCGGTGATGCGGCAGTTCAACGTCACCGAGGAAGGTAACTTCGTGAACTGGTATCAATCGATGACACTCCTCGTGTGTGCTGCGCTGCTCGCAGCCATCGGCTCCGTGAAACGGAAGTCGGGTGGGCGATATCCCCGGCATTGGTTCTTTTTGGCGCTGGTTTTCTTGTTCGTCTCGATGGACGAGTCAGCACAGGTCCACGAAATGAGCGTCACGACCTTGATCGCGCAGTTTCGTGGCAAGCGGGAGACCGGCACCGATCCGGGGAAAAATCAGACTCTGGATGTCACGGAGAAAGAGGGCAAAGATGGCAACGACGGCAAAGAGGTCAAGGAGGACAATGCCGGATCCCGGTTGACGTGGATGTGGATCTATCTTCCGGTCTTTCTTATTATGGTTGCGATTTACTGGCGATTTTTTCTGGATTTGCCGCCCGGCAACCGGATGTTTTTCGTGATTGCGGCGACCCTCTATCTTGGCGGTGCCGTCGGCGTGGAAACGATGGGCGACCGTCTGGGAATTCCCTTTGCGGACCAAGTCTCGGAATTGATGGAGATGTTGGGTGTGGCTGCGTTTGTATATACATTAATGGGCTATCTCGACGACCAAACATCAGCACCGAAAGCTCAAGCCTAAGCGGATCGCGCAATTTCAAACGCATGCCAAATAGGATCGATCGCATCAATATCCCCCGCCGGGCACGCTGACCTCGGAGGGCCTCTTGGTGTGTGTCGGCTCCCGGAATCCTCCACGAATGATTGGCCACCTCCTACCCGCAAAGCACGTTCGAATGACGCTGGCGGCCGCTTTGGTATCGGCCCTCCTGGTGGGCGTTTGGCTGCTGATCGCTCTACCGCCGAGTTCCGATGTCTGGTTTTACCAGCATTGGAGCCGATTGGTGACGTTGCATGGCATCAGCGCGGCGTATTCCGGCGAACCCGTTAAGGACTACGTCGATTACCCGCCGTTCCTACTTTACCCGTGGCGATTGGTTGGCGGACTTTACCGGGCCTTCGGCAACGCGGAGTTCGATGTGGACGAGATGAGCGTCAGTCGGGCCTTCTCATTCGGATTGTCGTCCATTGCTCTCGCGTTTCACCTCGCCACGGGCGTGGCGCTATTTCTCCTCGGTCGACAGCGATTTGGCGAACGGCCGGCGGCGGCGGCGGCGATCGCGTATGTGGTCAATCCCGCCGCCGTTTTTAACGCCGGTCTTGGACTGTTGGATACGGTACATTCCTTCTGGCTCGTGGTGGCCTTCGGACTTGCCGAGGCCGGGCGGTCCCGCGCGGGCTGGATCGGGGCCGCACTCGCTGCGCTCACGAAGCCGCAGACGTGGGGATTGATGCCGCTTTTTTTATGGCGACAATTGGCATTGCTCGGGTGGCGGAAATCCATTCCCGGTGCCGCCGCCGCCGTGATCACGGTCGGGTTGGTGATCTTGCCGTTCCTCTTCCATGGTACGCTGCTCCCGCTGATCCAGCTCCCAATACACATGGGCAATATCGACGCCTTAGTCTCGGCGCAGGCGCACAATCTCTGGTGGTTGACAACGATGGGCCATGGTCTCGACGTACCCACTGACACGCTCCTGGTGGGACCGATTTCCTATCACTATGGGGCTTTGGGGCTCTTGGCGGCGTCCGGATTTCTCGTGCTCTGGCTGGCTCACGGGGCCTCGGAAGATAGAATGCTGGGGCTGCCGGCGTACCAGGCTTTTGCGTGGTTTTGCCTGACGACCCGTGCACACGAAAATCACTGGTTCTTCGTTTTGCCGTTGACAGCGCTGGCGTTGCCTACCGGCCGGCGCATGGTCCAGGTTTTCACGGCTATTTCCGTCACCGGCCTCGCCAACCTTGTCCTGCACGATCCCACAATCTTATCGTACTTGAAAAACGTCTGCTCCGACCGGGTGCTCCACGCAATGGAATTGGCCAATTGCGTTGCCAATTTAACGCTGCTCACTCTCTGGACCGCCTGGCTTATCCGCACTCGCAGGACAGAAGCGGGTTCCAACCGCATTCATCGCGGCTTGGAGGCTCGACGGGACCCCGCTTAGCCCGATACTCTCCGGGTCTCGTGAGTGATTTGAAGACATCGGCAAGGCCCCGGCGCGTCGGGCTTATCTCCCTGGGCTGCGCCAAAAATCTCGTCGACGCCGAGATTATGCTTGGCTCGTTGCTGAAGGGAGGGGTGGAGATCGTCAATGACGCGAGTCAGGCCGACGCGATGATCGTGAATACGTGCTCGTTCATCGATGCGGCCCAGGAGGAGAGCGTGGATACAATCCTGGAATCCAGTGAAGTGCGGGAGGCCGGTAACCGTGGCCAGGCACTCATTGTGTCCGGGTGTCTGCCGCAGCGTTTCCGTGAGGATCTGCCACGATTGATGCCGGAGGTCGATGCATTCATGGGCATTGACCAAGTCGAGCAGGTGGGCCGGATTGTCGAAGAAGCGATTGCGAAACGGGCGGCGCGGCTGTCCGCTCCCGCGGATGCGATCGGAAAGCCGACGAAACGGGCCGGGAAAGTGAAATCAAAGCTGGCCAAATTGACTGTGGCAGGGGGGAAAGAAGATGGAAAAGGTCACAATCACGAAGAGAGTCTGCGGGAAAGCGGGCACTTTGGTAAGACCCGACGCACCGTGATACCGCTGGCCGCAGGGACGCCAGTCCTGTCGGTCACCGTGCGACCGAACTACATTCCGCACTTCGAGTCGCCGCGATTCCGCCTGACTCCGAAGCATTTTGCCTACGTAAAGATTGCGGAGGGGTGCAATCATCCGTGCAGTTTTTGTATTATACCCCGGATGCGCGGTTCGCATCGTAGCCGCCTTCCGAAGGACATTGTGGCGGAGGCCAAACAATTGATCGCCGACGGCGTAAAGGAGTTGAACCTGATTTCGCAGGACTCCACGTACTACGGTCTGGACTTGCGTCCGAATCACAGCCGGGCGATTGCGTCCCCGGAAAAATTCACAGCTGCGACCCGAGCACTTGGAGAGGAGGGAACGACGCTCAGTCGGTTGCTTCGGGAGTTAAATGCCCTCGAAGGGGATTTTTGGATCCGGTTATTGTACACCCATCCGGCACACTGGACGGACGAATTGATTACCACGATGGCGGAGTGCGCCAAAGTGGCGCGCTATGTCGACATGCCGCTGCAGCATGTTCAGGACGACATGTTGACCCGGATGCGACGGGAGACGGACGGCCGATATATTCGCGATCTGATTAGCCGGATCCGGGCGGGGATTCCCGGCATCGCGTTGCGGACGACCTTTATCGTTGGATTTCCGGGTGAGACCGAGGCCCATTTCCAGACGTTGCTCGACTTCATCGAGGAAACCCGCTTCGAGCGGTTGGGGGTTTTTGGATACTCGCAGGAGGACGGGACGATTGCGGGCAAGATGGCGGGTCAGGTGACTCCGGCGAAGCGGCGTGACCGCCGCGAACGGGCGATGGCAATCCAGCAGAAGGTCGCGCGATCCGTTTCGGAGGCGGCGGTCGGGCGCCAAGTCCGCGTGCTGGTCGAAAAGGAAGCATCCGCCCGGGAACTGGTCGGGGCGTCGGTGAGTTCCTGGGAACACGGACTCATCCGAGGGCGGGAAACCCGGGGCGGGGAGTTGGCCTCCCGCGGTCGGTACCTGGTAGCGCGGGGCGAGGCGGATGCGCCGGACATTGACGGTCGCGTTTACATTCGTGGGCGTGCGGCGGTCGGCGAGTTCTCAAACGTGCGAATTATTGGGCACACCGACTACGATCTGATTGCGACGCCGATCTGATTTGCAGCTACCCGGGCTCGACCGAGTGCATCGGCTTTAGTACGATCCCGACATGATTGCTGGCCGCGCTGTCGTTTTCGTCATCGTTCTGTTGGCTCGCCTCTCCGCGGGTCCGCTGGAGGATTGGTCTCGCATGAAGCCGATGATTCCTCGGGGGTATCTCTGCCTGCGGGCGTCGGGACTTGTTCAGATTGATGGGCGATTGAACGATGCGGCGTGGCAGAAGGCGGCATGGACTGAGGAATTTGTGGATATTCGGGGCGCGACGATGCCCCGACCGTGGCACGCGACCCGCGCGAAGATGCTGTGGGATGATCAGTTTTTTTACATCGCCGCCCAACTCACCGAGCCGCATGTCTGGGGGACCATCACCCAGCGGGATGCCGTGATTTTTCAGGACAACGATTTCGAGGTGTTTATCGATCCGGATGGTGACGCACACGAGTATTACGAGTTCGAGATGAACGCGCTGAACACCGTATGGGATTTGCGTCTGGTAAAACCGTATAAAGACGGCGCACCCGCGCTGAATGAATGGGATATTGCCGGTCTAAAGTCGGGGGTGCAGGTGGACGGGACGTTGAACGATTCGCGGGATGTGGACCGCCACTGGACGGTAGAAATCGCCATGCCCTGGAAGGCGCTCGGAGAATTTTCAACGGTGCCGTCGCCGCCCCGAGATGGAGACCGTTGGCGGGTTGATTTTTCCCGGGTTGAATGGAAGACGGAAATTGTGGACGGGCGGTACCAGAAGGTCCCGAACCGTCCGGAAGAGAACTGGGTATGGTCACCCACCGGGATCGTTGACATGCATCGACCCGAGAAATGGGGATTAGTGCAATTCAGCTCCGCCACGCGTGGCGAACGCCGGGTGAGGCCTGGGCCGGTGGAAGTAGCGCGAGATCGGCTGCAGGAAATCTACTATCGTCAACGCGCGTTTCGGGAGACGAACAACCGGTTTGCGAAAGAACGTCCCGAAATTGGGATTACCGATCGATGGTGTCCGGGCTGCACAGTGGCCGCGACGCCGACCGGGTACGAGGCGACCGCACCCGTCAGGACCCGTTCCCGGACAAAACCGATGACCGCGCACATTCGTCAGGACGCACGATTCTGGCTGACACCCAACTAGCTGGACGACTGGAATCTCAGGTTCCCATTCCCGAGTGCATCCAGGGCAGGTCGAAACCCGGAGCGGTCACTTGTTCCCGTTTTTCAATCAGTTTGCGGAGCTTGCTGAGCGCCGTATTCTGTATTTGCCGGATTCGCTCTCGCGTGACGCCAAAGTAGGATCCCACTTCTTCGAGCGTTCGTTCGGCTCCACCATCGAGCCCAAAGCGGTACCGGAGGATGACGCTTTCGCGTTTGTCGAGTCGCTCGACGAATTCGCGGATCATCGAGTGGGTTGTGCCTTCGTCCAACTGCTCGTAGGCGGTCGTCATCTGTTCATCCGGCACAAGTTCTCCCAATCGGGTGTCGTCCTCGCCGTCTCCGATCGACGCATCCAGGGAGGTCGGTCGCCGGCTGGCCTCCCACAATTCAGTGACCCGCGCCCGTTTCATTCCGAGTGCTTGGGCGAGTTCAAGATCCGTGGGATCCCGTCCCAGTTCCTCGTGCAACACCGCCGCGGCCCGCCGCATCCGAGCGAGGAGATCGACCAAGTGAACGGGTATACGGATCGTCTTCCCCTGGTTCGCGAGAGCGCGCTTCACGGACTGTTTTATCCACCACGCCGCATAGGTCGATAGCTTGGCTCCGCGATTGGGATCAAATCGTTCCACCGCTTTCATCAAGCCCATGTTGCCTTCATTGATGAGATCAAGCAGAGGCATCCCGAGGTTGTCGTAGTCACGGGCAATTTTTACGACGAGCCGCAGATTCGCTTTGATCATTAGTTCGCGGGCGGCGGCATCGCCACAGCGTATCCGTTTTGCAAGGGCGATCTCCTCCTGGGGTGTCAGTAGGGGAGTCTCGCCCGCTTCTCGCAGATAGAGGCGAAGACTATGGTCGCCGTCACGCCCGGATCGCTCCGCGACTGCTTCGGCTTGCGGCAATTCGGCCCGCGGGACCTGGATAGTCGGCCGAGGTCCCGGCGGCAGGTGGGCCGCCGAGACGCGCTTTCGGGCCGGCAAATTGGGGCGATTCACCCGATGAGAGATGGCTTCCTCAGCTGCAATGGCCTTTGTTTGATGCATGACGTTTCCCTTTCCGACCAGACTGAAGCAATTATCCGGCCAACTTTTAAGCGGTGCTTACAGGCGTCTAGCTTCGACCCCCAATAGCCAGGAGCCAGGGAACGGGCCCAAAGTCAGGGCTTCTTCAGTGATCGGTCGAAGGCGTCGGCCAAGGATCCCAAACCATCACTCTCACTAAACCTCGGCTTCGGCGCGAACGGCAGTTTGCCACCTGCAGGTCGGGGCGCTCCCGGGGAACTCCGCTGTTCTTTGGCCACACCAATCTCCGGATTCGCCTTCATCGAGAGCGCGATGCGCTTCCGTAGCAGGTCCACTTCGGTAACGGTAACCATCACTTTCTGCGAAACCTTGACCACCTCCGACGCGTCCTTCACGAAGCGGTCGGCGAGTTGGCTAACATGCACCAGTCCGTCCTGATGTACCCCGATGTCCACAAAGGCACCGAAGGCGGTCACGTTCGTGACGATGCCCGGCAGTTTCATCCCGGGCTTCAGGTCCTCCATCTTTTCAACGCCTTCCTTGAAGCTAAAGACCTCGAACCTCTCGCGCGGATCGCGCCCGGGCTTTGCCAATTCCTGCACGATGTCCTGAAGCGTAGGCAAACCGACGCCCTCACTAACGTATTTCTCCAGCTTCAATTTCTGGCGAGCCCCTCCATCCCTCAGCAAATCCTTGACCGTGCAACCGATGTCGCGGGCCATCGTATCCACCAGTGGGTACCGTTCCGGATGAACGGCACTCGCATCGAGCGGGTGTTCGCCGTCGCGGATTCGGAGAAAACCGGCGGCCTGTTCAAACGCTTTTGGGCCGAGGCGTGTCACCTTTAGCAGTTGGCTGCGGGACTTGAATGGGCCGTTCTCATTGCGGTGAGCAATGATATTCGCGGCAAGAGCGGGACCCAGTCCGGAGACGTAGCTCAGGAGCTGCTTGCTGGCGGTATTGAGCTCCACACCCACGCCGTTGACGCACGAGACGACCACGTCATCCAGGCTGCGCTTGAGCGCGTGCGGCTCCACGTCGTGCTGATATTGCCCGACGCCGATGCTCTTGGGATCGAGCTTCACCAATTCGGCGAGGGGATCCATCAGGCGGCGTCCGATGCTGATCGAGCCCCGAACGGTCAGATCCTCCGTGGGAAATTCCTCGCGGGCAACATCGCTCGCCGAGTAGATCGAGGCGCCGCTCTCATTGACCATGACTACGGTGATAGCGGACGGAAGCTTCAGCAGCTTGATAAAGGTCTCCGTCTCACGCCCGGCGGTGCCATTGCCGATGGCGATGGCTTCGATATTGTATTTCTTGATGAGCGCCAGAATAACCTCAGCCGCCTCCCGAACCTGCGATGCACCGGCGGCCGTTGGATAAATTACGTCGTGGTGTAGCAATTTTCCCTGGCGGTCGAGGCATACAACCTTGCAGCCGGTGCGGAATCCGGGGTCGATTGCCAGGACGTTTTTCTGGCCGAGAGCCGGCGCGAGCAGCAGCTCTCGCAGGTTTTCCGCGAAAACGCGGATGGCTTCGGCATCCGCTTTTTTCTTTGTCTCGATCCGAATTTCAACCTCGATGCCGAAGCCGAGCAAACGCTTGTAGCAGTCCTGGGTAGCGAGTCGGACCTGTTCGCCGCCGGGCTTGCCGGGCGCTTTGACGAAGAGCCCCTCCAGCGCCATGACCGCATCCGCTTCGGGTGGGGTGATACGGACCATCAGGAAGCCCTCGGTCTCGCCGCGACGAATGGCCAACAAGCGATGACTGGGGATGGTTTTCACCGGCTCGGTCCAATCAAAGTAATCCTTGAACTTCGCACCTTCGGTTTCCTTGCCGGCCAGAAGTTTCGACCGGACGGTGGCGGTATCCCAGAAGAGTCGACGGAGCTTCGCGCGGGCGACCGCGTCGTCGTTTATCCACTCCGCAATGATGTCCCGGGCACCCGACAGCGCCGCGTTGGCATCGATCACGAGCTTCTCGGTGTTGATGTATGCGGCGGCTTCCTTGACGGGATCCACGGCTTCTTGCTGCTGGAAAAGCAGAGTCGCCAGCGGCTCCAGGCCAGCTTCCTTCGCAAGGGTGGCCCGGGTGCGGCGTTTCGGGCGGTACGGCGCGTAGAGATCCTCCAGTGCGGTCATCGTCTCGGCCCCGGCAATGGCGTTCTTCAAGTCGTCGGTGAGCAGACTGCGTTCCTCCAGCGATTTTACGATCGATGTTTTGCGCTCGTCCAGTTCGGCGAGTTGAAGCATCCGATCCCGAATCGAGGTGATCGCAACCTCGTCCAGCGTGCCGGTCACTTCCTTCCGGTAACGAGCGATGAAGGGGACGGTGGCGCCGTCCGCAAACAGCTTGGCGGTGGCGGCAACCTGCCGGGCATGGATCTTCAACTCGGCGGCAATCTTCGCGACGTAGGATTCGTTCATGAAATCGTAAGAGGCCGTGAATGCCGCCGAAGGCGACGAGACGCAATACGAAACCCTCCTGCGGACCCTTTTTTTGCCACCGGGGCTGCAGGCTGAATCACGCCTTGCCCGAACTGCTGCGTCAGCGACCCTTCCTCCCGCCATGATTATCAATTCGACGACCTCGAAGTTGGTTTGGGTGATGCTACTGCATACTGTTCTGGGGCTGCCTTGGGCGGTGACTGCGGCGGAGGAACCAACCGAGGAGCGGTTCATCCCGAACTATGCCGCGGGTGACGCCTATTATCTGTGGAGCACGCGGACGGATCTCGAATTGGTTGCGGGGGCGACTGTGCAGGTGCAGGAAGCCGGCTTCAAAGCGCCCGTACCTGTATTCAGCAACGAACGTTCACGACTTACGGCAGGCGTGCAGTTGCGCTGGAACGTTTTGGATTTTGAGCGCAGCCCGACCTTCGGCGATTCGCTCGACCTTTATCGTCTGCAACTGCCGATTGATTTCTGGCACTCCTTCGATGATCGCTGGAAGGCGTGGGGCCGGGTGGAGCCGGGCTTGTTCACGGATTTCGAGAATGTCGATGACGATGCGTTTGCAGTGACGGTGCTAGCCGTGGGAAGTTATCAGTTCACGCCCCAGTTCAGCGCGGCCTTTGGTGTTTACTATTCGCGGGATCTTGGCGAAGACCGAGTGCTGCCGGCGCTAGGCGTGATTTGGAAGCCCGATCCGCACTGGAATGTGGGTCTGACATTTCCGCGTGCGACCGTTTCGTACGCTCCCACTCCCGCGTGGCTTTTCAGCGCCTTCGCGGGCCCGGGCGGCGCTGGATGGAGCGTTGCCGATCCGGCGACTGGCGAGAACCGAAGATTGAACTACACAAGCTGGCGGGGAGGCCTTGGGGCGGAGTACCAGTTTGCGAAAGTTGGACCCGCAGGACTCTGGGTCTTCCTGGCCGGCGGCTATCAGTTTCGTCAGGAATTGGAGATTAAAGACGGGGATACGTCGCTACTGGAAACGGATCTCGGGAATGGCCAGTTCGTGACCGGCGGCATCCGGCTCCGTTTTTGACGTGGGAACTTGAATCAGCCTTGCGGAAGTTCGGACAATCAGCTTTGGGCAAACTCTCAGTGTCCAAGGCATCCGTATTTGATGAACAGGCCCGCGTAAATGGCACCGCCGACCAGAAGAACCAGGGGGGCACCGGTCATGGCTTTTGCCGTACCAATCCCGAGGAGCACTCCGAAAACAAGGTAAACCAACATTGGCTTGATCAAATTCATGAAAAGTGACCCTAGAGTTTTTCGGATGTCTGACAAGTCAAACCCGAGCCGGTTGTTGCCCGAGGATGCTTTGCTTTATTTCGTGGCTTCCCGTGCGAATCCTACCGCGTGGTTCCGGTCGACGAGAGCCCGGACAAGTCATTTTCCCTGAGCCGTGACATATTCCTTCGCCTTTGCGACGAAGGCGTCCGGGCTCTTTGCAAACTCTTGACTATCCGTTTCAATCGCCAGCTTTCCGGCGTAGTTGCTCTTTTTCAGCTCCGCAAATAGCCCTTTGAGATTGGCCTTCCCTTCACCGATGTGGGTATCGAAGGAGATATCGTCTCCTTGGGTTTTCTCGATGCGCTTATCCTTTAAGTGCAGATCAAACACTCGCCCATCGTACTCCTTGTAGACTTTGGCAGCGTCGAAACCTGCGCCGGTGATCCAGCCGATGTCCATGCAGACGCCGATCCGCCGGTCTCGATGCTGGATGATTTGCTTCACGATGGCCGGGTTTCCGTAGAGGGACTTGATTCCGTGATTGTGCACGGCGACTCGAATGTCGAACTCTTTCGCCAGAGCCTCCAGGTCGTCCCAGATCCGGAAATCGTTCGGCTCCACCACAATGACGCGGAATCCCATGAACTGGCAGAACTCAAAGAGGCGGCGGTTTTCTGCCTTGTCCATCGATGTCCCCGCAACTCCATAGGTGTAGGCATGCAGGCCATTCGCGGCGAGCTTCTCCTTCTTGGCGACCATCTCCTCCTTGGACTCCTTCTTGTAGTCGATATGGTTTGGAATCAACTGGAGCTCCTGAATTCCATGCTTTTTTGCGAAGACGACCACTTCATCGAACTTCATGTTGCGAAGGGTCCACGTCTGGATGGCGAGTTGATCGATCAGTTCACCGGCGGAAACCTCGGAGATCAAGATGACGGCCGACAGGCAGAGGGTAATTAGTTTCTTCATGGAAGGATCCCCAGAAGTAAGCCGGAGTTGAGCACTCTGGCAACCTCGAAACACCGAACAGCGGTGCCCGGGCGGAACTCGCAGGGGACACCGGGGTTCATCGGCCCTTGCACTTCGGATCCCCTGCGGATTGCAAGCGTGTCCCTCCGTCAGCAACTCGAATTGAAATCGCCGCCCACCGAAGGGTCTTTCTCCAGTGAATATGACCGATCCAATCCGGATCCAAGACTTGGCCGTGCGGGATCGTCCTCGGGAACGCCTGGCCGAACAGGGCGCTGAATCCCTGCGGAATGCCGAATTGCTTGCGATTCTGTTGCGGTCCGGCGTCCAAGGGGCGTCGGCGGTTCAGGTCGGCGAGAATTTGCTGCAACACTTTGGGACTCTCGATGGCCTGGCCCGGGCTCCCCTGGAACAATTGCGGGTGCGTGGCGTGGGTCGCGATAAGGCCATTGCTCTAAAGGCAGCCTTCACTCTGGCCCGTCGGATGGCAGACGATCTTCGGCGGGATTTGCCGCTGATGGAGCGCCCCGAGGCCATCGTCGCGGTGATGCGCGATGAAATGATCACCTATGAAACCGAGCACCTGAAGGTCCTGCTGTTGAACTCTCGCCGTAAGTTGATCCGGGTTGAAACCGTCGCGGCAGGACTTCTCGATCAGATTCTGGTCCATGCCCGGGAAGTCTTCCGGCCCGCCATTGCGGCCAATGCTCATTCCATTATTTTGGTTCATAATCATCCGAGCGGGGATCCGGTTCCCAGTGAAGCAGATACACGAGCCACTCGGGACTTGGTGCGGGCGGGCCAGCTGCTGAGAATTCCCGTTGTCGACCATGTCATCATCGGGCGTCGGAGTGAATCCTTTCCAGACGGCTGGGTTTCGCTACGTCAGATGGGAGTTGTGCCGGCCGAGTAGCCCGCCACCGCCGGGCAGGCCGCGCTTGACGGCCACGGTGAATATGGAAGATCGTGAACACACAACTTTTGCTCCGCTCAATGCTCGAATTCCTATTTGTTGCGCCGCGTCTCAAGAGTAAATTCACATCAATCGCTATGCATTATCGAATCATTCGCCTGCTGTTCACTTTAGCCTTCTGGAGTGTCTGCTCGCACCTCCGCGCGGCGGAGGTTTCCCCCAAACTGGCCCTCAAGAAGGGCGATCATATTGCCCTGATCGGCAATTCGACCGCCGACCGTATGCAGCACGACGGATGGCTCGAGACGCTCATCGTGGCGAGCTTTCCTGAACACGACGTCGTCTTTCGGAATCTGGCCGCCACCGCGGATGAAGTCGCCACCTGGCATCGCTCCGAAAATTTTGGTTCGCGGGATGAGTGGTTGAAAAAGGTGCAGGCCGACGTAATTTTCGCGTTTTACGGCTTCAACGAATCGTTCAAAGGCGACGCTGGTTTGGCGAAGTTCAGGACGGATCTCGACAAGTTCATCAAGGACATCCGCGCCGCCGACTACAGCGGGAAGGGTTCGCCACGGTTGGTCCTCTTCAGCCCGATCGCCAACGAGAAAATCGACGACCCGAACCAGCCGGATCCGGCGGCAAACAACGCCAATCTGAGAAAATACACCGCTGCCATGGCCGAAATCGCCGCCATGAATGGGGTGCCAATGGTCGATTTGTTCGCCATCTCCCAACGCCTCTACGCACCGATGGCCCGGCCCGGGCAGTCGTTGACCTTCAACACCTTTATGCTCACGGAGGCCGGTAACAAGGCATTCGCTCCCGAAATTGTCCGAGATCTGTTCGGCGCAACCCGTCCGCTGGGAAACGTTGAGAAACTTCGTTCCGCGGTGAACGACAAGAATGCCGAATGGCATGCGCGGTACCGAACCGTTGATGGCTATAACGTTTATGGGGGCCGTTCCAAGCTGACGTTCCCGAAGGCGGGCAAGGATTCTCAGAAAATCTCCAATTTCGACGTGATGCAGCAGGAAATGTCCCAGCGTGACGTGAAGACCGCGAATCGCGACCTGCGAGTGTGGGCGGTCGCCAAGGGCGGCGACCTGAAGGTTGATGATTCGAATCTGCCGGCCGTCGAGAAACTTCAATCCAACAAGCCTGACATCAAACCGTTCCTCAGCGGTGAAGAGGCCATCCAACACATGACCGTCCCGAAGGGGTGCAAGGTAACTCTATTCGCGAGTGAAGAACAGTTCCCTGAACTCGCCAGTCCCGTGCAGATGGCCTTCGATACCAAGGGTCGCCTCTGGGTTGCAGCGTGGCCGAGCTATCCAGAGCTTCGCCCGACCGATACCGTGAAGGACAAGTTGCTCATTTTTGAGGATCGCAAGGGTACCGGGAAAGCGGATAAGATGACCGTTTTCATGGATGGGCTGAACTGCCCAACCGGATTTCAATTTTACAAGGACGGGGTCCTCGTGATGCAGGCCCCGGATCTGTGGTTTGTTCGTGACACCGACGGCGATGGCAAGGCGGATTGGAAGGAACGAGTTCTGATGGGGATGGATTCCGCGGATTCGCATCACACCGCCAATGCCATGGTGCTCGATCCCGGCGGGGCCACCTACCTGAGCGATGGCGTATTTCATCGCACGCAGGTGGAAACCGCCATCGGGCCGGTCCGCAATTCAGACGGGTGCATCTATCGATTTGAACCGGTCACCGGAAAGTTTGAACGCTACGTTCCGTATGGTTTTGCCAATCCGCATGGGCGGGTTTTCGACCATTGGGGCAATGACATCATCACCGATGCAACCGGCAATGAGAACTTCTTCGCCCCGGCGTTCAGCGGTTATTTGGAGTCCGGCAAGCACAAGGGAATGCAGCAATTCTGGAAACGCCCGTCCCGCCCGTGCCCGGCCACCGCCATTCTTTCCAGTCGTCACTTCCCGGAGGAATTCCAGAACAATTTCCTCAACGTCAACGTCATCGGGTTTCAGGGAATTTTCCGGGTGAAGGTCAGCGAGAGCGGTTCCGGGCTCGCCGGTGAAACCATTCCCGACGACTTGGTCAAGTCGGACGATCCCAACTTCCGCCCAATCGCCCTGGGGGTGGCACCCGACGGCTCCATTTACTTTTGCGACTGGGCCAAGCCGCTCATCGGTCACATGCAACATCACATCCGCGACCCAAATCGCGACAAGCAACACGGTCGTATCTATCGGATGACTTACGAAGGCCGCCCCTTGCTTTCGCCCGTGAAGATTGACGGCCAACCGATCGACGCACTGCTCGAGGCCCTCAAAACGCCCGAAGATGATGTGCGGACGCGGGCCAAAATTGAGCTGGGCAAACACGACAGCGCACGAGTGATCGCAGCGACCAAGACGTGGATGGCATCACTCGACAGCAAGGATCCCGAATACGAGCACCACAAGCTCGAAGCCCTCTGGGTTCATCAGTGGCAAAACGTCGTCGACGAATCCCTGCTCAAGCAGATACTCCGATCGCCCGACCACCGCGCCCGGGCGGCCGCCACCCGGGTGCTTTGCTACTGGCGTGATCGGGTGAAGGATCCGCTTGCACTCCTCAAAGTGCAGGTCGTTGATTCCCATCCGCGCGTCCGTCTGGAGGCGGTTCGGGCTTGCAGCTTTTTCACTACACGGGAGGCTGGGGATATCGCCTTGATGGCGCTCGATAAGGAGACGGATCCCAATAAACCTGACTATTACATCAAGTACTGCCTCGATGAGACCCTCAAGCAACTTGACAAGTACATGACGAAAAACTAGTGGCCGATTGCCGCGTCAGTCTCAACAAATCGGCATGAGCCTGTCATGGGGTCATGCCGATTTGTCGTTGACTTGGTACGCATCATGAACGTGAGAATCTTTATCGTCTGGCTGTGCCTGCTTGCGGCCCTCCGTCCGCTGTTTTCAGTAACTGCGGCTGACGCGCCGGGCGGGGAGGCGAAGCCGCCGGAAGAAGGGGCCCGAAAGTTTTACTTACCCGCCAACCCGAGAGCGGCGGCCTACATGCTTGGGCGGCTGTCGAACAAGGAATTGCTGCAAGCTCCCCGAGTCGAGCCGGTGTTCATTGCCATCCTTGAACGAACGGGGCTCGATTCAAAATACCGGGAGGAGGCTTTGGCGGGACTGGCGACATTGCACAAGACCGACCGTCTGAGCGAGTTGCTGGCGGCACTCGAGCGCCTGGACGCGCGGGGAACCAATTCCGCTCCGGCGATTCGCGATCTCACCGCGATGCTGGTGAAATCCAAGAGCCGGGATCTTGCCGAAAAAAAGTCTGGCCTTGAAACTCTGGTCGCCAAGGCCGAGCTACCATTGACACGGCGTGCGGCCTTCGCTGGGTGGGTCACGGCTGAAGGCAAACCCAACCCTCTGTGGGATCAGGTGGCCCGGGATGAAACCAAGTTGGTCGATCTAGTGGGTGCCGTGCCGTTGCTAACCGATGCCTCGCTGCGGGCATCCTTTCAGCCGCTGATTGCACCGCTCGCCCAACGGGCAGCCACGCCGGAGTTACAGCAAGTGTCCATTCTGGCGCTGCCCGCAATGAAAGGGTACGAGGCGGTCAACTATGCCGCGTTGGCCGGCCTGATTCGCGCCGGAACGGAACGAATTTCCGTGGTGCGAGCCTTGTTGCAACTTCCTCGTTCTTTTTGGCAGAAGGAATCCGCCGGACCCGTCGCGCAGAGCCTCTTGGACTACGCGGCCCAGGTTCCCCCAGACCGGCGCACGGAGGCGGATTTTCTTGATGCGGTTCAACTCGGCAATGACCTTTCCTTGCTGCTTCCTGCCGATGACGGCAGGCGCATTCGCAAGGCCCTGGCAGAGCTCGGTGTCAGGGTGCTGGTCCTGAAGACCCTTCACGAGCAGATGCTTTACGACAAGACCCGACTCGTCGTGGCGGCGGGGAAGCCGGTGGAAATCATTTTCGAGAACCCCGATTCCATGCCGCACAACTTCGTGATCACCGCACCGGGGGCCCGCGAGGAGATCGGCCGGATGGCCGACGCCATGATGCCCGACGCGGACGAGCAGGGGAGGATGTTCATCCCGAAGTCACCCAAGGTTCTTTTCGCTTCGAAGCTCGTCGACCCCGGGTCAACGTTAAGACTCAACTTCACCGCACCGACCGAGCCTGGGGAGTACAGCTATGTGTGCACGTTCCCCGGCCACTGGTTGCGGATGTTTGGAAGCTTGATTGTTGCCGCCGATGTGGAGGATTACCTTTCAAAAAACCCCGAGCCAGACGCGCCGAAGCTCATCGAATGGAAGGTGACCGACTTCACCGACGATTTGCAACGGGTGGATCATCACCGAAGTCACTCGGCTGGGAAGAATTTGTTCAGCTCGCTGGGTTGTGTTCAATGCCATCAACTTGGCGTCGAGGGAGCGGCATTTGGACCCAGTCTTTCCGGAGTCTTTGCGCGCTGGAAGGGGGATAGCGGTGCGGTCTTGGAACAAATTTTGGAACCGGCGAAAGCGGTGGACGAAAAATTCCGCGCGCAATCATTCGAACTCGGAGATGAAAACACGGTCGTCGGAATCGTGCTCGCCGAGGACGCCGAGAGTGTGACTCTCCAGACGGGTCCCTCCGCGGCTCTGATTCAGAAGATTCCAAAGGGTTCCATCAAATCCAGGGCAACCCAACAAGGCTCACTCATGCCGGGCGGTCTGCTCAACCTGATCAACAAGGAACAGATCTTGGACCTGCTGGCCTATCTGCTCGCCGAAGGCAATGCCGACCATGCCGCCTTCAAGCACGAGTGAGAATCGCTCGGCGGCGCGGCGGTGGGTGTGGGACAAAACTTTCCGTCGAGGAGATCCCGATCATGGCATCGACCCGTTTGCAGCCGTAACGTGGGTGATTCTGGAAATCGTGAAGATTTTTATCATGCACCCCGCGGCGCGGCGGTTTCGCCATCGGGCAAAGCTTGACGCGTTTCCTGCCCCTTCCTAGGTTGGGGGTCTTTGCCGGTCTGGCCGTCCCTGGCCGGCTCACGATTCCTAAACACGCAGAACATGAACGTTTCCGTTGATCACCTTGGTCCCTGCAAAAAATTGCTCCGCGTCGAAGTGCCCCTGGAGGCGGTCAATACCGCCTTTGGTGACGTTTCCAAACAGTTCCGAAAGGAGGCTCAACTTCCCGGATTTCGGCCGGGGCGCGCTCCGGAGCATTTGATCGTCAAGGCGTATGAACCTCGAATTCTCGAGGAAACCCGTAAGAAGTTGTTCGAGAATTCCTATCGCGCGGCCGCCCAGCAGGAAAAACTGGAAGTCATCGTGACGCTGAACGTCGAGGAGCAGCAGTTCGGCCGTGGCCTGCCCTATGCCTACAACGTTACATGCGAGGTGGTACCCGTCTTTACCGTCCCAGAATACAAGGGCTTGGCGGCCCGACGAGAGATTGCGGTCCCCTCGGACGCGGACGTGGATCGAGCGACGAACATTCTCCGGGAACAGCAGGTGAAGTACAACGACGTCCCCCGCGAATTGCGGGATGGCGACGTGGCCGTCGTCAACTACACCGCGACCATCGATGGAAAGCCTCTCACGGAGATCGCCCCCACGGCCCGAGGCCTGACGGAGAAACAGAATTTTTGGATCGCCGTTGCCAAGGATTCTTTCCTTCCCGGATTCACCGAGCAACTGCATGGTGCAAATATCGGCGATCGACGTTCTGTACAGGTCGAGTTTCCCGCCGAGTTTGTTTCCGCTGAACTTTCAAAAAAAATCGCCGTCTATGACGTCGAAATCGTTGGGGTGAAGGAAAAAATCCTGCCCGAAGTGAATGAGGAATTCGCCCGGTCATTGGGCGCAGACACCGTTCAAGAG
This sequence comes from Akkermansia muciniphila, assembly GCA_945900455.1. Taxonomy (GTDB): domain Bacteria; phylum Verrucomicrobiota; class Verrucomicrobiia; order Limisphaerales; family UBA9464; genus SIBK01. The sequence continues at coordinate 18,763 of CAMDJH010000005.1, forward strand.
CTGCTCGATGGGATTCGCCGGGATCTGCAGAACGAGCTGATTCACCGCCAAAAGAGGGACGTGCGCGACCAGTTGCTCAAGGAACTCCTCTCTCGCGTCGAGTTGGATCTTCCCGAGAGCGTTGTCGCAAGCGAAACTCGCGATCTGGTTTATAACATCGTCAATGAGAACCAGAAGCGGGGCGTTCCGAAGGAAGCAATCGAGCAGAAGAAGGATGATATCTATGCCGGCGCGAGCCGCACCGCCCGTGAGCGCGTGAAGGCGGCATTCGTCCTAAACCGGATTGCCCGAGCCGAGAAAATCAAAGCGGAGCAAAGAGATGTCATCAATCGTGTCGGTGCGCTCGCCCAGCAGAATGAAGTGAGCATGGAAAAGATGATCAAGCTGATCCAGGAGCGGGGAGGATTCAGCGATATTGAGCAAGGCGTCGTTACCGACAAGGTCATGGATTTTCTCGAACTGAACGCAAAAATCGACGATGTGCCGTCGACTCGCTCGTGACGGTAGATCCCGCTCTGTGACCAGGGTGTCCTTCGGGTGGCCTCAAGAGGCCGCCCTTTTTTTTCGTTTTTTCCTGAGGAAATGGCGCCTTGCGATCGCTCGGTTTGCCGGGTTTACTCCGATCGGGCATGCGCACCAGATCTGTCTTCTCCTTGGCACTCCGCCTCCTCTCAATCGGTCTCTTATGGGCTTTTACGGTCGCTCCCTTCGCAGCGGAGCCCTCCGTTGCGGAGAAGCCTGTCGACCCGCCGCCGCAACAGGATCCGCTGGAACGGTTCCAATGGCTAAACGGTCCGGCCACGGCCGACTTGCGGTCACGGGCCCGGTTGCGTTTGCCCGCTGGATTTCGATTCGTTGAGTCCGGGGATGCGCAGAAAATCTTGAAGTTGATGGGCAATTCGCCCCATGGCAACGAGCTGGGTCTGGTGGAGTCTCGATCGAATCACTGGTGGGCGATCTTTAGTTTTGATGAGGTCGGATATGTCAAGGACGACGAAAAGAAGGATTTGGATGCGGATAAATTGCTAGTACGAATGCGGCAGGGAGTCGATGAAGATAACAAGCGTCGAAAATCCGAGGGGATCCCAACTCTGGAAATTCTCGGATGGCATGTGGCACCGAAATTCAATGACGAGACCAAGAACCTGGAGTGGTCACTCCTCGGCCAGAGCGCTGGAGAGAAGTTTGTGAATTATAACGTGCGACTCCTCGGTCGCAAAGGGGTCACGGAAGTGACCCTGATCGAAGATTTTGAAAAAGTGGATGCAGCAATGCCCGAGTTTCGGAGGATGTTGAACTCATTTCAGTATTCCCAGGGTGAAAACTACGCGGAGTTTCGGCAGGGCGATAAGATTGCGCAGTATGGATTGGGCGCACTGGTTCTGGGAGGCACGGCGGCCGCTGCTTATAAGCTTGGATTCTTCGGATTGGCTGCGGGTTTTCTGAAAAAGGCATTCAAGTTTATCGTGGTGGGTGTGGTGGCCTGCGGTGCCTGGATCAAGAAGGTCCTCACCGGCCGAAAGTCAGGCAGAAGTGAAGTATAAAACCGGGCGACGGGTTCGAGAGCGGCTGCTGCCGAGGCAATGATGCGTCCGGGGCTGGGATTGAATCTCAACGCTGCTTCCGAAATGGTTCACCATGTCTGATCGCCAGTACCTATTGCTGGTTTTGGGATTCCTGGCCGTTACGGAATGTTTGTTCTGGGTGCGCCGCGGAGGTGTGGTCTTCCGACGAATGATAACTCGGCGTTGGCACGCCGTTGTCCGCAGCGAGGCAATCAGCAATCACCATGGCGACTTGCATTGGTGTTGGCCGTTCCCCCCCGCTGGCAGCGTCTACATCGCACGCAGTTGGCCCTTCGTCGCGGGGCCAGACGGCATTGCAAATGCCCAGGTGGAATGTCTGCATCCCTCGGGTCACGCCAGCACGGCGTCCGCGTTCTTCCCGTGGGCGGCCATTCGCGACGTAGTGGCTGACGGAAAGGTCCTGCGGATTAATGGTCAGCCGCTGTTTCGGAGCGATTCACCGTACGAACCTCTTCATTTTGAAGCTCTGCTGCGGGATCTTTCCCGACTTCCCGCCGCAGATCGTGCAACACGACTGCGCGAGTCCTTGCGGCAATCGTTTGACCGCGGGGCGTTGCAGACTTGCCGGGCGAATTTCACCCAACAGACGGCGAATTGGGTGACCGCCTGCACTGGGTTTTGGATTTTTCTTTTGATCGCATGCCCGGGGCTCCTGTGGCGGTTCGGTTGGCTCCCCGCCGTGTGGTGGCTGGCACCTGCGCTCCTCCTGCAATTGGCGTGGATCGTAGCTGGATTCATCCGACTCCACCGAATGTTTTTTCCGGCGGCCAGCGATGAGCGATTCAAGCTGGCGTTGGTTTATGCCCTGGCACCGGTTTCCGCAACCCGTGCCCCGGATTCGTTGTCGCGCCCGTTGCTCGGTTCATTCCATCCACTCTGTGTGGCGGGTGAGTTGCTCCATTCTGAGGCGCTTGGGCCCCTGGCTGAACGTATCTGGCGGGATCTTCACTATCCCCGGCCGGTGACGCTGGATTCGAGGATACCGGAGGTTGCCGCCGTGGAGGCCTGGTTTCGGTCGGAGATTAAATGTCGGGTGGAAGTCCTCTTGCGGGACGTAAACTTGGATTCCGCTCTTTGGGAGCGGCCGCCGGTGCCAAGCGACCCGATGCATTCGCGGTATTGTCCGCGCTGCTTAAGTCAGTTCACCGAAGAGGCGAGGACCTGTGTCGACTGCGGCGGCCATCCGCTGTTTTCGATGCTCCTGCCCGTCGATTGAAGCTCCCTTCGTGGCTTCGCGACTTCGCGCGAGTATTCGGGTTCGCGGAGTCAGAAACTCCCGCAACCGGCAGGACGGAGACCTGCCTTTGGAGATTGGGCATTTTTTGGCCCCCTCTGGCTTTCCTTCGTCAGAAAATGGCCAATCTCCACGTTCAACATGGGCACCAGGTTTTCATTCGTGTCATTCGTGGGCGCACCCGCATTTTCTTTTGCCCACGAATCACACCAATCACACGAATGCCTGAACCGATTGATGCGGGATTCGATAACGCCGATGGTTTCGAAGTTTGCGTGTTGAATCCGCGTTTGCTTGGATGAGTGGGTGAAACTCCCTCATCAGATCGCGACGCTCCTGTATTGTTTCAATGAAGGCGGTGACGTCTTGCTTCTGCACCGCAGTCAGGAGCCAAACGCGGGCCTTTGGAGTCCGCCGGGCGGCAAACTCAAGGCGGAGTACGGCGAATCGCCCTATGCGTGTGCTTGTCGTGAGGCTTTCGAAGAGATCGGCATTGCTCTGGCGCCGTCCGATTTGCATTTGACCGGCATCATCAGCGAGCATGGGTATTCGGGAACAGCCCATTGGCTTTTGTTTCTTTTCGAAGTGCGCACCCGATTGCGGCAGCTTCCCCCTCCGCACCGGGAGGGGGGGTTCGGTTTCTTTTCGCGACCAGCCCTCAATGAACTGCCATTGCCGAGTACCGACCGAGAACAGCTCTGGCCCCTGTTTTGGAAGCATCGGGGTGGCTATTTTGCCGCCCATTGCCACTGTCATCCGGGCGGCCCGGATGTTTGGACACTGGAAGAGTCTTGATTCCGCCGCCGACCGGGGGAAGAATTTGCTGCGGAACCGAAATGTGACCCACCTGGAGGCACACCATGGATGATCCACTGAATCTCGATGGCCGTTTTATGCAGGAGGCCTTACGGCAGGCTCGGCGTGCCTATGACGCCGCTGAGGTTCCGGTGGGAGCGGTGGTTGTCCGGGGGGGGAAGATTATCGGACGGGCCTTTAATCAGGTGGAACTTTTGAAGGATGCGACGGCCCACGCGGAAATGCTGGCTCTGACCCAGGCGCAATCGGCCGTCGGTGACTGGCGACTGACGGATTGCACTCTGTATGTGACCAAGGAGCCATGCCCCATGTGTGCGGGAGCTGTGGTCCATTGCCGTTGCGCCCGCGTCGTGTTCGGTGCCCCGGATCCAAAAGGAGGCGCTGCGGGAGGGGCTCTCAACCTCTTACAATTTCCCACGCTGAATCACCGCTGCGAAATCACCAGCGGGGTCCGCAGCGAAGAATGTACCACACTGCTCCGTCAATTCTTCGGCGAACAACGGACCCTCAACCGGGCACTACGGCTTTCGAGCACGCCTCGCGTTGCCGGGTCCAATCCGCCGGGTGGCTTCAAACCGGAAACACCTGGAGAGCCCGATCGCTGAAGGCAGGTTCACGATCAGCTGACCGCGATCAGTGACACCTTCCTCCCGCCGGTGTCCCGGCCGACACCGTGTGCCTTGGGGTCCAGAAGGATATTTCCATCGGCGTAGAACGCGTAGTGATGATGCCCGTGCGATAGCGGAAACTGGATCTGCCAGGAACCGTCGAAGTGTTGATGCATCGGGTTCGCGTTCGGGTGCCAATCATTGAAATCCCCAATGAGTGAGACCGCCGCGGCACCCGGCGCAATGCAGATGAAATTGGTCGGTCGCACCGTTTTCTTTGCCGACAAACGACTGTTCGAATTTCCGAGAGAATGGCTGGAATGCATAGCTGCTTCGTTGGACCGGCCTCCCTTGGAAAAATTCCGCAGGGGAAGATCCGGTACGGGCGCTAAAGAGCGAATCTCGTGCCATCCATCAAGATCAATCGATGAAAAATGAGATCGAATTTTCTAAGCGTCGGTTGTTTGGGGGGTCCTTTTGTGCCAAGCTGCTTTCCGTGGACTGGCAACAACCTATCGCCTTGGCGGTCGTCATCGCGACAGCCGCGACGGTCCTCTGGCGATTGTTTCGCCCCGCGCGGTTTCGGCTGAACAAGTCACTCCCCTGCGGGTGTGCGGGTGCCGGATCCGGCATTCGTCCGCCGGGTTTGCTCGTTCACTCCCGCCGCGGTGAACGGCCCACCGTTTCCATGAAGCATTGATGAACAGCCCCGGCCTTTCACCCGTCTCATGCCTACCGTGAATCGATTTCATGCCCATGCCTTGGGTGCTTTTCTTATTCTCCACACCGTTGCACTCGGCTCTCCCGAGACCGAGGCAGGGCAGGCGCTGGCGGCTGAATTACGTCAACAACGGCCCTCGGAGGGCTCCACTAACTTAGCCCGGCTCCGGTTAATCGACCCAGACGGTCGGAGAAGAACCGTTCCGGTGACGATTACCACCCATGTTGGCGATGCTCAATGGACGGTCCGGTACGAGGCGGTTCGGACGCCCGGCGGGGCAGGGGAGACGGTCACCATTGTATATCGGGACCGCCAGGCGCCCGTGTACGAAATCGCCCAGGCCGGAAAAGCTCCCGGGCGATTGACGGGCGAGGCGGCGTTCACGTCCTTCGCTGGATCCGATTTCTGGTTCGCTGACCTTGGCCGGGAATTCCTCCACTGGCCGGATCAACGAATCGTCGGCCGCGAACCTCACAGCGGCCGGATGTGTGGGAAACTGGAAAGCGTCAACCCGTCCACCAACGGTTACGCCCGGGTGATTTCATGGGTGGATGCTGAGTACAACGGGCTGTTGGGTGCTGAGGCCTATGATACCCAGGGACGGTTGGTGAAACGTTTCGCGACCGGCAGCATTCAGCGGCACGGCGAGGGCTACATGCTGAAGGATGTTAAGATCCGCGACTCGCGCAAAGATTCCGTCACCGAGCTCGAGTTTGAGCAGCCGGCCCGCCCGACAAACCCCTGAGGGCCTGTTCGGAATTTTTAGACGGGCTCTAAGCCTGGTGGATCTCAAAGATTCCGGCGCCGATTCAACACCGTTAGCAGGGCCGGAAGAAAGGTGAGTCCGGCAACCATGCAGGTGGTCGTTCCGACGGCCATCACCGCTCCCAGGCTGCGGATGCCCGTGTGCTCGGCGATCAATAGGCTGCCGAATCCCGCAATGGTCGTAAGACCGGAAACAAAAACCGCTTTACCGGTGCTTTTTGCCAGGATCGAGGGATTTTTCTCCTCCGCAAAACGATTAAGGATATGGATTCCGTTAGTGACGCCGATTCCAATGACCAGCGGGAGGGTCATGATGTTCGCCGGATTGAATGGGATGCCCGTCCAACCCATGAAGCCAATCATCCAGATAGCGCCGATCATCACCGGCAGGAGGGACAGAATCACACTTAACACGCGCCGGAAATGGATGTAGACGAGAACGATTATGGCGACGAGCGCCCATCCGGCCGCCTCCACGTAACTCGTCTTTAGCAGGCTGGTGTACTCCAGCAGTTGAACGGGTGTTCCCGTCACATCGGGATCCACAGTCCGGAGCTCGCGAACAAATTCCTCCTGCGCGTCGCGCTGCCAGGCATCCCGCCGCGGGTAAACTTGGATCAGGTGTTTTCCATGGATCCCGAGAAATCGGTGCCGCATGGCAATCGGCAGATCGTCCGCTTGAAGCCCCGAGCTGGAATCCTGCGTGCGCAAGGTTTCGAAGGTGTCTCGGAGGTCCGAAAACAGCGCTTGCTGAAAATACCCCAATCGGACCGCATTCTCGCTCTTCCTTCCCTGGTGCATCGCATACCGCAACGTTCCAAGGGTTCCGCGCAACGACAACACATTGGTCAATAGTACGCCCTGGTTCGTTTCGCCTCGGAGGGTGTCGGCAATGAGTCCCAGGTACCCCTGCAGCGACCACAAAATATTGCTAAGTTCACTGATCTCCACGGGCTTTAGGTCCGGTTCCCCAAACTGAAAGCTGGATACCGCAGATCGGATCCGGGCCACGTGCACCAGTTTGCCAGTCGCGCTCTGGTCAAGATACTGCGCCATGGAATCGTTGGTGAATACGGACGGAAGCGCCCGGAGCTTCTCCTCGATCAGGCGAGCCTCGGGCAGGGAATTCGCCACAATCGCCCCGTATAAAACCGAACGTTCACTCGAACGGATTAATTTCTTTTCGAAGATCACCGAATCGAGTCTCGGACTCTGCATGTTGAGAAGGTTGTAGTCGAAAAACACCGCGGGAAATTGAACGATCGACAGCAGACAAACGACGGAAACGACCCCGATCACCGTCCAGGGCCGATCCAGCCAGAGACGCTCGAATCGAGCTCGCGAGTCCGGTACGGATCCGCCCGTCGACCCCGCAGAAGGCGTCGCATCGGTCCTCGCCTCATTCGGGTCAATCGCGTTCTGACGGCTTCGGCGCAGCAGGAGCACCGGTAGCAGAGTCATCATCGGTACGAGACAGATCAGCATGCCCCCCCCCGTGATGATCCCCATCTCCTGGATTCCCTTGAAATCCGTCAGTGCCATTGCGAAAAATGCCCCGGCCGTTGTAAAGCAGCCGGTGAAGATGCCTTGCCCCGTATTGACAATGGCCTTTTCCATCGCGGCGCGCGGGCTTTGACCGAGGCGCAGTTCTTCCTCGTAGCGCGTGATCAGGTGAACTCCGAAGTCGATTGCCAGTCCGATCAGCATGGGAACAAACGTGATCGTAAGAATGTTGAGATGACCGATTACCAGGGTCGTATAGCCTAGTGTATATCCCAGGCCGATCACGAGGCAGAGAACGGCCTGCAGGGGCCGGCCGGTCTCGCCGTAGCCGAAAACAAAGATCGCGGCAACGATCACCAGAGAGAGGATCGTGGCGCGGGTCGAGTCGTGCTGAGACTGCTGCATTTCGTCGTATTCCAGAACGGGTTCGCCCGTGATGCCGACGTTGACGCCGGGCACCTCTCGGTGAGTTTCGTCAATCAGCCTGCGAAATAGCGCCACAGCGGCCGGACCCAACGATTCAAGACGTGCCTTGGCTGTAGCGATATAGATTCGGCCGTGGTCAAAGGTGATGTATTTTGCCCGTTCCGCCTCCGGTCCCGCGCCAAACAGGGCATCGACTCCCGGGGAGGGAGCGATGCCAGATTTCCCCAGGCTTTCATTGGCCCGACGAACAATCCGTTCGAGAGCCGGCAGGGCGCGAACCATCGATTCGTTCGCAGCCGATGTCTCCCGCTTGGCCGTCCGAATCTGGTGGTTTACCGATCCGAAAAGTGTCGTGAGGTTGCTGGCACTGGCAAACTGCTGGATGAAGGGTCGGTACTCGGCAATCGTGCGACTCAATTCCTCGAGGTCTGGCTCCGGAACAAAAAGTAGGGCCTTCCGCCCCATCAATTTAAGATCCCCCTTGAAGAGAACATCCTCCAGCAGGTTCGTCGGGTGGACGGTCGTGGAGTGGCTTTCCAGGCGTGCGCCGAGTCGCTCGATAAATTGCCTGTTTTTCTCGTGATCCTCGCTTTCCACCACCGCGACCAAGTCGTCCTGGACCGGAAATTCCTTCTTAAACAGCTGGAAATTCCGGTGGTACCGCTTCTCCGCACCGACCAGATTTTTGCGGTCGAGGTCCGGCTTTAAGAATCTCCACGTCCCCCCCACAGCGATCAGGAACAGCACGATCTGAGGCCAGAGGATCCAATCGGGCCGGTGGTAAAGCAGATCGGCCAACCGACGAAGGATGCGGACGGCAAAAGTATCGTGTTCGGCGGACATGGCGGGCGACACGATCAAGCAGGGCTGGGGCGAACATGCCAAGCCAGGAAACAAGAAAGATGCGCGGCTGGAGGTCGACGGACGGCACATTTTCAATGTCGAATTGAGCCAGTTCCAAGAAACTCATCAGATCGGTGCGTGACGAACCGCTCCCGCTGTGTTCAAATGCATCTGTGACCCGCATTTTTGAAACCTGTGAGCAGGTTGTTCCGGATTTTATGTTTTTCTGTTTGACCCGGTGGCGTCACTTCTTTAATTACCCAGCAGCTTTTCCGACTTCGCTCGCTCGCGGGGATTCCGCGGCGAGTTTTTTTATCGCGTTGATTCCGTGACCGCGAGAGCAAGAACATGTTGAAATCGAAGACTATCCTCGGGGTTGATTTTGGGGCCGGCTGCCTCAAGGCGGCCGAATTCGCTCCTGGCGACGACGGGGGGCTGAAGCTCCTCCGTTTCGCGGTGAAGCCGTTGGGCCTCGCAGGGTCTCAGGACGCCGCGCGTGACAACGTCGTCAAGAAAGCCTTTGGAGAATTGATTACGGAGGGTGGATTCGTTGCCCGCGATGCCAATGTCTGCGCCCCCGGTTTCCAAGTCTTCTCCAAGTTTATCAAGCTGCCGCCGGTTGATACGTCCAAGGTCACTCAGATAATTCAGTACGAGGCTCAGCAAAATATCCCATTTCCGTTGGCGGAGGCAGTTTGGGACTATCAGATCCTCGGAACGAGCACGGGTGGAGAATTAGAGGTTCTTTTGGTTGCCATTAAGGCGGACCTCGTCGAAAAGCTGTTCAGCACGAGTGAATCCACCGGCCTACGAACACAGATGGTGGATGTTTCCATGGCCGCGCTGGCAAATGCCTTCCGGTTCAATTATCCCGACGCGGAAGGATGCTCTCTCCTGATCGATCTCGGGGCGAAGACGAGTAATGTGCTCCTGTTTGAAAAGAACAAGTTCTACACCCGAGGCATCAATATTGGCGCGAATGCAGTCACCCAAGAGTTTGCCGCCGAGGCCAAATTGCCCTTTGCGGAAGCCGAGAAGTTCAAGATCTCAGACGGATTCGTCAGCCTTGGCGGTGCGTACGAGGAGCCCGACAACCCACGCCTCGCGACGGTATCCAAGGTAGCCCGTAACGTGTTGACTCGTCTCCATTTGCAGGTCAACCAGACGATCCAGTTTTACCGAACTCAGCAGGGTGGCTCGGTGCCATCCCAGGTTTATCTCTGCGGCGGTGGCTCCATCATGCCTTATGCCACTCAGTTTTTTCAGGAAAAACTAAACCTGCCTGTCGAATTTTTTAACCCGTTCCGAAGTGTTCAGGTGGACGCAGGCGTCAATGTCGCCGAACTGGAAAAATATGCTCAGTGCTTCGGCGAAGTCGTTGGGCTCGGCCTTCGCAATATTGCCCAGTGCCCGGTCGAGTTAGACCTCACTCCGAAAGCTTCCAAGTCCCGACAAGAGTTCAACAGTAAGAAACCTTTCCTCGTCGGAGCTCTTGCCGCCCTTGCTTTGGGTGGTTTCGCGTATGGCTTCTTTAATACTCGGGTGGCGGAAGCCAAACAGAAGGCGTTGGACGATATCAAGGTCCAGTTGGATCCGCTGCAGAATACGGAAAGCCGCCTTAAGACTGAGGAGGCCAAACTCAAGGCGGCCACCGACGAAACAGAATTGCTGGCCGGGTTTGTCCGGGAGAAAACGTATTGGGGCGATATCCTTACCGAAATTCGCCGCGTCTTAATGATGACGGAGGCGGGCACGCAGCAGAAACTCGGACGTCCGGCCGGGGTCTGGATCGACAAATTACTCTCGGTGGAGCCCACCAATCCGGATGGAGAGACCGCTGAAGAAGCCCCCGTAATGCGGTCGATGTTCATGGACCCTATCTTGATGAAGCGCTATGGCCTCAGAATGCCCGGCATGATGGCGCCTTCGGCGGATTCCGATTCAGCCGAGGGGACGGGAGCGGCGAAAAAACCCGAGAAAAACACGAACGAAGTCGCCACGGTGACTGTGACAATGCGCGCCGTCAGTCTCCGCCAGTCCAATCCGAACGCTGACAATGAGTTGGCGTATGACCTTCTGAATGAACTTAAGGCGAGTCGTTTTTTTGACGAAAAGGAGACCGTCCTCTCCGGCAATCTGAATCAGGAGGAACATTCGCCGACATACACCTTCGACGTGAAGCTCAAATTGAAGCGTCCGATCAAGCTCTGACCCGCTATGGCCTGGATCAAGCGTAATCTCTACTTCGTGCTCGGCCTCGCCGCCGCGGCAGTCCTGTTGGGTGTCGGTATCTGGTCCTCCCTCGGCAGAAAAGCCGCCGCCGACGAGGTAGCTTCAAATTTGGAAGCTGCATCCACGGGTCTGAATCAGTTGATCGACCGCAAGCCGTTTCCCAGCGAAGAAAACATCAAGGCCGCCCGCCTCGAAACCGAGCGAGTGCTCCAGTTTAAGACGAATTCCCTCAAGCGGTTCCCCGAAGTGGTTGTTTCCACCAACATGACGACGGCGCAGTTTAAAGCGCTTCTCGAAGTTGCCGTCACAGAATTGGAGCGTGTCGCGGAGCGAAACGGAGTCAAACTGCCCGCTAAGTATGGCTTTACGTTCGCTGAACAACGCAAAGAATTGGTTTTGGATGAGAAGAAGCTTCCCGTCCTGGCGGGCCAGGTTCTTGACATCCAGACCCTCTGCCGAATTATTTTCGAGGCACGTATCAATGAATTGAACACCGTGCGAAGACCCACCCTAATGTCGAATGACATGGGAAGCAGTTTCCATTCACGAAAATCCAATCGCGACGACAAGGTTGGCCTTTTGGATACTCCGTACGAAATTTCCTTTAACTGCTTTTCTTCCGAACTGGCCGCTGTTCTGTCGGGCTTGGCCAATGCACCGCAGATGTTGGTGGTGAAAAGTATCAATGTTGAACGTAACGCGGCACCGGAAACCGAAACCCCCTCTTCGACACCCTTTTCGACCGGAGGACTTCCCGGTGGAATGGACCCGATGATTGCGGCGCGGTACGGAATGCGCGGACGCTACGGCATGGGAGGTATGGGTGGCATGCCCCCACCGGTAACGCCTCCACCAGCTGCCAAGACGGGCGCGGAAATCGACGAGAAATTTGTTCGAGTGACACTGGGTGTCAATGTTGTCCGGCCAGCGCCTGCTGGACCGAAAGCAGCTTCGGCTCCAAAAATGCCATCGGCTGAAACGGATCCTGCCGCTCCGGCTGCTCCCGCTGAAAACAAATCGGCTGCGGGCAAGGCGGATGATTCCCAGTAACGTCTTACACCCTCTTCGACCTCCTGAATCGCCTTCATGGACTTCATTAAGAAACAATACGAGAAGATCCTTCTCAGTGCCGTCCTACTCGCCTTGGCAGTGGGTGCTTTCTTGCTGACCCTCCACGTCGAGAGCGTCAAGGCAAACATCGCGGAACAAGGTAAAGTTCGGAGCACTCGAACGAAGGCTGCATTGGTCCCAATGGATCTTTCGACAAATCTGGAAGCTCTTCAGCGCCTGTCCGGACCGATTGCGCTCAATTTTTCTGGCAGCCCTTCCTCTGGACACAATCTCGTTAACCCTCTCCGATGGATCAAGGACCGAAATAGCCAGGTGGTTCTTGAACGTCCCGGTGTTGGCCGCGGCCCTTCGGGCCTTTCCCTCACTCGGACAATTCCCTTACCGCTGCTCGTTTCGTACGAGGGGGCCGCCGGCACCGGAGAAGATCTTCGCTACCTATTCCGCATCGAGAAGCAGTACGCCCGCAAGGCGGATGCCCGCCGGGCAACTGTCGTTTCGGTGACTTTGAATAACAAGACCCCGGACAGTCTGTTTTCTCTCCGTGAAGTCCGGGGCTCCAAAGAGGCTCCCACTGAAGTGGTCATCGAAATGCTCGACGGTGGAGAGCGACTTACCCTTACGCGGGAAAAACGCTTTTCACGCACCATGGGGTATATGGCCGATCTGAGGCAGGATTTCGATAACAAGAGTTTTTCGGGCAAGCGGTTGGATGAAACCGTCCCGATCGGTGGCAAGAACTACAAGGTTGTTGCCATCGGCAAAGATGAGGTTGTAGTCTCCGACCCCGAATCCCAGAAGCGTACGGTCATCCGTTCCGCCTCTACGCCCTGATTTCCAATTATTTTCAGTCATAAACGTGAAGAACCCCATGTCTAAAGCGTCGTCTATTCTTGGTGCCTTGTTCCTCTGCATGGCCACGCACAGTGCTTTCGCACAGTCCGGAGCTGCCCCCAATGCCGAAGAGGAGGCCGTGCGTCGTCAGGAGAAATCCGTCCTACTCCGCAAGACTCTCGAATCCGCCGACAGCGCCCGCAAGATCGGCGACCTACCCACTTCCGCCAAACTGTATGAGGATTCGTGGACTTTGGTGGAAAGCCTCGGTTCCGCCGCGGATGCCGAGCGTGCGGACACGGTGACTGGATTCACCAACGTGCGTCTTAGTCTCGCAGATCGAGCGGTGAAGGATGGACAATACAAAGAAGCCGACCTCCATATCGCCCGTGCACTAAAGGTGGACCCCAACAACCTGCGCGCACAAAAAATGAAGAGCGAGAATGACAAGAAGATGGCCGATTTGGTCGGGCAAACGCCAAGTGACGCCACGCAGGCGCTTGTTCCTGCTTTCCAGGAGAATGTGGTCAAATCCAGTACGATGGTGCAGGACGGCCGTCTGCTTCTGGAAATGGGCAAGCTCGATGAAGCCGAAAGCCGTTTGAAGGAAGCCGTAAAATTGAACCCTGAAAACTCAGGGGCCTACTACTACTTGAGCCTTGTCAAGGAGCGCCGCTTTAGTCGGGAACTAAAAAAGCGGGAACAGGTTAGCAAAGACAAGTTGGTGGAGATCGAAAAGGCATGGAATCCTTCGAACACAGCAAAGCTCCTGCCGCAGCATTCGAACCCGTTTACCAGAACGAACCGGATCACCACCGGAAGTGGACGGCAGCTAATTCAGCACAAGCTCGACACGATTCATATCGATGATCTCAAATTTCCGGAATCTCTTAGTCTCGGTGAAGTGGTCAAGACTCTCGATGAACAGGCACGAAAACGTGATCCCGAAGGCAGAGGCATCAATTTCATCATTAGCTCTACGCTTGATCCGTTTACCCCGCAGGCGGCGACAACGGTCGATCCAGCCACCGGCCTGCCACAGGCCGCCCAGGCCGCCGAGGCTGTTGACCTTAATTCAATCAACATCCGCCTCTCAACGACGCTCCGAAATATACGTCTCACCGACGCGATCGACGCGATAATCAAGACCGCTGAGAAACCAATCAAAGTCTCAATCGAAGAATATGCGGTCATATTCACGCAGGCTCGGCCTGAACCGTTGCAGTTGTATACTCGACGATTTAGGGTCGATCCCAACACCTTCATGCAAGGTTTGGAAAGCGTTGTCGGTCAACCATTCGGTGACATCCAGGTCGGAGGGCAGGGCGGCGGCGGCGGCGGCGGTGGTGGTGGCGGCGGCGGCGGCAGTGGTGGCGGCCAAGGCGGAACCAGTATCTATAGCATTCCCCGCGTTGAAGTATCGTCGCCGGTCTCGGGAGGTGGGGGATCAAGCGGCGGTGGTGGTGGTGGTAGTTCCGGTGGCGGTGGCGGTGGCGGTGGCGGTGGCTTCGGAATCGCCAACGTTTCACGCACAAACCTAATGGCCAATGTTCAGGTGCTCGTGCGCGACTTTTTCCGGGCTGCCGGCGTTGATTTTCCGCAAACTGTGGCGGCTGGACAAGGCGGCGGCGTTGGCGGTGGAGGGGGTGGGGCCGGCGGTGGTTTTGGCCTCGCGGCGCAGGGCGGCGATCCAGGTTCAAATCAAAAGGCGCTCTTCTTCAATGATCGGACTGGAATTCTCTTCATCCGTGCCACTCTCTCCGATCTTGATATTATCGAACAGGCGATTCAGGCCCTCAATGTTGCTCCGCCTCAGGTTACCATCGAAACCAAGTTCGCCGAAGTTGTTCAAGCGGATAAAAAGGCTCTTGGATTCGATTGGTTCCTCGGGAACCTACTCTTCGGCGGAGGAGGTATAGTCGGTGCACAAGGTGGATCGGCCCCGACGATGGCAGGCAGGCCATCCAAGGCGAATCCCAGCGGTACTTTCCCGGGCTATCCGAGCTATCCTGACAACAACGGACCCTCCGCAACGCTCATTCCGACCACGCACATTCCAACGTCGCCCACGGATCAAAAAATCACCGGAGGAGTTCGCAATTCTGTCGCAACCACTCTTGGAGGCGATCTAACCCAGATCCCCGCCCTCGCCACGGTCACGGGGATCTTAACGGATCCACAGTTTCGCGTCGTCATCCGTGCCATCGAGCAACGAGATGGATCCGATTTGCTCTCCGCTCCAAAAGTAACCACACTCAGCGGACGTCAAGCTAAGATTCAGGTCGCTGACGTCCGAACCATTGTAACGGGCGTTGGCAACGGACAAGGTAACCAAAATGGTAACGGCGGATCGAGTGGTGGTGGTGGTGGTGGTGCTTCCAGTGGTGGTTCTGCCAATAATATTTTCACCCCTGGGTCTGTGGCAATCACGTACTCGCTTCAGGCCATTCCGTTCGGCCCTGAAATGGACGTCATCCCTTATGTGTCCGCCGACGACGTCTCCATCCAAATGACCTTGATCCCAAGCTATACCGAATTCATCGGCTATGATGATCCGGGCGATTTCGTCCCTCAGGTTCAAGCGGTCGGTACTATCGCAGCGCAACCGCTCAAAGCGACATTGCCTCTGCCTCACTTTCGAGCGCGCTCTGTGACCACTTCCGCAATCGTTTGGGACGGACAAACGATCGTTCTCGGAGGTCTAATTGCTGAGGACGTTCGAAAATTGAAGGATAAAGTTCCGTTCTTGGGTGACATCCCGTTCCTGGGCCGCCTCTTCCGCAGCGAATCCAGCAGCACCGCGAAAAGGAACCTCATGATATTCGTTACGCCAACCATTGTGGATCCCGCCGGAAATCGGGTTCATGATCCAAACAATATGCCGTACGATCCTAATTCAGTCCCGTCCCAACCCACGGCCTCGCGCTAATCTCTAATTAGAGAAATCTCCGGAACCCCCACTTGGCTTGCAAATTGCTCCAATCACACTCGTAAATGATAGCTACCCGGTCAGTGAGCGGACAGATCAAGCTCGGCAACTTGACGAATGACGTCTCCATGAGCACCTCTTACGTGCAACGGATCAAGATTGGAAGCCGCTGGTCTGACTCGCTTCGAATGCTACTTCCCGGGGTTTTGGCCTCGTTCGTTGGCCTGGGATTGCTCGCTGACGCCCTTCAGCCCGTCGGATCGGATTTCCTTCTGACGGGACATCTGCCCGGCGATCAGTTGAATCCGGATGCTGCCGCCAATGGGAATGGCGGTTATCTGGTCTGGCAGGACAATGCAACCGATGCTCAGGGATTGGGAATCAGCGCCCGGAAAATCTCCGCTCAACTGACCGGTATTCTGAGCTCGTTTCGAGTTAATTCTATCGGTGGGGGCGATCAGGAAAATCCAACGGTGGGTCTCTTGTCCCACGGTGGTGCAGTCTTTGCCTGGCAGGGGGGGCGTCAGGGCTTTCAGCGCGTTTTTGGAAAAACCTTGGCCGCGGATGGTACTTTTCAGACGGATGATGTCGCTTTAAGCCCCGAGTCTCAACTTAACGCTGTCGCGCCTTCGGTGGCGGGCTTGGCCGATGGTTCTGCGGTAATTTGCTGGTCCGCCACCGGCGGGGATGGAGATATGATGGGGGTTTTCGCAAGACTACTAGCCCCAAATGGCTCCCCGATCGGAGGCGTTCTACAAATCAACCAGACTACCCGCTACAATCAGCGAACCCCCCGCATCACGGCGCTTTCGGACGGTGGTTTTGCCGTTGCCTGGATTTCCGAACAACAGCGTGGCGTCGGAACGGTGGATGTATTCGGCCGAATCTATTCACCCTCCGGTGAAGCGAAAACCAGCGAGTTCCGAATCAATACGGCCAATCGCACCTGTGGGAATCCAGCGGTTTGCCGTTTGTCCGGCGGCGGTTTCCTCGCTGCTTGGTCGGAAGCAGATCTAAAATCATCCGATGGCAACTGGTCGCTCGTATCGCGGTCCTTTGACGCAGCGGGCACGGCTCAATCCGACACTCAATTCCTTGCCCAGGAACCCGGTCGGGACGCTATCGCGGTCCGTCTGGAATCGATCGGCAATTCAATTTCAGCATCTTGGTTTATTGCCGCACCCAATACTCGTACCTGGGCCGTTCAAGTACGCTCGATATCTGCCGATGGGCGGTCGTTCGGAGAGACAATCACTTCCCTCAATACCGCCGTCGCCAGCTTCCAATCTCGCCCTCTCTTTATCGGTGATCCGAATGGCGCTGCGCTCCACGTTTGGCCCCGGTTTGAAGGGATCGACGCGGGCGTGGACTTAGTCGGACAGCGCTTCGCCCCGACGGCCCTGCCTCTCTCCGCCCCTGACCGTCCGCTCGTCAACGCGATTTCACCCAGTCGGCTCAGCGTTACTTGGCCCGAAATGGAAGGTCTGCCGATCGTCGGCTTCGAGATCAGTTTCGACGGTGGGCAATCGACACCCTGCACCACCAGCTACTGTCTTTCTCCGCTCTTCCTTCCAGGTACGACCCACAACGTTCGACTCGCCTACCGGTTGAGCGACGGGCGTGTATCCCCTCTTTCGGAAGCCACCGCGGCGACTACCTGGGGCGAAGACGCCAATGGGGATGGCCTCCCGGATGATTGGCAACGACTCTACTGGGGCGAGGATGACAGGGCATGGCCTTCTGTCAGTGCCGATTCGGACGGTGACGGCGCCGATAATGCGACGGAATTCCGCACCGGAACGAGTCCCGTAGATCCCACTAGTGTTCTTCGCATGAGAATCGAATCGTCGTCCCTGAGCCCCCTGCTGACCTGGAACACCCAGCCCGGTTTTGTTTATACATTGGAGGTCAGCTCTGATCTCAAACAATGGCGGAAGACGGGTTCGCCAAGGTTTGCGCATGGATCCGTCGATTCAGTACCCATTAACGGCGATCTCCTCCGCACCTTTTACCGGGTGACACGTCTTCGTTGAAGCCTATGATTCGTCTTTTTCCCATATTCGGGTTGGTGGCAGCACTCTTGGTCTCGGGTAGTCGCGTTTGCGGCTTCGCAGTCCTCGGTCAGCAGGAGGAGTGGATGGACGCCGAGCTTACGTACTTCACCGACGCCGACCCCAATGGCATCATTGATATTGGCGGACCCAAGAATCTGGGCGATGAATACCGCTGGCACTCTGCGGTTTTCACGTACGCCCTCGACCTTGGCTTCGTGAACTATTTCGGAAGCGACGGTATTCGGGCGGTCGACGCCGCCTTTCAGATTCTCAACAGTCTTCCCCCTGCGAGCCAGATGTCTGAACTGTTGTCAGAATTCCCAAACGACACTCGCCGATTCAATGGAACCGCATCTGCGTTGGGGGTTGCTGACCTGAAGACGTTTGTTCTTAGCTATGCCCTCTCATCGCTCGGTGTCGGAGCAGCCGAACGATGGGTCTATACTCTGCGCGACCGGTTTCTCCGCGATACGATTCCGTTCTACACGGTGATTCAACGAAATTTTGATCCCGTGACCTTGAATCCATCCCTGTATGTCAACGGTCAATTATACTCCTACAACGTGCAGCAGGTATCAATTAATCCGGACCGCTGGGATGCATCCGAACGGCCTGTCTTGCCCGGGATTCCGTCGTTCAGCACCGTTGCCAGTTTCATGAACGGTCATCAAGGATTGTCCGACGGCGTGTTTGTCACCGGGCTGACCCGCGAGGATGTCGGGGCGTGGCGCTATCTCTATTCCCCGTACAATTATAATTTCACTATTTTGCCCACCAATGTCGTTGCCTCCCCGGGGAAACTACCCACCAATCCTCAAATAACAACCAATAGTCCGGGTGTTTTCATCGATCTTAATTCCCTGCTTTCGGTCGTTACATCTCCCTGGGATGTTCCCGGAAGCATCCTATTTTTTGGCGGCTCAAATAATACATCCGGATCCATTTCGAACCCGAATCTGAACGGTCCCGCATGGGGCCTTCCCGGAAACATCGCGTTCTTCACCAACGGAACCCCGGGGACGGGGGGAGGTTCATCGGATGGAACTTCAATTCTTCCGAGCAGCGTCGATGGAAACGGCGGTAAAGTTCGCGGTGGGATCGATAAAATTGTGTTCGTTCGCGTGCCTTACGACTCGGTGGTGGGTGTGATCCCCGGAATTCCCAATGTCCGCTACCAAGATCGGTTTGTTGTAAATGGACAGGTTAGAACCCAAATTGTGCAGCGCATAATCAACGTTCCAGACTTACTCATTTCTGCGGCAGATGCTGGGACAAGAGACGGGGTTCCGATCCGATCCTTCATCAGTGGTGACACCTTCCGTTGGGACAATTACCTTCGGAATTATTATTCCACCAACACTCTTGTTTCTCCCCCTCTACTGGGCCTTGAATCGATCGTGGGCCCCGGAAGTGTGCAGACGCCGATTTTCTTGACGATTAACAAACTTGGAGCGTTCAGAATTCAACGCGAAGGCCCGGGAGGAGGATCCTTGCCAGCGACTTGGGGGTGGTTTGATGGATCAACCAATCCTCCAGTGGTCTTCCCGGTTGGCACCAGTCTTCGTGATCTGGAAATAACCGTTCCGTAAAACCC
This sequence comes from Akkermansia muciniphila, assembly GCA_945900455.1. Lineage (GTDB taxonomy): Bacteria > Verrucomicrobiota > Verrucomicrobiia > Limisphaerales > UBA9464 > SIBK01. The sequence goes on from CAMDJH010000005.1 coordinate 37,976, forward strand.
ATAGTGCTCACTTTGTGCTAGGAAGAACCATGAAGTTTTCTGTAATTGGAACCGCGTTATTCCTGGCCGTGATGGCTTTGGACATGGCAGCCCAGTCCGTATATCTGAATACTCAGAATGCCACTGCCCCAGACCAGATCGATGCCACCATTTTCATTAACCGCGGTACGTTTACCGCCGATCGGACCCTGCTGCCTTATGACTTCCAAAACACGTTGGTGTTTACGAACAAGGGATTGATGGACGGCGTTCTTTCGGGAGGCGGTGGGTTCGGATTTTTTGCAAGTGTGTTCGCGGGCTATCGCTTTGATTACACGGATAGCTTGGGTGTTCGGAGACCTTCCCAAATATTTTTCAACTCCGACGCTGGCAAAGTTGACCTCGGAACCGAGGTGGCGGACCTGACCCAGTTGGGGTCCTTTCCAACCCTTGATATCCGGGCCACCAATATTGTCAGCCGCGGCGAGCTGTCGGCTAGTGCAATTGGTGTCATTCGACTGACGGGAGATCACGTCGATCTTCGTGAGGGACTCATCAATGTCAGACCGCTTTTATCCGGGTCTGCATCGTCATCGACCAATGATTTCAATCCGGATGTCGCCCTGCAGGATGTCGCGTGGGGAATCGGTGAAGTGGGTGTAAAACTTTCCTCCTTCGTTACCATCACCACTAAGACAGCGCCGACCAAGCTGCCATTTCTTGCGAGTGCCCTCACACCACGGTATATCGAAACAAATGTTGCAGGGCGTGAATTTCGGGACATTATCGCCATCCCATCGACCCCGATTGACCCCGCACCGGCCCACTTCTTTATCAACAAACTGAGCGAATCCAATCAATTCGTCCAAGGGGTGATTTTGCGTATTACGGATCCGACGATCCAGTCCAAGGTCACGTTTCATAATGTTGAACTGCCGGACGATCCCTATGGCCGGGTACTGGTTGACGTTTTCACGACGGAGCGAAACGAAATTACGGGTGTCCTTGACGAGCGCCATCTATATATCTTGGACGATTTAGCGAAAGGTCTGACACCAGTCTTTCTAACGAACCTCAATACGCTGAACACTTTCCGACCCTCGAATTTTGATGTTCGCCGAAGCCGTCCTCCGGGTCTGGACAAAGGTTCCATTTCGAACGCCCCGGTAGTCCCTGTGGATCTATTCACGAAATATTTCAACAAGGCCTACCCGTCTGGGTTGGACTATACCAACAAGACGGTGACGAATATTTATTCCGCGTATCATGTGAGGGTGTCGGACCCCACGGACTCTTCAACTGGCACGGGTTTTACCGATGCCAGCCTCGGGGCCCTTCAATATTCCGGTCGAGTTGAGATCGATGCCAATGTTCTTGATATGACTCACACCCGTATTCGCGCTGAGGGTGCCGTATCGATCAAGGCCAATCATTTGCTAAACCTGGATAGTGCCTTCATTGATTCGCCAAGGCTTTATTATGACATCGGAACGACCAACGAGGTCCTGGATCTGAAGCCCCTCAGCAAAAAGCAAGTGACGCGGTTGGATGGGAATGTTCGGATGTTCTCAACCCAATGGACCAATTTCGTCGAAGTGACGATTACGAATCCCCCCGTTGCGGCGGCTGCCAGTGTTCCGCGGGGAGCAAAATTGGCGAGCAATGGAGAAGGAGAAGGGGGAGGGGGTACCACCGAAGGGACTACGGAAACCTTGCACTTCGAAACCGGCTTTCACGTGCTAGTCGTTGATATTGGCCTTACCGCACTTCAACCCGTCGACGTCAAGAGCCTGACGACGCATGCCAAGCACGTGACGATCCCGGACAATGTTGCGATCAGTGGGAGTCTTCTCATGGATGCAACCGACCTCACGATCGGGGGCGACTTCTCGGCGCCCGAATTCAGTTCCGTGACAAATTTTCCGAACCTCACCTTGCTTACTAACAAGGGTTCTATTTTCACGGGTTCCAGGGATATTCACTTGGGGGACCAGGGATCCCCAAAGATGGAAGTAATCCAGAACTCCGGACAGATCATCGCGTCCGGTCAGTTTTACAAAACAGATCGTTTTGTGAACCGAGGTTTTATGACCAACAGTGGTCAGCAGGAGATCGGAATTGAGAGCAAGACCTTGATTATGGAGAATGGAACGATGGGTTCCATGGGTGAGGTCATGCTCAAGACCGAGGATTTTGTGACGCTCGACAACACGCTGGTCTCCGGATCCTTCCTGACGATGGATATCAGTTCGAGCGTTACGGATACGGTCGCGCGGCGTGGTTCCACCATTTCAGCCGGCCGCGGTATTACCTTGGTTCGGAAGCCCCAGCGCGGTGATTTTATGGCGACAAGGGTCCAGCTCGCTCTGCCTGCGCTTTATCGATCGGCAACTCTGAATTGGGCGGGGAGTGACGTGGGAGTGAATGTAACGGGCTTTACCAATAATGCTGCCGTCGGAATTCTATCGTTGCGGGGCGACACGGGCGCCCGGTTTGACGTTACCGGATCTTCCGGGCCGGGAGCGATCTACGTTGATTTGCTCGATATCGGCACGAACATGCTGAAGGAGCTTGATTCGTTCCTAAACATTGCGCCGAATTTTACCATCTACTACGCGGCGGCGACCAATGTATTGGCCGAAGTTCTCGACGGAAAGCTGGACGGACGGCTTCGTTGGGTGTCTGCGTATTTGGGACCCTACAGCACGGTCGAAGTTGCTCTTGAGAGTGGTGAAGTCGTGAAGGTCAACAAGGGCGTCGCAGAAAGTTTGAAGCTGGATTACGATGGGGACGGTATACCAAACGGATTGGATCCAAGCCCTTTCGAGCGACCCGTAGTGAAGATTGATTCCATCTCCGTGGTGAACAAGCCGCCCCGGACCGCCATTGTGGTTTGGACGGCAGCGCCAGTCTCCTCCTATATACTCGAGAGCATCAGCACGTTGAAGTCCACGAATTGGGTTACGGTGAAGTCGATCTTTAACCCCGCCACGGCGCCTGCTCCGCTCTCGGTCGAAGACGTGGTTCCCCCCTCCAGCACAGAGAAATACTATCGATTGCGCTTGGTGCTTCCGTAAGGGTTGCCAGTCCAGTCGCGGATGGGATTTCTATTCACTAGCCGTGCATGGGTGCACGGCTTTTTTCTTGCACGGATTTGAGAGCGGCCTGGACCTTACAGCAGAGGAGTAGTGAGTCGAAGGACGGCACGGATCGACTTCTATGATTGCGATTGGCATAACCGGTGGAATTGGGATGGGTAAATCCACGGCCGCGGCGTGGTTGTGCAAGCGAGGAGAATCGGTCTGCGACACGGATATTCTCGCCCGGGATTTGGTTATGCCCGGCCAACCCGCTTTGAAGGAGATCGTCGATCGGTTTGGGCCCACTGCCTTGGAGCCGGATGGTCAACTCGATCGACGATGGCTCGCGGAACGGGTTTTCACGGATGATTCAGCTCGGAATCAACTTGAGCAAATCCTGCACCCGAGGATTCATGAGAAATGGAAATCCTGGGTGACGCAAGCCGGTCTCCAGGGCGCTACCCGTGCGTTCGTGGTGATCCCGTTGCTTTTTGAAAAGGGCTACCAATCGGAGTTCGACCAAGTAGTTTGCCTCGGGTGCACGGCCGGAACCCAGCGGCGTCGATTGCGTGAAAGGGGTTGGAACGACTCCCAAATCTCGCAACGAAATGCGACGCAATTGACGACCGATTTCAAAATGGCTCATTCCAATTTTGTCGTCTGGACGGAAGGGCTCCTGGCGGTTCATGAATCCCAGTGGACTCTTGTTTTGGCGAGGCTTGGGGGCTAATGGCCACCGGACTACTTGCTTCCGGGCTTCACTGCGGGTATTTCCGCGAGGTCGGCTGGGAGTTGGTCCGGGGAAAACGTTTCAACCTCAAGCGCAATCAGCGAGAACGTCGGAACTCCCAGATCTACTTTCCCGTTGGAACGATCCACGATCATTCCCACTCCGACCACGGTGCCACCGTGCCGGCGAACAATCTCCATGGTTTCGTTCACGCGGCCTCCTTTTGTCACGACGTCTTCCACCACTAGGCAGCGCTCGCCCGATCCGATTTTGAATCCCCGGCGGAAGACTAAACTTCCGTCGTCATTCTTTTCCGCAAAGACGAACCGGCATCCCAGTTGGCGTGCCACTTCTTGGCCAATCACCAACCCACCCAGGGCCGGGGCGATAATCGTCCTCGGCTGCAGATGCCGAACCTTTGCGCTGAGCGCAGCTCCGAATCGCTCGACCAGCGGCATTTCCTGCAGCGCGAGGGCGCATTGGAAAAATTGCCGGCTGTGCAGACCGCTTCGCAGGACAAAATGCCCGTCGAGCAAGGCACCGGTTTTGCGGAATAACTGCAGTGCATCGGTCGTTGTCATTGGCGGCCAAGCCTAGGAGGCAACACGACTGCGACAAGCTTGAATCCGTTCATGGCTTTGCTGCGGATGGGCAAAGGATCCTAAGCTCACAGCCCGGACAGTCCGGCTTTCTGGCAGTGCAGCGGCGCCGACCGTGCCAGATCAGCCAATGGCTGAAAGCAGTCCAAGACTCCACGGGAACAAGCTGTCGGAGGGATTGTTCAATTTTTACCGGTGATGATTCCGAACTCAGCCCGAGGCGCTGGGCGAGGCGGGCGACGTGCGTATCGACCACGATGCCCAGGTTTAGCCCAAAGGCCGTTCCCAGCACAACATTCGCCGTCTTGCGACCCACCCCCGCGAGAGCGGTCAGCTCTGCCATCGTCCGGGGCACCTCGCCTCCGTACCGGTCGACCAGTGCTCGACAGCAGGCCTGGATGTTGCGGGCTTTACTGCGATATAACCCAATACGCCGGATGTCTTCGGCCAACTTCGCGAGGTCCGCCTCCGCAAAGTCACGGGCCGTTCGGTACTTGTGGAATAAGTCGTTGGTTACGACGTTGACTTGCCGGTCGGTCGATTGGGCGGAGAGAATTGTCGCGATGAGGAGCTCGAACGGTGAGCGGTGGTTAAGTTCGCAGTGAGCGTCCGGGTAGCCGATCCCGAGCGCCGCAATGATCTGAGCGGTCCTTTTCCGGCGATCAACTTGGGATTCGCGACGCATGCGGCGGCTGGCCAAGGTAACCGAGACAGAGCAAGAGAACGCGTGCGATTCAGCGGTCCTTCGGCCTTGCCTCCCGGTAGGCTTCGGCAAGAAGTGTCACCGGGTGGACAATACGCAGGTCCATGCCGCGTTGGCGGCATCCGTTTTGGATTTGCAGCAGGCAACCTGGATTTCCCGTGGCGACCGTGGTGGCACCGGTCGTTACGATATGATCGACTTTACGATCGAGAAGCTGTCCTGCCATCTCGGGTTGGGTAAGATTGTAGATACCGGCGCTCCCGCAGCACCATGTAGATTCGGGGAGCTCGATCAGCTCGACCCCAGGAATTGCCTTCAAGACCTGTCTCGGCTGGCTGGTGATCTTCTGCCCATGGCAAAGGTGGCACGCCTCGTGATAGGTCACCCGCTGCGTCACCGCCGAAGCCGTCGCCGGTGGCTGAACACCAATTTCCACCAACCACTCGTGGATGTCTTTTACCTTGCGATCCCATTCGGCCGCGCGAACCGCGTAGTAGGGATCGTCCGCGAGCAAATGGGAATAATGCTTCAGGTGCGACCCGCATCCGGCTGCATTGGTGATGATTGCGTCATATTGCCCGGGCGGAAATTGGTCGATCGCTTTTCGGGCGAGCGCTTGGGCCAGTTCCCATTCCCCATTGTGAGCGTGGAGCGAGCCGCAGCATCCCTGCTCGGGAGGCGTATGGACTTCGCACCCGCTCTGGGCCAGGACTTCGACCGTGTCCCGGTTGACGTCGCTAAAAATCAAGTCCTGAGCGCACCCTGTCAGCATCGCTACGCGGTATCGTGCAATCCCGCGGGGTGGCGTCACCGGCGAGATCAAGTCTGAAGAGAAATTTGGCTGGATCGTCGGAGTCATCGCCTCGAGTTCCCGAAGGCGGCGGGGAAGAAGATTGAGGATCCCGCTTCGGCGCACGAGCGTTTGCAGGCCGAGTTGCTGCCAAAGCCGCAGGAGCGAGCCGACCCATTGGAGTCGAGCGTGCTCCATGAAAAGCCACCGCAACGTAAAGCCCCGGATGAGCGATCGCCGTGGCGAGTTCAAGACGCCAACGCGCTCCGCTTCGGCGCGAGCGTGTTCGAAGAGCTCGGCGTAATTGACGCCGGCGGGACAGGCTGTCATGCAGGCAAGGCAGCCCAGACAGAAATACATTTCGTCGGCGAACGCCTTGGTCGGTTCCAGGCGATCGTCCGCGATGGCCCGCATCAGTGCGATGCGTCCCCGTGGACTGTTCCGTTCCAGGTGGGTTGCGTCATACGTGGGACAGGTCGGCAGGCACAGACCACAGTGCATGCACTGTTGGACCACCGAGTAGTCAAGATCCTTGAGATGAGATCGGACGCCGGACATCGTGCGTTGGAGAGTGGCGGTCCCGACAGGAGGTGTCGCTAGCAAAATCGGCATAACCTCATCTTGTGGTTGTTTGACGCAGATTGAATGTCTGGTACTGTGACCCTGGATTCCAGTTTGTGTGGGCAAGTTTTTCCAAGACGAAGCCTTGGGCAATGGCCGATGCCGGCGGTTTGAACGTGACTCTTCTGCCGTCGCAGTTCACTCCGCGCCGCTGTGGCTTGGAATTTGATTCGCAGTGCCGTTGGCCCTTGTTCTCGGAGCTGAAAATCTCCGTCCGGACCGCCGGACGGGAGTTTTTGATTTGCGCTGAGGTTGTTGCGTGCGACCCGGTCGACGGTGGAATCTGGCGGGTAGCCGTCTTTTTCCTTCAGATTTCGAGCCGCCCCTCGCAGATTACGTGGCTGGTTGCCTAGCGCTTGCCGGGCAACTCCGAGGCGGCGTCGGTTGGGGAGCTTGTATTTTATATGGAATTACTTCGAGGAATTTTGAAAGCCGCCGTCGATGGCGGTGCATCCGACATCCACATCAAGATCGGTGCTCCGGTGATAGTTCGAATCAATCGCCAGTTGATCGCGGTTGATGCGCCGTCACCGACCACGGCATGGCTCGACAACGTGGTCGAGAAAATGGTCCCGTCGCATGCAAAAAAGCGGCTGGAGGAGGATCGAGAAGTTGATTTCAGTTACTTTGAGCAGGGGATTGGGCGGTTCCGCACGAACATTTTTCAGCAACGGGGAAGCTTCGCTCTCGCGATGCGTTACGTGAAGACGCAGGTGCCGAGCTTCGAGGAGTTGGGATTGCTGCCGATCATCAAGGAAATCGCTAAGGCTCCGCGCGGGATCGTGCTCGTGGCCGGAACGACTGGCTGCGGAAAGTCGACGACTCTGGCCGCGATGATCGAGCACATTAACGCCAGCTTCAAGAAGCACATTATCACCCTCGAAGATCCAATCGAATTCGTCTTCGACGATAACCAAAGCGTGATCGAACAGCGGGAAATCGGGCTGGACAGTGCCAGCTTTGAGCAGGGGCTCAAACATGTGCTTCGCCAGGATCCCGACATTATCATGGTCGGTGAGATGCGGGATTCCATTTCCTTTCAGGCCGCCATGAGCGCTGCCGATACGGGACATTTGGTCCTTTCAACCTTGCATACGCAGAATGCCGCACAATCGATCGGGCGAATTCTCGATTTCTTCCGCCCCGAGGAACGGGAACAAATCCGCCGCCAATTGGCGGCAACGCTCCGGGCCGTCATCTGCCAACGAATGGTCGGAACAATTTCCGGCGGCGTGACGCCGGCCCTTGAGATCCTGATCAACACCCCCACGGTGAAAAAAATGCTCGAAGAAAACCGCTTGGAAAAAATCGGAGCCGCCATCGAAACGGCTCGTGACGATGGCATGCAGACCTTTAATCAGGCGATGTACGATCTCGTGAAGGAGCGCAAAATCTCCGAGAAAGAAGCCCTCACGAAAGCCAGCAACCCGCAGGCCCTCGAAATGATGTTCAAGGGAATCTTCCTCGACGAAGGGCGCCGCATTCTCTCGTAAGAGCCCGCAAGCGTCAGGCCGCAGCCGCAGAATGCTTCCGATCCAGCATGGGCTTGGCTTCCCCTCGGACGACCGCCCGATTGATCCTGACGCCCACGATGTCTCCAGAACCCGGAAGTTCGAACATAACGTCTCTCATTAATCGTTCCATCATGGCACGTAGTGCCCGAGCTCCGGTCCCCTTCCGGATGGCTTGCGTGGCAAGCTCTCGGACGGCATCCGGCGTCAGGACCAGCTCCGCTCCATCCAATGACAAGAGCCGGGAGAATTGCTTTACCAGGGAGTTCTTGGGCTCGGTGAGAATCTGCACGAGCTGATCTTCGGAGAGCTCGTCCAGAATCGTCACGACGGGAAGTCGGCCGATAAACTCCGGGATGAAACCGTAGGTCAGCAGATCCTCGGGCTCGATCTTATGAAGGATCTCTTGCGTCGTTGCCTTGGCGGCTTCGATGGATTCCGGACCCGCCGAAAATCCCATGACGCGCCGGCCAAGGCGCCGCTGAATCACGCGGTCAATGCCCACAAACGCTCCGCCGCAGATGAACAAAATATTGGTTGTATCGACCTTGATGTACTCCTGCTGAGGATGCTTGCGCCCCCCTTGCGGTGGAACACTGCAGAGAGTGCCTTCTAAAATCTTCAGCAAACCCTGCTGAACTCCTTCGCCGCTCACGTCCCGGGTGATCGACACGTTTTCCGTTTTGCGTGCGATCTTGTCGATTTCGTCAATGTACACGATTCCGACCTGTGCCCGCTTGACGTCATAGTCGGCATTGTGCAGCAGGCGGAGGATGATGTTTTCAACGTCCTCCCCCACGTATCCAGCCTCCGTGATGGATGTGGCGTCAGCGATTGCAAATGGAACATCCAGGATTCGCGCCAGCGTTCGGGCGAGCATCGTCTTCCCTGAACCCGTCGGCCCCACCACCAGCACGTTGCTTTTTTCCAATTCAACACCACCCTCGGCGGGCGCGGGAATCTCGGCCCCCACTCCGTTCGACAAGATTCGCTTGTAGTGATTGTACACTGCGACCGCGAGTGTCCGCTTGGCTTCGTCCTGGCCAATTACAAATTGATCCAGATGGGCTTTGATCGCAGCAGGTTTTGGGACTGTCAGGGAGTGAACCTGCTTCTGGACGTCCTGTTTCAATTCCTTATCCAGGAGCGTCTTGCAAGTCACCACGCACGTATCGCAGATGTACACCCCGGGACCGGCGATCAGCTTTTTCACCTCGGCACGCGACTTGCCGCAAAAGCTGCACATGGTGATCTGGGATGCTCGGGCCATAGGCGGGGAACTAGTCGAAGTGGCGGGTGATCAGGGAGCCTTTGGCGCATCGGTGGCAACCACGATGGGAATTTCCCGACGACTGGTAACGACCTCATCGACCAGTCCAAATGCCTTGGCGTCCTCGGAGCTCATGAAATTGTCCCGGTCGCACGCCTTTTCGACAATGGCATAGGGCTGGCCGGTGTGTTTACTGAGGATGGTATTGAGACGTTGTTTGAGTTTCAGCATATAGTTCACTCGGATTTCAACGTCACTAGCCTGGCCCTCCGCCCCACCGAGCACTTGGTGGATCATGATGTTTGCATTCGGTAGTGCAAATCGTTTTCCCTTCGTGCCACCCGCCAGCAGGACCGCTCCCATGCTCGCTGCCTGTCCGATACAGTAAGTGTTCACGTCGCAGGTGAGCCATTGCATTGTATCGTAAATGGCCAAGCCCGCAGTGACGCTGCCGCCCGGCGAATTGATATAGAAGTGGATGTCCTTCTTCGGATCATTCATCTGGAGGAAGAGAAACTGCGCAACAATCACATTCGCCACCATGTCATCCACCGGCGTGCCGAGGAATATGATCCGGTCCACCAGCAATCGGGAGTAAAGGTCGTAACCTCGCTCGCCGCGGCCGGTTTGTTCAATGACATACGGGATCGAGAAATTTTGGATGGGCTCGTTTTTCAAGGCCCGCTAAAGCTAGGAGGGGCGTTCGAGACCGTCAAGGTGGCCCCCTGCTCCATGAACCACCCCGTCACCCTGCCCTCTCGCCGCCATTTCGAGTGGGGGAGAGGGTGTCCGAAGGGCGGGTGAGGGGACGCTACGCGATGATTTCTTGGATGGGCTTCCCGTGGTCGATTTCGAGGCGTTTGCGCCCGGGAATCTCGAGTTTGCGCGAATCGAGCCCCAATTGGTGAAGGAGGGTCGCGTGGATGTCCGTGACATAATGACGATTCTCGGTGGCGTGGAACCCGATTTCATCGGTTGCGCCGTGGACGACCCCGCGTTTCAACCCGCCCCCGGCCATCCAGACCGTGAATCCGAAGATGTGATGATCCCGGCCGTCCGAGCCTTGAGTGCCGGGCGTGCGTCCAAACTCGGTGGCGAAAATGACGAGCGTCTCATCCAGCAAGCCACGGCGGTCGAGGTCTTCGAGCAGACCGCCGATCGGTTGATCCACGGCCAGGGCATTGGTGGTGTGGTTCTTTTTGAGACCCCCATGGGCATCCCAAGCGCCGGCACCGCCTCCGCCGTGTTGGATCTGAATGAAGCGCACGCCGCGTTCGACGAAGCGTCGCGCCGCCAAGAGTTGCATCCCGAAGTCCCGGCAGTGGGGTTGATCCAACCCGTAGAGTGCCTTCGTCTCCTCCGTTTCCTTGGAGAAATCCACGACGCCCGGGACGGATTGCTGCATGCGGAATGCCAGTTCGTAGGAGGCGACGCGTGCAGCGATGGCGGGGTCCTGAGGATACTCGACCCCTCGCAGACCATTGAGACGTTGGATCAAGTCCATTCCGATGCGCTGGGCGTCACTTGAAAACGGGCGCTCGGGACGGCCGAAGTCCAAGGGATTACTGGGGTCGATGCGAAGGGGGACCGCGTCGTGGGCGGGGCCGAGGTAGTGGCCATCCCGTTTGTTCCAATACTCGCGCGTGCCCATCGAAATGAATTGGGGTAGGTTTTCATTCAACGAACCCAACCCGTAGTGGACCCAGGCGCCGAGCGTCGGAAAGTCGCCGTCGTTTTGATGGCGCCCCGAATGGAATTGAGTTTGAGCGCCGTGATTGCTGTCCGTGGTCCAGAGTGAACGGACGATTGCCAGTCGATCCACGTTGCGGGCCACATGGGGAAACCAATCGCTGACCTCGATGCCGCTCTTGCCGTGTTGTTTGAAGCCGATTTGGAGTGGAAAGAGGGTGTTCCGCTGGTTTCCGTTCGCGTCGGGAACTACCAGTCTTTCGAGAGCGAGCTTCTTCGGATTTTGGACGTCGGCGAACGGCGTTTCGGCGATGGTTTTGCCGGCGTATTTTGTCAGCATGGGCTTCGGGTCGAAGCTTTCCATGTGACTGATCCCGCCGTTCATAAAGAGCCAGATGACGCTTTTTGCTTTCGGAGTGCGGTGCGGTTGGCCGGTGGCAGGACTCCAAACGTCGGTGCTTGCCAACCCATCGCGTTGCAGCATGGCTCCCAAGGCAAGTCCGGTGAACCCCATCCCCACATCGGCCAAAAACGTGCGGCGACGGAGGCATCCAGAGGAGAGACTCGGTTGAATTCGGTTCGTCATGGTGCGAGGTCTTTATTGAAGTGGGAGGCGCGGAACTGGATTCAGCGCAGGGTAACAAAATCGTTGTGGTTGATCAGAGCCCAAATCAGGTGGGCGCGGGCTGGGTCTTCGGTTCCTGCGGAGTCGGTGATCTCGGGATATTTGCGCCAAGCATCCAATGCGAGCTGGCTTTGGGCGACTTCAGCATTGCCGGCGGCGAAGCCTAACACCGCTTCGAAGGCGCTCCGAATAAAGGCCTCGTCGTCCATGGGGTGGTTGGCACCGGATTCTTCCCGATGGCTCAGGCGGGTCGCAATCTGGGCGGCGGCGTCCAAGGCGAGTCGGCTGTTGGAAAGTGCCAGGGCTTGCTGTGGCACAATCGTCTGCTCGCGCCGATAGCACTCTTTCACGTTCGCTTCGTCGAAGGTTGTGAGGAAAAGGTTTCGGTCGTTGTTCGAGTGATAGAAGTAGAGGCTGCGCCGCGTGGACGCGGCCTGATCTGAGGACGCCACCGAGGGTCCACCGAGGGTCAAGTCGAGGATGCCGGCCATGGATAGCATCGAGTCGCGGACAACTTGAGCTTCCAGTCGGATCGGTGACCGACGCCACCAGCGGAGGTTGTCCGGATCTTTCGCACCATTGAGTTCCGCTCCGGCGACCGAGGAATTCATGCGGTAGGTGGCCGAGTTTACGATGAGGCGATGCAGGTGTTTCAGACTCCACCCGCTGTCGATCAATTCACAGGCAAGCCAATCAATCAGCTCGCGGTGAATCGGTGGCGGGCTCTTGCGTCCGAAATCGAAAACGGTGGCCACTAACGGAGTTCCGAGATGCCGGTTCCAAAGATGATTGACGGCGACTCGAGCGGTTAGCGGGTTGCGAGCATCGGTGATCCACTCGGCCAGGGCCTTGCGTCGCCCCGTGCTCTTCGGTTGGAAAGCCACGGTGGGGTCGTCCTTGGTCGAATCGAGAAACCGCGTCGGGGTCCAGAGAGCTCCGGGCAGTCGGGCATACGATTCATCCTTGCCGACAGGGGCCGCGAATTGCTGCTGGGCTTTATCGAGGGCTTCTTGAGCTTTTTTGAGATCTTTTTCGACGGAATCCTTTTTGTCCGCCGCGGCCTGAAGCCGCTTGAGCTCGGCGGTGGCGAGACCGTGGCGTGCTTTGGCGAGGGCCACGTCACGCTCGGCGCGGACTGCGGCATGATTCGCGTCGATTTCGACCGGTGCCCGGGAGGGATTGATTTCGGGATTTCGGCTGTCCTTTCGGGCCCAGGATGCCTGCATGGATTCCGAGCGCCGTTCGACGCTGGTGAACTCGGTCTGCGCCAACGCCAGGGTCGACTCGGCGAGCCGCAATTCGCCTTGCGCTTCAGCGATCGCGTTGGTCGCGGTTGGGGCGTCGGTTCTCTGAAGTCTCTGGAGTTTGGCTTGGGCTTTCTCGAGAGCCGCCGCCAGAGGCTCGATTTTTGACTGCGCTGCGGCTCGATGCCCAGCCAACACCCAGGGACGGCGTTCGGGCTCCCAGGCTTCGTTGGGCAGCGTCACAGCCTGGATCCTCAGTGGACTGAACGTTAGAACGGAAGGGATTCCTGGGGCGAGGGGGTTCGCCTTGTCCGGGTTGTTCTCCTGGCCCCGAACGAAGCGGTAGGTGGGATTGTCGGGCCAGCCGTCGTAGGCTCGGGGGATGCCATCGCGAGCGAGATCCGCCTCTCCGGGCAGGCCATCCAAGCGGACGTGGTACGGTTCGAAAAACGCCCGCATCCGATAGAAATCCTCTTGAGAAAAGGGGTCGTACTTGTGGTCATGACATTTGGCGCAATTCAGCGTCAGGCCGAGCAACCCTTTGCTCACGTGTTCGACCGTTTCCTCGAGCCACTGATTGCGATTGAACAGGAAAAAATTGCGGGCCAAATAGCCGGAGGCGCGCAGTTTGCTGAGGTCGTTTGGATACAGTTCGTCCGCGGCGAGCATTTGTCGGATCATTTCGTCGTAGGGCAGATCTGCATTCAACGATTCCACGATCCAATCCCGCCAGTGCCAGATGTGTTTCTGGCTATTCCGCAGTTGGTCACCCAGGCCCCACCAATCGCTGTAGCGCCAGATGTCCATCCAGTGCCGTGCCCAACGTTCGCCGTGGCGCGGATCTTCCAACAGACGTTCGACGGTTCGCTCGTACCAATCCGGCGAGGGATCGCGCTCGGCGGCCGCCATCTCGCCCGCCGTTGGCGGCAGGCCGACGAGATCAAGATGCAGGCGCCGCAACAATATCGGACGGCCGGCTTCCGGCTGATGGGTAAGCGAGTGAGCTTCGTGTTCCCGTGCGATGAAGGCGTCGATTGGGTTCTTCAGCCAGGCCGGGTCGCGGGTCATCGGCGGTGCCGGGCGTGTTTGGGGGCGAAAAGCCCAATGCTCCGATGGATCCGCCTCGGGTTGCTCGTCGGTCGGTGCGGGGGCGCCGGCCTGGATCCACTCCCGGACACGCCGGATCTCCGATTCGGAAAACGGCTCGCCTTCATGCTCGGGCGGCATGCGTTCCTTGAGGTCGCCCGTGGACATGCGCGCGATCAGGGGACTCTTGCCGGCGTCTCCCCGCTGCAGAGCCGGTCCGGACTTCCCACCCTTGATCATGAGTTCGACGGTGTCCAACCGCAGCCCCGACTTTTGCTTGAGGGCTCCGTGACACGGAGTGCAATGAATCCGAAACAAGGGTTTGATGTCCTTGGGGTAGTCAATGTCGCCGCGCGCCATCGATAGCAGTAGGCTCATCGCGAAAGCCGGCAAGACAACGAGCGGCGCCGCACGGCGCCGGCGCTGTTGAGCGCAGGGCGCACTGGGTAGAGTCGCGGAGCGATTCAGCGCGGGAGCCATAGATTCAAAGCCTGAGGCGATGGGATAGTTGACGAAAGAATGGTCACGAAAGCAATGTGAGGATTCGATCTGTCCGTCCTCTTGACCGCAAATCTACTTGACCCCTTACGCCATCGGTGAGCCAGTCGAGGACAGCTTGAAAAGGCAGATTGAATGAGGCACACCCATGAAAACGCCTATGAACACGAGCTCACCCTCGTCGTGAATTCCTCGCCGATGTTGGTCGGGGAATGCTAGTCGCCACCGTCGGCTTCGAAACCGCCCACGGACTTGGCCTCGCTCCGACCCTGACCGGTGACTCGAATGAATTGTCCTTTGGTGCCATGGAACCGCTGGTTCGTCTGATGCAGGATACGCCTGCCACCCGCCTTCTTCCCGAGCTGACGGAAAAACTTCACTCGGGCACGGATCTCCGTCAGTTGGTGGCGGCGGCCGCGCTGGCCAATGCCCGTACGTTTGGCGGCGAGGACTACGTGGGCTTCCACACCATGATGGCCCTCGCACCGGCGTTCCACATGGCGCAGGAGCTCCCCACCGCATTGCAACCGCTGCCTGTCTTCAAGGTGCTGTATCGCAATACCCATCGCATCCAGGAAAACGGCGGTCGCAAGAGCGAAGTGCTGCATGCCGTCAAACCTGCGGCACTCTCCCCGGGTCGGCCTGGCGGTGAACGGCTGCGCGACGCGGTTCGCGAGAAAGATATCACGGCCGCCGAGCAAACCTTTGCCGCGCTCGCGGAGGGGTCGGTCGACGACGCCTTCAATCATCTGCTGATGGCCGTGCAGGACAACACCGAGGTTCACCGGGTCGTGCTTCCATACCGCGCCTGGGACATGCTTGGCATTATCGGCCGGGATCAGGCTCACACGTTGCTCCGTCAATCGGTGCGTTATTGCGTGAAGGCCGAGTCGTGGCCGCGCACCGAAACCTGGAACGAGCCCCGCTCCCTTCTCCCGAAACTTCTCGACGAGCATAAACTCCTCGGGCGCAGTCCCGGCAATCTCCCGGCCGAAGACAAATGGGTGGCGGAATTTAGTCAGACCCTCTTCAAATCATCGCCCACTCAGGCTGCATCTGCCGCCGCGACGGCGCTCGCGGAAGGGATTGATCCGGCGGCGATCGGCGAAGCACTCACGCTCGCTGCCAATCAACTCGTTCTCCGTGACATGGGGCGCACGCCTCGCGATGAAGTTTTCGGTAAGCCGATTGGGAGTGTTCACGGGGATTCCATTGGGGTCCATGCCACGGATTCCGCCAACGCCTGGCGCAATCTCGCGCGGGTGGGCAACGCCCGGAATTGCTTCGCCAGTCTCATTCTCGGTGCCTATCAAATGGCTCTCGACCGCACCGCGCGCGGCGGTGATTTCCTCAACTGGAAGCCATTGCCCTACGGCTGGCAGTTGGATCAGGTCGAGAAGGTGACCGATCCCGCGACGCTGCTTCGCGACGCCGACGAGGCGATTCGTGGGAACTTACAGGCACGTGCGTCCGCGCTCATTCATCGCTACGGCGAACTCGGGCATGCCCCGAGGCCGGTATTTGACCTGCTCTTGCGCTACGCTGTGAGCGAGGATGGCTCGTTGCACGCGGAAAAATTTTATCGAACTTCATCCGAAGAATTCGCGGCAACCCGCCCGGCCTTTCGCTGGCGGCATCTCGTGGCGCTGGCCCGCGTGACCGCGAGCGAATATGGCCGACCCGCTCCGGGTCTGGCGGAGGCCCGATCGTTGCTCAAGATCAGCTGAGTCCGATTAGCGGAGTCTTGTACGATCGAACGCGCCGGCGGAGCGGATTTCCCGCTGCGCGAGAAGCCACTTTCGCCGCTGGGTGATGTTGTGCTTGATCGATGCGATCGAGCGATCGAATCGGGCCTGGGCCCTTTCCGGTTTTTCGCCGTGAAGTCCGGCCCGGTAGGCGACCTCCCCTTCCAGTCGGCTCCGGTAGCCGTCCAGGATCGGGAAAAGTCGTTCTTCGGTGAACGCCGTTTCCAGCAATTCCCGAATGCGGGCGAGGTAGTAAGGGCGCAACTGCGGGTTGGCGAGAAGCGGCTTCGAAAACCATCCTCCGGGACGCCACCAAGGGCTGTCGATGGCCGTAAGGTCTTGCGGTGGCTGCGCCTGAGTCCAGCCCGGTGGAACGTCGCCCGCCGCCCCGTAGCTCAGTGGGAGTTCGTAAAAAGTCTGATTGGCGGGAATACCGTCATAGTAACCAAATGTCTTGTCCTGATCCCAGGGGTACATCTCCCATTTCCCAGTCCCCTTGACATCATGGTAGGTGAAGTAGCCGTTGAAGAATCCGTCCCAATAGGACAACAGGGAATTGACCGCAAAATAATTGATCACTTGCTCGACGTTGAATTCGCGCCGGATCAATTCCCACTGTTCGGCACTCTGGGTTCGATCGAGATCCGCCACGAGTCTTTCAAGATCCCCGTGCCCGGTATAGGGATTGGTTTTCTTTTCATGCTGATTGGTGAGGCCATTCTCATACCAGAGCAGTTTGTAGAGGTTGCCGTCGTCGCGCAGGCCGTTACGATGCAGAAAGGTCTTGTTCGGTTGCTCAATGAGCAACTGATATCCGACGGGGCGACCATTGTCCCATACCCGCACAAAATCCGTCAGGCAGGCGGCATTTCCCGCCTTGCGGTACAGCATGAAGGCAAGCGGTTCCGCCAGGATGAATCGTTCGTTCTCTTCAAAAATCAGGCTGATAGTCGACATTCCGTTCAAGGGTCGATCCTTATGGAAGTGGACTTTCCGCCCGGCGGGCCTATCGGCGACCGTTACGAAATCATAGACCGTCGGGGGATGACCTCCGGGCTCCACCCACACCACGGCGCTGTGTCCCTGAACGGGCAGTTCCATTTCCGGCGGCCGTCCAATTAAGAAACGGGGTGCCTGGCTTCCGGGATCGTGCTTCCGGGCGTCTTCATCTGTTTGGATAATCAACACCCACGGCACTCGGTCCGGCGCAATGTTTGTGTGTACAAATATGGAAATGGCCGGACGCGGCTCGGTGGGTGCAGGGTACACTCGTCTTAGCCCCGCAGTGTCGGTGGCACCGATCCGGAATCGCATAAGGGACATCTGCGGCTGTCCGGGTATGGTTCCTCGGAACCGATTGTTCGTCACCCGTGTCATCCGAACCGATTTTTCGGGCGTCTCGGACCCGACGGATGCCACTCGGTATAGCAGTTCCACATCGCGCAATCCGGCATCGGAGGTAACGTCCGCCTCAACGATGACGGGTTGCGAGGGACCCGGGCTTGCCGGAAGCGATTCGATGCGGTTGATGATTGGCGGCAGGCCGGCGAGGTCGATCGAATTGGGTTTTCCTGGTGATCCACCGGGGCGTAGAGGGGCCGCGGAGAGAGGGGAACCCGTCCAATTGTCCGGGAGACTTCCCGAAACGTTTTGGGAAATCCTCTCGAGCGACGCGGAGAATCCGTCGGCCGCCCGAGGCCAGGGAGCGCGGTCATCGTATCGCAACGTATCGACAACGCCGCCCTCGGCGTTGCGGAGTTGGAGTCGCTCTCCGCTCCGTTTCAGATTTCCTTTAAACTCCCCCAGCGGAATGGTGTCGTAAAACGATTGGAAGACCTGACGGTTCTGGCATACCACCCCATAGCCCCTCGCCGGAATGTAGCTTGCCGTCGGAAACGTATACTCAACCCCTTTCGAAAACGCCCATCCCGATAGATCCACGGCTTGGTCCGAGGCATTGCGCAGCTCCACAAATTGCAGATTATGGAGATCGCCCGGGGCGTGATACATGATTTCATTGATTATAACCTGCGCCCGGACGGAGCCGGTCGCTAGGACTACAATCGTACAAAACAGACGCCAGGGCTGGGACATACAGGGGTGGGAGACCTTATCCCGCGAGTATTTGTTTCAGAAATCTTTCCGCCCTACTCAATCCAAGGGCGGAATCAGTCGGTACCATTTTGGCGACGACGAAAGGCTGTCGATCATCTCATACTGACCGGACGGCGACTGCAAGATGAAGACGTCTTCCCATTCTGTTAAGTCAATCGACTGCTGAAGCTGATAGGGAACCGACGGTAGTCCCTGGGCCGAAAGAGTCAGGATTCCGTTGGCACCGAGATTCAACTGCATCGTGGGTAATCCCGAGGGATGTACCTCCAACGTGGCCTCCTCCGTGCTGTTTGTGCCCGCCGTGTTGAACACCACACATCGATAGGTGCCCTGGGCGGCCAAGCTTGCCTTGGGAATCACGTAGTTGCTGCTATTGGCGCCGGCGATCACTTGTTGATTAAATAGCCACTGATATTCTGGAACCGGTATTCCCGTGCCCCACACCTTGAAAATAGCGGGAAATCCCGGTCGGATTGTTTGGTCGAGAGGCTGAAGCGTGACAGTCGGCGGTTGATAAAGGGTGAGGGTTACGACGGATGATGTGACGCTTCCCTTGGAATTGTTGGCGACAGCGTAGTACTCGCCGGCCTTCGAGAGTTGAAGGTTCAGGAGGGTGAGTGAGGGGTCCGTGGCAGAAAGGGGGGCGTTATTGAAATACCACTGAAACGTTGGGGCCGGCGTGCCAGTCGCCTGGACGTTGAATGTCGCGGTTTCGCCGGTGAGCCGCGTCAAAGAAACCGGTTGCAGGGTAAAGCTGGGAGCGACCGTGAAATCCAGGGTAAGCGTGGCTTCGTCGCTGGTGGCGGAGCCCCCCGGATTGGTGACCACCACCCGATAGGTTCCGGCGTTGGCTGCCTGGACGTTATTCCGGGTGAGAGTGGCCGCGGTGGCGCCGGGGACGGGGACGCCTTTGAACTGCCACTGAAAGCTGGGAGCCGGAAAACCCGTGGCCGCCGCTTGAAACGTTGCCGTTTCGCCCGGTCGATGAGTCTGAGAGCCGAGCTGAAGCGTGACAGTCGGCGGTTGATAAAGGGTGAGGGTTACGACGGATGATGTGACGCTTCCCTTGGAATTGTTGGCGACAGCGTAGTACTCGCCGGCCTTCGAGAGTTGAAGGTTCAGGAGGGTGAGGGAGGGGTCCGTGACGGAAAGGGGGGCGTTATTGAAATACCACTGCAACGTCGGGGTTGGCGTGCCATTCGCCAGCACGCTGAATGTCGCGGTTTCGCCGGTGAGCCGCGTCAAAGAAACCGGTTGCAGAGTAAAGCTGGGAGCGACCGTGAAATCCAGGGTAAGCGTGGCTTCGTCGCTGGTGGCAGAGCCAGCCGGATTGGTGACCACCACCCGATAGGGTCCGGCGTCGGCTGCTTGGACGTTATTCCGGGTGAGAGTGGCCGCGGTGGCGCCGGGGATGGCGACGCCTTTGAACTGCCACTGAAAGCTGGGAGCCGGAAAACCCGTGGCCGCCGCTTGAAACGTTGCCGTTTCGCCCGGTCGATGAGTCTGAGAGCCGAGCTGAAGCGTGACGGCCGGAATCTGGTGGACTGTCAGAGCGGCGGCCGGTGAGGGCGTGACACCCGCGACGTTTGATGCCGAAACCGTGTAGTTCCCCGCCTGGTTCAATTGAAGTCCCGGCAGGTTGAGAGTTGGGGTGGTGATGCCGAGTGGACTTCCATTGAAAAACCAGGCGTAAGTGGGAGCGGGGACTCCTTCTGCCAGTGCTGTAAAAACGGCGGTCTCTCCCTTAAGCTTGAGTTGTGGGGCCGGGACTTGAGTGAAGATTGGAGCATACTGAACGACCAACACGACCTCCGACGACAACGTCGAAGACAAATCATCCGTTACGCGAACGCGATACCGTCCGCTATCGGGCGGTTGGACCGGGGGAAGAGTTAAAGTAGCATCAATCGCCCCGGGGATATCCACTCCATCTTTGATCCATTGGTACCGGAGCGTTCCCACTCCCTCGACAATAACGCGTAGCACGTGCGGAGAGTTTCGTAACAGAACAGCCCCAATCGGCGGAGTGACAATCCGAAGAGGAACTCCCAGCCGATAGTTGATTTGGGCAATCCCGCCTGGTCCGTCCACCGCCAAGTAATAGATTTTTCCCGCCTGGCAAGGGAATGAAATCCGGCTCGCCGTACCCAGTCCGGGAGCGTTGTTGTTGCACGCGACGTTGACCAGGCCATCGAAGAGGCCCGTGCCGGTGCCGTTGTCAAAATAGGCGGCGAGAACGGTGTCGTAGTCACTGCCCACGGTATCGGCCACCAGGATTCCGTCGGCCGCAGTCTGAATCGTGTACCACTCCGAATGACCGCCGGCGACGCCGCAGTGGAGAGGCTCGCCTTCCTCGGTGGTCGCGTCTTTCGTATTGAATATCTGCGTCCCGGAGGTGCCTGCGGCTAGGCCCAGACGCCGCCCGGTCCCACTCCCCAACAGGGAGCCGTGAACCGACGCGCCAGCAAATGAATATTCTACCGCGGAAGCAAACGAATCCTCGGCGAGCACCTGGGTATCGGTGTTGTCGCTGCGTTGCGAAATCTGCAGGTCAATCTCCTTGCTTCGCGTGGTCAACCGAACTCCTCCCTTAGTGGTCGTCACATCGCAAAAGTAGGTGCCGACATGACTACGGGTAATGGAGTCAAGGACGAGCGAGCTGCCGAGCTGATTCGGGAGCGGCACGCCGTTCTGCGACCATAGGAATGCGGCGGAGTCGGCCCCGCCCAAATCCACCGCAGCCGGAATGGAAACAGGCGCCAAGGGGAGAAAACTCTTACTGACCAGCACAGTTGTGAAAACGGGCAGCAATAGCAGGGTTTCTTGCACGTTCCACGTCAGAACGATGTCGCCGGTCGCCACCACAGACCGAGTCAACGTCGTCAACGATTTCGTCGTCGAACCGCGTCCGTCGACCGCAATGAAGTAGACTTGTCCAGACCGAACGTTGAACGAAACTTTGCTGGTGCGAAGGGCGGTCGACTTGTCGTTGCTGGAGGCCACTTCCTTAAGACTTCGATAGACGGGAGCATTGAGGTCGGCACCGGTGTAGACGGCGAGCAGTGTGTCGAACGTGCTGCCCTCCGTGCTGAAACTGGCAATGCCCGAGACGGAGGGAACCCAGGCCAACCAGACGGAAGCGCCGCCCGTGTTGCCTGCATGGAGGGGTTCTCCCGCCGTTCGGTCGACGGTCATTCGTACGTTGGATCCCCCGCCGACGCCGCTGTTGCCGCGAAGCTGATTGGCGGGACCGCGTCGGAGAATTTCCGGCGCATCGAGTTCATCCGTGAAGGGTAGGAGCGGAACGTTTGGAACAAGTTTGGCAGTGGTGCTATAGGCGGTGCCGAGACTGTTCGCGACCACCACGCGATACGAACCACCGTTCTCTGCCTGGAAACTGCGGAAGGAATGCGAGAAAGCGGTTGCCGACGGAATGTTCACTCCATTCAATTGCCATTGGTAGGTCAATGGCGATGCGCCGGTTGCTCGGACCGACAGATTCACAGAAGTGCCCAGGGTCACCGGGCTTGTGGGCGACACGGGTTGGGCGACAATGGCCGGTGCTTGAGCGTGAATCCGCGCCGCCATCCACACGCAACACCACACGGTGGCGCACCCAGTTGTAAATAATCGTTTCATCGTCTCCCGCACCCGATAGTCAAAGGGGACCGTGGCAAAAATTCAAGGCTGTGTGAGCAGTTCCTACTCCGAAGGGTGCATCTCACGGAAAGGGTGGTTTTCTCGAGTGACAGTAAGATGAGATAAAAAATGCGCTGAGATTGCGAAGAGATTGTGGTCAGCCAGAAGGCTGGACGGAGAACTGCGCGTGTGGGAATAACTGCTGCCAGTAGCCGTTTCGC
>CAMDJH010000006.1 GCA_945900455.1 Akkermansia muciniphila
GGCTGCGTGCGCAATTTGGCACCAAGCGGAAGGACTACGTCGCCACGTTTGTCGAACCGTGGTTTCTCGGTCGACGGCTCGAACTCACCACCGAACTATTTCACCGGGAACTGAACTACTACTCGGATAATTATGAGCAAGTGGAAACCGGTGCCCGCCTCGCCCTCCGAAAGGCGTTGCCGCATCATTTCGAAATTGGCGGGAGCTATACCCTCGAAACCGTCGATATTAACCTCTCCGACTCCTACCGAGCCGCCTACGGGCCTTTTACCACGAACAGCGCCGGCCAGATAATTCCGAACCCGAATCGATCCGAAATCGTTCTGGAGCAAGGTCAACGATTGGTGTCCAAGGTGGGCACGACCGTAGCCCACGACACGCGGAATAACTTCCTACTTCCCTCGCGCGGTCATCGTGCCGAGGTCATCGGAGAAATCGCCGGCGGTCCTCTGGGCGGCGATACCGACTTCTACAAAGTAGAATTCCGCGGCGCCCAGTACTGGAGTCCGACGGAACAGTTCAAATTCACATCGGGCCTCGAAGATTTCTTCAAGGGACACGTGCTGGAACTATCCGGCCGCCTCGGCGTCGTCGAGGCCTATGGGGATGGGGACCGCGGTCGCAAGGATCGCGTGCCCATGTTCGATCGGCATTTTCTCGGCGGTGCCTATTCCCTCCGCGGATCCAAATACCGCGAGGTTGGCCCCCGCGATCTCGTCAGCAATGAACCTCTCGGCGGAGGGACCTACTGGTACGGGTCCGCCGACTACAGCGTCCCGATCATCGATCGTCTCCGTTTTGCCGTTTTCTATGATGTCGGCATGGTTTACACCGACGCCTACAGCTTTGATCCCAAGCAATACCCCACCGGTCTCTACAACGACAACTACGGTGTCGGACTGCGCCTCAATCTGCCGATCGGCCCACTTCGGCTCGATTACGGTATCCCGATTAGCCGCGCCGAGGGTGCATCCTCCGGCGGGCGCTTCCAGTTCACCGTTGGCTACAGTCGCGATTTCTGAAATACTACGTCCCCTTTGTTGACATGAGCATCTCAAGAAACTGGATTCGATCCACCCTCACCGCCCTCACCGCCCTTTGGCTGACCGCCGCCCAGGCGGAAACGAAGTTTGCCCTCGTAAACCTCCAAAAGGTTTTCGATGGGTACTACAAGACGAAGCAAGCCAATGAAAGAATGCAGGAATCGAAGGGTAATTTCGAAAAATCTCGCCGAACCCTCGAAGACGACTACACCAAATCAAACGACGAATACCGAAAGACCATTGAAGGAACGTCGGATCCGGCCATTTCCGCCGAGGAAAAGGACAAACGTACCAAGGAAGCCCAGCGGAAGCTCACGGAGTTGCAGACGATTCAACGCAGTATTCGGGACTTCGACGAGACCAGCAACCGTTCTCTCGGCGAGCAGATGCGCCGCATGCGCGATGCCATCCTTCGGGAAATCCAGGATGTTGTGGCGGAGAAAGGCAAGGCGGGCAATTTCACCGCCGTGCTCGATAGCGGTGCCATGTCGGCCAACGTTGCCCCTGTCTTCATCTATACCAACGGCGAGAATGACCTCACCGACGCCGTCCTCTCTCAAATGAATGCGTCGGCCCCCGCCGATGCCCTCAAACCAAGGGGGGAAAAGAAGTAGGGAAGGGCCGTTTCGCGCAATTTTTCAAACGGCATCGGCCTACCGGTGCCGTTTTTTCATAAACCCAACCTCGAAATGACCACCGCCATTCTCGTCGCCGCCGGGCGGGGAACCCGCATGGGGCCCGACGTGGATAAACTGTTCCTGGAGGTTGGTGGTACGCCCATCGTTGCCCATACATGGCGATGCCTCGACCGGTCTCCAGAAATCGACCACGTGGTGTTGGTCATACGACCCGACCTCGAATCATCCTTTCGCGATCTTGCCCGGGCACACGTACACCCTTCCAAACCGTGGAGTCTTACCGGCGGGGGTCCGGAGCGACAAGACTCGGTTGCCAACGGACTCGCAGCCGTCCCCTCCGGGACGACCCTGGTGGCCATCCAGGACGGAGCCCGCCCTTGCACCTCGTTGCTAACTCTCCAGCGTTGCCTCGATTCCGCGCAACGAAGCGGAGCCAGCGTTGCCGCGCAACGGGCCGTGGACACCATCAAAGAGTCCAACGGCGGTTCCACCATCGCTCGACATCTCGACCGGAGCCGACTCTGGACCGTGCAAACACCGCAGTGCTTCCGCTTGGAAATCATCCGCCGAGCCCTGGCCGCGGTCCACGAGAAGGGTCTCCTGATAACCGACGACACCGCGGCCTGCGATCTCATCGGCCAACCGGTGGAACTCGTCGAATGCGCGGACCCTAACCCGAAGGTAACGACTCCCGGCGACCTCCCATGGATTGATCTCTTACTTCACGGTGCCAACACCGCCCGGTGAGAGTGAGGGGCCGAGTCTCCCAACTCCCGGCGAGTGTTCCCAGTAACCCCGCGCATACGGCTCGGGATTGATCTCCGGTCCCGATCGATGCGGGTGTGTTCCCCACTCAAAGCACTCTCACCAGATCGGCAATTGCCCATGAACTCGTCGAGACTGATAGTTCCTCTGCGGCGCGACCGTGCCGCCAGACCGCATAGCGGAGCACCTTTTCGACCCCCGACTGTAACGCCGGCTGGGCGAGAAGTCCGGCAATGAATCCCGCCAACACATCCCCGCTTCCACCCTGCGCAAGACCCGGGTCGCCGCTGCTATTGATGCTAATCGTCCCGGCCGATCGCCCCACCAACGTCTGGTGCCCCTTTAACACCACCCAGCAGTTTCCGAACCGTTGGGAAATACGGCGCAACGCGTCCGAACGGTTTTGCTCCACGGCATCCACGGAACATTTCAACAGACGCGCCGCCTCCCCCGGATGCGGCGTCACAATCCGTGTCGTCGCCGACGCCATCGCGGTCTCCGGCAACCAATCGAGCGAACTGGCATCGACCACCACCGGAGCCGGCGCGGAGATCCACGCCGCAAGAAATTTCTTCTCGCAAAGGACTCGAGCCGCCCCCGACGCGAGACCCGGTCCAAAAAGCCAGGCTGTTGCTCTTGCAGGTTCGGGCAGTTCCCCACTTCCCACCACCACCGGGCGCACCATCACCTGCTGCATCTGCGACGCAACCGGACCGTACACCTCCGGAAGGGTCTCCAACGTGATTAAGCCAGGCCGTGCACGCAGCGCCCCCCAGCCCGCCAGAACGGCTGCCCCGTGATAGCCGAGCGAGCCGGCTAGGATTCGCAAGTGACCCAAGTCTCCCTTGTTCACGTCGACGTCGCGCGGCGAGGGGAAATCGGCGAAATCATCCGATTCGACCCAAACAAGTCGGTCGGTTGCCGGAACTCCAACGAGTCCCACGTCGCGAGCCAGTTCGAGGCGTCCGACAAGGGCGGACGCACCCGGAGTCAGGAGCCCGGCCTTCGGTGCCCCAATGGTTAGCGTTATTGCCGCCTTCACCACACTCCCAAGGGCCGTGCCCGTATTCGCATCCAATCCCGAGGGAATGTCGACGGCCAATACGGGCCGCCCGCTCGAATTAATCCGGTCGATCAGCCGATTCCAGGGCTCGCTCAATGCACGATTCAGTCCGATGCCAAACAGACCATCCACAATCCATGCCGGCCGTCGTCGCAGCGCATCGACAAGAGCCAACCCATCGGCCTCCGGCTCGGTCACGGACACGAGTTGCCAACTTCTTCCGGCACGTTCCTCGGTCGAAATCGAATCCAGAAAGCGAACTGCCGCCCGGGCGTCGTTGCCGTTGTTCCCGCGGCCTGCCAAGAATAAGATCCAAGAGCCCGGGGGAGCCAGGCCCAACACGCGATCGGCAATCCGACGGCCGACCTGGTCAATGACCGCTTGAGGCAGCACGCCAGCGGACCACGTGGCCTCTTCCCACGTTCGCATTGCTTCGACAGTGACCACCGGAATCGCCATGGGAACTTTCGTCTGAGTTTCTATCCAATATTGAGCTCCTGCCGAATCTCGAATTTCTCGATTCGCTTCCGAAGAGTGGCCCGCGTGATGCCCAACAGCTTCGACGCGTGCACCTGGTTTCCCCGCGTTTCTCGCAGCGCCTCGACCACCAAAACCCGTTCCACTGCGGGGATCAACTTGAGTTGGGGATCCACCCGTGCCTGTCGGAACATCGCGCGCGCGAGCGTCACCAGGCTCGGGACATCTTCCCGCGCCCCGCTCGCCCCCTGGGGCATCCCCGACTCCGTTGTCATCACCTCCGTTTTTCCAACGATTTCGGCGGGAAGATCCGCCGGAAGGAGCGTCGGGCCCTTCGACACCACCAACGCTCGCCGAATGACGTTTTCGAGTTCTCGCACATTGCCAGGCCACGGATAGGCCTCCAACCGCGTGAGGGTGTCGGAGCCCACAGCTTTCGGTGGGCCACTCCCGACCAATTTTCTCAGGAAATAGTCCACCAAAAGCCGGATGTCCTCCTTCCGTTCCCGCAAGGGTGGCAGTTGCAGGCGAACCACGTTCAGTCGATAAAATAGGTCCTCGCGGAACCGGTTTTCGGTAACCGCTTTCTCCAGAAGCTTGTTCGTCGCGGCAATCACCCGGACATCCACTGTCACCGTCTGGTTACCACCCACCCGCTCAAAGGTACCCTCCTGCAGCACCCGAAGAATTCGCGTCTGTGTGGCCGGTGACATGTCGCCAATTTCATCCAAAAAAAGTGTTCCTCGATGGCATTGCTCGAATTTTCCAATTCGCTGGCTAGTGGCTCCGGTAAATGCGCCTTTCTCATGACCAAACAATTCACTCTCCAGGAGATTCTCCGCGAGAGCCGCACAATTGATCGCTAGAAATGACTGCGCACTCCGACGGCTATGGTGATAGATCGCCCTCGCCACCAGCTCTTTTCCCGTTCCACTTTCGCCCGTGATCAGTGCCGTGGCATCACTGCCCGCCAGTTGACCGATCAGCTTGAACACATTCTGCATCGCCTCGCTGCGTCCAACCACTCCAACTTCGTAATCCTCCCGTGAAAGGCTGGGCTGCAAGGTGACCGCCTCCCGCATATCGCGCGATGCCTTCAAGGCGGCAGCGATCAGCGCCTTGAGCTTCGGAATGTCAAAGGGCTTCAGAAGATAATCAAACGCCCCCAACTTCATCGCCTCGATCGCCGTCTGTGTCGTGCCATACGCGGTCATTAGGATGACTGGCACCTTGGCATCGAGTTGGCGCAGTCGGCGCAAGGTTTCCAGGCCGTTGATTCCCGCCATTCGCACGTCCGAAACCACGATATCGGGCCGCACCTGTGCGAAAAGCTTCAGACCCTCTTCGCCACCGGAGGCCGTGTGAATCGCCAACTCGGTGGAGGCGAACAGCCTCCGAAACGAGTATTGCACGTCCGCTTCGTCATCGATCAGGAGCAGTTTTTCCATTTGTAGAGCGCCCAGTTCCACTCGGCCCCTCACCGGTACCACATTGCATCGATACCCACGAGGATTCATCGGGCAAAATGGCGGAAAATCCTGCAGAACTGGGTAGAGAAATGCTTGTATCTTCCCGGCCGGGCTGGAATCTCGCACGAATGCGTCTCCTTATGAAGACCAGTCTCTGGTTGGTGATCGCCGGATTGGGAACGGCCGCCTACGCCAAAATCACCATGACCCGGGGCGAACCGCTCAATTCCGGGTACCTCGTGCTCGCGGCCCTGTGCACCTATGCCATCGGCTATCGGTTCTACTCCAAATGGATCGCGACCGCCGCCCTGGCGCTGGACGACCGCCGGGCAACCCCGTGTGAAGTCCATGAGGATGGACGAGATTTCGTCAAGACGCACCCGTGGATCGTCTTCGGGCATCACTTCGCGGCGATTTCCGGCCCGGGTCCGCTCGTCGGTCCTGTCCTGGCCGCTCAATTTGGGTATCTGCCAGGGACACTCTGGATCCTCATCGGTGTTGTTTTGGGCGGTGCGGTGCAGGATTTCATCATCCTGGCTGCGTCCATCCGTAGGAATGGCCGCTCGCTCGGGCAAATGGTTCGCGACGAAATTGGGTCGCTCGCCGGTACCGTGGCTCTCGTCGCAATCTTGGCCATCATGGTTATTCTCCTGGCGGTGCTTGGACTGGTGGTCGTAAAGACCCTGGCAGAAAGTCCGTGGGGAGTATTTACCGTGGGCGCAACAATCCCCGTCGCTTTCTTCCTCGGGTGTTATCTTCGCTGGTGGCGACCCGGGCAAACCCTCGAGGCATCGGTGATTGGTGTCTTGCTCCTCATCGCATCGGTTTGGGGCGGACAATACATTCATTCCCATGAAAATCTCGCCCGCCTTCTCACCTTCGGTCCGGAACCGCTTGCATGGGGAATCATTGCGTACGGCATCGCCGCGAGCATTCTGCCGGTCTGGCTGCTGCTCGCCCCCAGGGATTACCTGAGCACGTTCATGAAACTCGGTACGATCGTCGCCCTGGCGCTCGGTGTCCTCCTTGTCTTGCCCTCGATGAAGATGCCACCCGTTACGCGTTTCATCGATGGCTCCGGATTGGTGGTCGCCGGCAAATTGTTCCCCTTTTGCTTTATCACCATTGCCTGCGGGGCAATCAGCGGTTTTCACGCACTGATATCGAGCGGCATTACGCCGAAAATCATAACGCGGGAAGCGCACGCCCGTTCCGTTGGATACGGCGCAATGTGCCTGGAATCACTCGTGGCCATCATGGCGATGATCTCGGCGTGCACTTTGGATCCAGGAATTTACCTGTCGATGAATGTGAAAGGCACCGGTGCGACCGCGGCTGCCGTCGCCGCCGATACGGTAGCCAAAGTGAATGCCACCGGATTTCTCGTCGACACGTCGACGATGGATTCACTCGCTCGTCAGATGGGCGAAAAGTCCCTGTACGGGCGCACGGGAGGCGCCGCCACTCTGGCGGTCGGGATGGCAGGCATCTTCTCCCAGGTCACCGGCGGGCGTGGGAGTGATTTATGGTATCACTTCGCGATCATGTTCGAGGCTTTGTTTATTCTGACCACCCTCGATGCAGGGACGCGCGTTGGCCGATATCTGCTGCAGGATTTTCTCGGCCACCTTCGCCCGTCTCTCGGCAACACCCGATCACTCCCGGCCAATGCGCTCGCCAGTGCGCTGGTGGTCGGAGGTTGGGGATTCTTCCTGATTCAGGGAGTCCGCGACCCACTCGGAGGGATAAATTCATTATGGCCGCTCTTTGGGATTGCCAATCAACTTCTCGCGGGCATCGCACTTTGTTTGGGAACCACGGTCCTTCTAAAAACCGCCCTCGGCCGACGCAACCGCCAACCCGCCAACCCCATCGGCATCACGAACTCACCGGCGCTCGCTTGCGTGACCTTGGTGCCCTTGTGCTGGCTCCTGGCGGTCACGTTTACGGCCGGTGTCCAAAAAATGTTTCACCCCTCCCCCCGGATCGGGTTCCTTGCTGCCGCGGATGTCCAGAAACCGATCATCGCCGAAGCTCAATCGCGGTTGACACAACTCGCCGGAGCGGCCGATTCCCCTCCGTCCGTCGCCGCACGCAACCAATTGCGCACAGCCAGCCGTCTTCGCTTTAACAACCACTTGGATTTCGTCGTCACGGGAATCTTCCTGGCACTCGCCGCCGCCATCGTCGGAATTTCGGCCCTCGAATGGCTCAAGCTCCTCAATGGAAGACGAGCCCCTACTCTCACAGAAACTGCCGCAGTCTGGCTTCCCGACTCCGCCCTCCGGCCCGCAAGCCCTTTGCCAGTGCTGGGTACCGCCACATTGGTGATGTCGCTCGCCCGGGAATTATCCGGCGAAACGGCCATCGACCGATTGCAGTCCCAGGCGTGCCAGCATGATGCGGCAAGAATCTCCACCCGTGTCGTTATTGACCTTCCCGAGGTCCGCGCCGCGGTCTATCGAGATTCACGCGCACATGCCTATGTCGCCGCTGCCGAACAACGCTTCGAAGGCATCAACCGCTGCTGCTGAATCCAATGCCAACACTCGGATTATTCGGCGGCTCCTTCGATCCGCTGCATCTGGGCCACTTGCTGGTCGCCCAGGCAGCCCTCGAGGAGTTGTCTCTCGACCGCCTTGTTTTCCTTCCGGCGGCCCAATCCCCCTTCAAGCCGGGCACAACGCCCGCACCCGCCTCCGCCCGCCTCCGCATGCTCCGCCAATCGCTCGCGGGTCAGACTCGGATGGCCGTGGATGACATGGAAATCCGACGGGGCGGCGTCAGCTTTACCGCGGAATCCTGCCGTGAATTCTCGCGTCGTCATCCCGGTTCGCGACTGTTCTGGCTGATTGGGGCTGACCACGTCCCAACCTTACCCTTGTGGAGGGACGCGGAACAGCTCGCTCAAATCGTGGAATTCATTGTCATACCGCGCCCCGGCGAACCGTCGGCAGCATTACCGCTTCCCTACCGCCTCCATCCACTCTGCGGCTGGCCTCTCAAAGTTTCGTCATCAAAAATTCGGGATCGAATCAAATCGGGCCTGCCCATCCAACACCTCGTCCCCTCGGTCGTCGCAGAACAGATCGAACGCGAAGATCTGTATCGCTCAATATCACCGCGTTAACCCGTCGCATCTCCCCGCGCGCGCGCTTTCTTGGCATCGCGATCCATCTCCAATTTTTCCTTTTCCGCAGCAAATCCAGCGCGGATTTGCTGGACCTTTTCCCCGTCCCCGGCCGCTTGTGCCACCACCAGCTCGTCCTGCATTCGCAATTCCTTTTCAGCCGTCCGGGCCCGACAGATCGATTCGATCTCCGCGAGTTCCTTTTTTTGGGCAGCCGTCAATGTTTTCGTCGGCGCAGCCTTACTGAGCCGTTCCATCGCAAGTTCAAAAGCAGACTTCATGGGATGCAATGTGCCCCGATTCGGTCCCCGTATGAAGAACCAATTCTCCGGGCTCAGCTCAGGCGGTGCGTCCCGACGTTGTTGGTAGAGGTTGTCGCGCTGCGACAACCCCGCCCGCGTATAGCAGGCGGACAGAGCGCGGTTCGTGCCGCGCCTGAACGGCGCGGGGACGCCGCAGCGCGGCGTCCGCTACCTTCTCCAACAACTTCGGGATGCACGGCAGCTCAGGGCGTCGCGGGCCGGACCTCGAAGTGGTGGGATCGCGGCTTCCGAGCCACGTCAATCTTCGCTTCGGCCGCCGCGATCGCGTCGTCGAGGCGCTTCACTTCGGACGCGCGGCGCGCTTCGACTTCGGGCCCGTTGGCCCAGACCGGAAACGAGTAGATCTGCACATTGCGCCAGCGGTTAAAGAAAAGGTCGTTCTTCTGGAAGACCAACTGCAGGACTTCCCGCGCCTGCTTCGTGACCGGGCCGGGTGCGATCGACAAGTTATAGCCCTTGGCCAACACATCCGCACCGACTTTGGCCGCCACTTCTCCGTCGATGGTGATTTCATACGAGCCCTCGGGCAGATCCGTCACCTGGAGTTCATAGCGACTCAACTCATCCAGAATCGGGGTGATCCGGACGGCCGCCTCGGCACGCGAGTCGATCGGCATCGGCAGGGCGTCGTCGATACGGTCAAATTCAACCCGTCCGTCGGCCACGGTGACATGGTCCACCCGACACCCCTCTACCGTGACGAGTTTCGTTGCGGCATTGATGTCGGCCCGAGAGACCAGGGCCGGGGCACCGAGCCCTTTGAGCACCGCCCACGCCATGATCGTGTGCCCGGCCGGTCCCGGGTGGACCGCGTCACCTCCACCGATGAAAGCCTTCGGGTCCTTACCGCGCTCGGCCATCATTACCCCCATGTACGGGTCGAACTGGTCCACAAAACTAGCGTTATTCGAGGCGGCGACGTCCTTCAGGCCATCTGAGAATGTTCGCAACGATTGATTCTTTATGTCCTGGTCGGGATCGGGGCGTTTTTCCTCGATGGGTTGCGGCGTCAGGAAGGTGACCCGGGTAGCCCCCCTCGCCAGCACCTTCGCGATCTCCGCCTGGCTCCGGGCGTAGGCCCGGTAGATATCCGGGCGGAATGCCTGGTACGCATGATCGTTCATCCCGAACTTCACCGTCAAAAATGTGGGTCGCAGCGGGAGCACATCCCGCGCTAGGCCGCGTCCGACGGAATCCTCGACCATTTTCTGCTGAGCGGTTCCGTCAGCGGCGAAGAGTTGACCTTCGTCCGGATGGGCCCGTTGGCGCAACCAAGCCGTATCCCCGCCCCAACCGACGTTTCGGAAGGTCAGTTTCCAGTTGGGGTGCCGGGTGAGCGCGTAGGCCTCAATGTAAGTTGTGTAGAGGCGCTGTTCGGTAATGCTGTCGCCGAGAAAGACCACCCGATCGCCGTCCTGGATCGAGAACCCGGCAGCGAGCGAGAGGGTCCCTAGCGAAATGGCGACCGTGGCAACGAACCCGAAAAGACGATGGGGAGGCATAACGATACGTCGAAGGAAACGCCGCGGGCCTGAAAATGCAAGGCCTCACTTGACCGAAAATCTGGCTCTCCCGACCGATAGGTCTATCCCAATCTACTTTTCCAAGGCGCCGTGCCTGTCTTCCGCCGACGGTGACAACAAGGCGCCTGCGCGTGTTGGACCGGGCCCAACGGGCATAGCCTCTTCGGTGTGATGCACTCGTCCGGGCCGCAACCAATCTTTTGCCGTGGTGTTTCAGAACTTGTGAATTACTTTCGCCCCGTGACGTTTCTGTCTCACATCCGAGGCCGCCCGCCGGGCTCGACCGCCTCCCGGGGTGGCTTGCAACCCGCCGCTCGGCTGCGGTCTGCCGTTTTCGCGACGCTGCGGGTCATCGGCAGCCCAGTCCGCGACGCGTCGAGTGCCGTTTTATCGGTCGTTCCGTTTTCCGTTCTGTTGGCGAATCTTCTGACGACCCCGTTGTGTCGGGGGGAGATTGCAGAAAACCCGTATCTGGGAATTCCCGAGCGGAATGCGTTCGGCATTAAACCACCGCCACCGCCGCCGCCAGAGCCCAAGGCGGTCGAAATTCCGAAACCCCCCGCCAACGTGACACTCACTGGGTTTTCGGAGTTCGACGACGGCAAGACCGTCTACCTCATGTTCAATCTTCCCGGTGCCAAATCACCGGAGTATAGCTCGCTTCACGAGGGCGACGCCCAGAATGGGGTTGAGATCCTCCAGATTGACTTGCCGAGCGAAACCGTTCGAATCCGGCAGAACGGAACGGAATCCACTCTGGACTACAAGTCCAACGGTAATAAGACAGCCCCTGGGCCGGGTGGGCCAGGGACGCCGGGAGTTCCCGGTCAAGCACCTGCTTTCGTTGCGCCGCGTGCGCCATCGGGGGGACCCGTTGTTATCCGACGCGGCGGCGTCGCAGAAATGCAAGGATCCCCGGGCAACGCTCCCACATTCCAAGGAGGAGGAGGAAGCTTCGGGGCCTTTCCCGGAAGTCCAAACTCCAATCTGGCGACACCCATCTCCGGCCGCGCACAGGACCAGGGCACGGGTGGCGGACGGGTCATTCCTGCTCCTCCTCCCGAGATGACTCCGCACCCGAGGAATCCAAATTTGCCCCCGATCCCCCTCCCTCCGGTCCCACCTTTGCCTGGAGGATTGCCGAATCCGCAATAGCGCTCCGCTACCACGCTTCCTTCCTTCCTTCCTTTGCTCCCTTTCCGCCTGCTCTGACATGATTACGCGGGTGTCCGTGCGAACAGAATCTCGGCAGTACAACTTCGGGAGCTTCTGGTTCCCGTTGATATTTGGCGTTTTCCTCGGTCTCTGTCTGATAAAGTTTGGGAATCCAGTAATCCTTGATCACCAAATCGATCCTCCCGCAACGTTCCAAGAGTGGTTGACTCAACCCTGGCCCGCTCGATGGGCTAGCCTTCTGTTGCTGGCCCTCGGTCTCTGCGGTGCGATTGCCGGCAAAGAAGCGGTGCTCCAGGGAATTGGCTCCCTGCCGCGATGGGTGTGGGTCGCGCCCGCCGCCTGGTTTGGGTGGCAGATGATTTCCGCGGGACACTCGGTCGACTCGGGGCTGACCCGGCAGACGCTCCCGCAGTTCGCCGGTGTCATTGGCTGCTTTCTGCTGGGCGCCACGGTGCTGACCCACCGAGGCTGGCCACAATGGTTGTTCATCGGACTCCTGGCCGGGTTTTGTTTCGTGCTGATCCGTGGCATGAATCAGCATTTTTTCGAGTTTCGACAGGACTACCAGACCCTGGTCGAAGGTGAAAAATCAGGTTGGAAAGATTTTCCAGCCGAAACACTGCGGCGGATGGAAGAAGAAGGACTGCTTGTGCCCTCTCCCAGCGGTCCGCACGTCCGCGAAGCCATTCTATTTAAACTGAAAAAAGGTCGAATCAACGGAACTCTCGTTTACCCCAATGCGCTCGCCGGCGTGATTCTTCTCCTTTTTCCGCTGGGATTGACCCTCGCGATTAGCCGAACCCGTGCCCTCCGACCCTTTCTTCGCGTACTGGTCGTCGCCCTGGTGAACTTCCTGGGATTGGGCTGCTTTTATTGGACCGGGTCCAAAGCCGGTTGGCTGATCGCTCTCGCGGTTGGAACCTTGTCGATCTGGAATCGGTTCCCCGGATCCAATCGCCGGAAGTTTTGCGCGGCGGGATTGCTGGTCGCCGCGGGTTTGCTCGTGTTTGCATTTCGGTTTCAGAGCTACTTCCAGCAGGGAGCGACCAGCACCGGTGCCCGCCTTGACTATTGGCGCGCAGCCATCGAAACAACTCGGGATCACCCATGGGTAGGGACCGGCCCCGGGACGTTCCAAAGGCCCTACGCGGCTCGCAAACGTCCAGAGTCGGAGATGGCACGCCTTGCCCACAACGATTACCTCCAGCAAGCGTCGGACTCCGGGCTCCCCGGTGCACTTGCATTCCTCGGATGGATTGGACTCGTTCTGCACCGGATTTGGAGCCGACATCCCAAGGAACTTCCGGGAGCCATCGCTCTGGGAGTGACGGGATGGTTCCTTCAAGGGATCGTCGAGTTCGGACTGTATCTTCCAGCGCTGGCGTGGACGGGGTTCACGTTGGCCGGTGTGCTGGTTGGCCTAACCCGGGAAATCCCTTCGACTTCCCGGGGACAACTGGATAAGGCTTCCTCTGCAGCATGAACGTCTTGTTCCTAAATGGCCCGAATTTGAATCTGCTCGGTCAGCGGCAGCCGGAGGTGTATGGAAAAGCGACTCTGGCAGACATTGAAACGCAGGTCCGCGATAGGGCTGTGGTCTTGGGGGTCTCCGTCGAATTTCGCCAAACCAACCATGAAGGCCAACTTGTCGACTGGATTCAGCAATCGAAAGGTTACGCAAACGTTATCGTCATCAATGCGGCCGCCTACACTCATACCAGCATTGCTCTGAGGGACGCCCTTGTTGCGGTCGGAATTCCCGCCATCGAGATCCATCTTTCCAATATTCATGCTCGCGAAGAATTTCGCCACCGATCCCTCATTGCCCCGGTTTGCCACGGACAAATCTGCGGTTTTGGCTCGTTTTCATACATATTGGGCTTGGAAGCAGCCGTTAACGTTAGAAATATCCGCGTATAGCCAATTTAACCTATCGATTGACGCAGAAATTTCAAAAAAACGGATCGTGTGCTTGACGAAATTTTGAGGTTTACCTACGGTCTGCCTCCGTTACGCAACCGCTAACGGAGGATCAAGTGTGGTTTGTCTGGTTTAGTTTTCGCTTGGTTTTGTTTACTTGAGTTCCGGCGAGTTGCCTTTGTTACCTTTGTTACGAGCCACGATCGTCCGTATCCGCTTTAGACCCGCCGCTTGCTCTAGTCCGGTGTATTCATGCACTGGAAGATATTAAACGACTGCAAAATGGACCTGAAAGATATCAAGGCAATCATTGACCTGATGAAGAAGAACTCTCTCACGGAGTTCGAAATGGAGAAGCAAGACTTCAAGATCAAGCTAAAGCGTGCCGGCTCTGGCGGCGTCTTCGATGACGGAGAAATGGCGGCATACACCCTGGGCCGCTCCGCCGGGCCGATTCAGGCGATCGGCTCCGCCGCCATCTCTTCTGCACCCGCCTCCGCACCCGCCGCCCTCCCCCTGGCACCCGTAAACGGCGATGCCGAGATTAAGTCGCCAATGATCGGCACTTTTTACCTGTCTCCCTCGCCCGATTCAGCGCCCTACTCCGAAATCGGTGCTGAAGTCGGCCCTGACACCGTTGTCTGTATCATCGAGGCGATGAAGGTGATGAATGAAATCAAGGCGGAGGCCCGGGGGATTATCACGTCAATCATCGCTGAAAACGGCAAACCAGTAGAGTTTGGGCAGCCGCTCTTCAAGATCCGGCCGCTCTGAAGCGGTTTCCGCAAGCGTCATTCTTTAAACCTCTGCAACGGCCCCGTCTCGCTGGAATCGGAATCGGTCCGCTCCTCCCGATGCACTCCATCCGCTCCGAACTATGTTTGAGAAAATCCTAATTGCAAATCGTGGCGAGATCGCCATCCGGATCATCCGGGCCTGCCGGGAGCTCAATATTCGAACTGTCGCAATCTACTCGAAGGCCGATGCCAATTCGATGCATGTCCAGGTGGCCGACGAAGCCATCTGTATCGGAGAAGGTCCGAGCAACGATAGCTACCTGCGGATTGATCGGATCATCAGTGCGGCGGAAATCGCCGATGTCGATGCAATTCATCCGGGGTATGGATTTCTCAGTGAGAATGCCCACTTCGCCGACGTTTGCGAGAGCTGCAACATCCGGTTCATCGGGCCGCGTTCGGCGGCTATGAACGCACTGCATGATAAGGCGGTCAGCCGCAACCTCGCGAAAAAGGCCGGCGTCCCGACGCCGCCCGGCTCCGAAGGGCTCGTAGAAAACGAGCAGGACGCCAAGGAGGTTACCAAAAAGATTGGGTATCCGGTCATGATCAAGGCGATTGCCGGAGGCGGTGGACGCGGCATGCGCGTGGCGCACAACGACGTTTCGTTGGTGAAGGGGTATCACACCGCCCGCAGCGAAGCGGAGAAAGCCTTTGGCAACAGTGGAGTCTACATTGAAAAATTTATCGAAAACCCGCATCACATTGAATTCCAAATTCTGGGGGATACGCGGGGCAACATCATTCACCTGGGCGAGCGGGATTGCTCCATCCAACGACGCCACCAGAAACTGATCGAGGAGACCCCCTCTCCGCTCCTCGAGACCCGATTCAAGGGACTGCGTAAGACGATGGGCAAGGCGGCATTGCGCATCGCCGAGATGTGCAACTATTCCAACGCGGGCACCGTCGAGTTTATCGCGGATGAACAGGGGAATTTTTACTTCCTGGAGGTTAATAAACGTATCCAAGTCGAGCATCCCATCACCGAGGAAGTCACCGGCGTCGATCTGGTGAAACAACAGATCCTCATTGCCGCCGGAGAAAAACTTTCCATCAGTCAGAGCGACGTCGTATTCAAAGGGCATGCCATCGAATGCCGCATTAATGCCGAAGATCCCTTCGATGACTTCCGCCCCAGTCCGGGCCGGATTGAAATGTACTACGCTCCCGGCGGCGGCGGCATCCGGATCGACTCCCACGCCTACGCCGGCTACACCATTCCTCCGTATTATGATTCGTTGATCGGCAAGTTGATTGCCTTCGGAAAGAATCGAGCGGATGCCATGGACAAGATGAACCGTGCTCTGAGTGAGTACATGATCACGGGAGTGAAAACCACCATCCCGTTCCAGCTCGCCATCCTTCAGGACCCGGACTTTCGGCGCGGCAGTTATACCACGACCTTCGTTGAGCGACTCCTTAGTGGAGCCCGACGCGAGTTGATTCAGGAGAAGGCCTAGCCCGCCTTAAAGCGGCTCCCAGTTGCCCCCTCCGCGACCCATCGTCCGTGTGAGTGAGGGCCCCGGTCCGATTTTCGGATTGGACTCCTCAATCCCGGGCAGACACAACCGGTGAGTGGGTGTTCCGTCGCGCGGGTCATCTCGGCAACGGTGTTGCGTGATCGCCCGCCCGCATGCTACCTTAACCTCACTATGAAATCCCACATCTCCCTGCTCACCGCCTTGGCCTTGGCTCTCGCCCTGCCGGCATTCGCTGCGGAACCGGCTAAGGAACAGATCAATACCGTCTGCCCCATCAGTGGCAAACCCGTGGACCCGAACATCACCGTCGTCTACGAGGGTAAGACATTTGCCTTCGCCGCCGAGGCCTGCCGGACAAAGTTTAACGAAGTCCGTGCGAACAGCCTTTATCAGAAGCTTGGGGGCAAGGGTGCCATCGATGCCGCCGTGGAACTGTTCTACAAGAAGGTGCTCGCCGATGCTCGAGTGAAGCACTACTTCGATGACATCAATATGAATAAACAGCGTCGAAAGCAGAGGGAGTTCCTCTCCGCCGCTCTCGGCAGCCCGATTCCATGGACTGGCAAGGACATGCGCACCGCGCACGCTAATATCCCAGGCCTCAATGAAACGCATTTCACTGCGATCGCCGAAAATCTGAAATCCACGCTGCAAGAATTGAAGATCAGCAAAGATCTGATCAATCAAGTGCTCGCCCTCGTCGGGACGCTGCATGACGACGTTTTGAACCTCCCCAAGCCGGCGAAATGAAACGGGGAAGCCGGTGAATCCGCAAAGAGAATGGCTTCGTGAACCTTAAGAAGCAAATTCCTCCAACTGCAGAGCTCGAAGCACGATCCGGATTTCCCGGGCCTCCTTGAGCTTTGAAGGAATGAAGACATTTGTCTGCATCGGGCTCGCGTTGGCGCTTCTGGGGCCGGAGGCACGCTCTGCCGAGGCACCGCTCGTCCAGAAGGCAAAAACTTGGTGGGCATTTCAACCGTTGAAACGCCCACCCGTGTCCGGTCTTGGCGCGGAGGTCCCGATCGACGTCCTCTTAGACGAGAAGATTGCCGCCGCCGGTCTGAAGAAGGCGCCACCGGCCGACCGCGCCACGTTGCTTCGCCGCGCCACATTTGACCTCACGGGTCTGCCGCCGACGCCCGATGAAGTCCGAAGCTTTCTCGAAGACGCCGCTCCGGGCGCCTTCGCGCGCGTTGTCGATCGGCTCCTGGCGTCGCCGAGCTACGGACAGCGTTGGGCACGCCATTGGCTGGACGTCGTCCGTTACGCGGACTATCACGACGCCGATCCCAAGGCGCGCACGGCCAGTTGCGAACCTCTCGAAGCCTGGCGTTATCGCGACTGGGTGGTTGACTCACTCAACCGCGACCTGCCTTTCGATCAGTTCCTCATGCATCAGATCGCCGGCGATTTGCTGACGAATTATGCGAATGGAACAAATGACCCGGCGGGCTTGATTGCGACGGGGTTTCTGCTGAATGGCACGTGGGACCGGGGCGATGCCGACAAGGAAAAATTGGTCAGCGACATGATCGATGACCAGATCGAGACCGTGGGCAAGGCATTCCTGGGACTAACCTTGGGTTGCGCCCGTTGCCACGATCATAAGTTCGATCCTATTTCAAACCACGACTACTACGCGCTCGCTGGCATTTTCTATAGTACCCACTTCATGGAAAACTTGGGGACGAAAGGGGGGGAGATTACGCTGAAACGAGTGCCGCTAGTCTCTCGCTCGGTCGCCGCGCTTCGGGACGGCCTGGTGCTTCAACTCGAATCGATCAAGGCGAAGCTCGCAGCTCTCGAAAAGCAGTCACCCCGCGTCGCCGCGGATCATCCCGAACGGCACATGCTCGAAAAGGATCGCGACGCCCTGCAGGCGGACTTGCCGCCGCCCTACCCGGCCGCGCTCACGGTGCAGGAGGGTGGAATGCCGGGCGGACTCTTCCCCAATATTCAGGACGTGCCCGTTCACATCCGCGGCAGCTATACGCGGCTCGGACCCGTAATCCCCCGTCGCATGCCTGCTTTCTTCGCCGGCGAATCTCAACCACCGATCACCCAGGGCAGCGGACGACGCGAATTGGCTGCGTGGATCGCCTCCAAGACGAATCCGCTCACCGCGCGCGTTATCGTCAATCGCGT
This sequence comes from Akkermansia muciniphila, assembly GCA_945900455.1. Lineage (GTDB taxonomy): Bacteria > Verrucomicrobiota > Verrucomicrobiia > Limisphaerales > UBA9464 > SIBK01. Next base: position 17,957 of record CAMDJH010000006.1, read on the forward strand.
CTGGCAATGGCACTTTGGCGAGGGGCTCGTCCGCACCCCCAGCAACTTCGGTCTGACCTCGGAACCCCCCAGTCATCCCGCCTTGCTCGACGGACTCGCCGCGCACTTGATTGAGGAAGGTTGGTCGCTGAAGGAACTCCACCGGCGAATCATGCTTTCCGCCGCATACCAGCGAAGCAGCGCGGTTCTGCGGGATCCAACTGCTCGAGACCCCGAAAATCGCTGGCTCGCCCGATTCTCCGCCCGCCGCTTAGAGGCGGAAGCTTTCCGCGATGCCATGCTCTTCGTGTCCGGCCAACTCGATGTAACTCTGGGGGGCCCTGCCGGGGCGGACGTCGGCACCAACCGACGCTCGCTGTATGTCCAAACGGCACGTTGGGATCGGAGCAATTTTGCAACTCTCTTTGACGCAGCCAATCCCGATGCGTCCGTGGAAAAGAGAACAATATCTACCGTGGCTCCTCAAGCCCTCTTCATGATTAATCACGATTTTGTGAAGGCCCAAGCGTCCCATTTTGCGAAACGCCTGCTTGGCAGGCCGGGCGACGACCCGGCGGCGCGTATCCAGTGGGCCTATCAGTTGCTTTTTGGCAGGCCTGCGCAGCCGGAGGAAATCCAAATCGCCCAACACTTACTCGCTCAATCCGGCGGCTCCGGTTTAGAAAGCGCGTGGTGCGACTTCGCCCACGTGCTTCTATGCAGTAATGAATTTATTTATGTGGACTGATCCCTCCACGGTCCGCTACGCCGCCACCTCCAATGAATGACCCCCGGATTCCCCACCCATGTTCGCGGCGCGAATGGCTCGCGCATGCGGGCGCAGGATTCGGTCTCTTGGCGCTGACTGATTTGCTCGCCGCCGCATCGCAGGATCCAGTTTCAGAAGTGATGGCTCCCCTCACGCGCCCCATCGTTGGCGGCCTGCCCCATCACTTGGCGCGCGCGAAACGTGTCATTTTTCTCTACATGCCAGGCGGTCCTTCCCATGTGGATTTGTTCGATCCCAAGCCGCGCCTGTTGCAGGACAACGGCAAGCCGTTCCCGCTCGAAAAGCCCAAGCTCGAACGCACCCGGACCGGTAATTTGCTTGCGTCGCCCTGGACCTTTTCCCCGCACGGGCAGTCCGGCACGGCCGTGAGCGAATTGTTACCGTGCATCGCTGCATGCATCGACGACATCTGTGTCATTCGTTCGATGGTCGCTGATAACATCAACCACTCCGGGGCAGCACTCCAGATGTGTACCGGCGAGCAAGCCTTCTCCCGCCCAAGCATGGGCTCTTGGCTGACCTATGGCTTGGGAACCGAAAACCAGGACCTGCCCGGATTCGTCGTAGTCAGTCCCGCCGCTGTTTTCCAAGGCGCTCAACTTTGGGCCTCGAGCTTTCTTCCCAGCTCCTATCAGGGAACGTTGATTCGCGATTTGAATCACCCCATCGCCAACCTGCACGACCCATCCGGCAACCTTGGCCGGCAGCGAAACAAGCTCGATACGCTCCGACAGCTGAACGACCTCCACAAGCGCGGCCGCGTAATCGACAGCGAACTCGACGCGCGAATTTCCTCGTTCGAACTCGCGTTCCGCATGCAGCAGGAGGCCCCCGAAGCGTTCGATCTTTCACGCGAAACCAAGGCCACCCACCGGCTCTACGGCACCGATCATCCCATCACAGAACTGTTCGGCCGACAATGCCTGCTGGCACGGCGACTGGCCGAACGCGGCGTTCGGTTCATTCAACTTTTTGATGCACCCAAGAATAACGTCTGGGACCAACACAGTGGCCTGCGGGAAGAACTCCCCAAACGGTGCGCTGCGGTGGATCAACCCATCGCCGCGCTCCTGGTGGATCTCAAAGCCCGCGGTCTCCTCGAAGACACCTTGGTTCTTTGGGGAGGCGAATTTGGACGCACGCCGACCGCCGAAGGGACCAATGGCCGCGAACATCACCCGTTCGGATTCACCATGTGGATGGCGGGGGGCGGCATTCGGGGAGGTCATGTTCATGGTGCCACGGATGAATTTGGCTGGTATGCCACCCAGGACATCGTCCATGTCCATGACCTGCATGCGACGATTCTCCACCTCATGGGGCTCGATCACACGCGGCTAACTTATCGGTTCGCCGGCCGCGACTATCGCCTGACCGATGTCTACGGCAACGTTGTGCAGGGCCTCCTCGCGTGAACCCCCAAACGGCTGCGCCACGTTTTGATAGCCGGTGCCGCCAAGCCCCCCTCACCGACGCCCCCTCCGACCCGTTCGAACGGCCGATCCCCGGAACCGTCCGTGCCGTCGAACTTTTCCGGATTCGACTGCGATAAGGGTTACTTGGGAAGCAAATCAATCACCAGGGCGCGTTCCTCTTTCAGTTCCGATTCGGTCGCCGTCATCCTGGTCCGGCTAAAATCGTTCACAGCAACACCGTGGATGATTTCCCATTTCGTCCCGTCACTCCGGGTTGGGTGCGAATAAATCAGCCCCTTTTCGATCCCGTAAGCGCCATCAGAACAGACAGCAACACTAAAGCAATCATCCGGGTGAGTCGCACGCGTCAGCGATCGCACGGTATCGACCACAGCATTGGCAGCACTGGCAGCGCTGGAAAGCCCCCGAGCCTTGATGATCGCCGCCCCCCGCTGCTGGACCGTGGGAATAAATGTGTCCCGGAACCAGCCCTCATCCGAAATCACGGATGTCGCTGGCCGGCCACCGATGCGGGTGTTGTAAAAATCCGGATACATGGTCGAACTATGGTTGCCCCAGATCGCCATGTTGGACACTTGATCGACCGTCACCCCAGCCTTGAGTGCCAATTGGCTCTTGGCCCGGTTCTCGTCGAGACGCGTCATGGCAAACCACCGTTCGCGCGCAACATCCCTCGCGTTATTCATCGCAATCAGGCAGTTCGTATTGCAGGGATTACCAACCACGAGGACACGGACATCGCTGGCCGCATTCTTTTGAATCGCCTGCCCTTGCCCAATAAAGATTCGCCCGTTGATATTCAGCAGATCCTTCCGTTCCATGCCCTGCTTCCGCGGAACGCTGCCAACCAGCAGAGCCCAGTTCACCCCACGAAACCCTTCGTCCAGATTCGCCGTCGGAACGATTCCCTTCAGCAGCGGGAAAGCGCAATCCTCGAGCTCCATCACGACCCCTTGCAGGGCGGGTAAGGCTGGTTCGATTTCGATCAAATGCAACACGACGGGTTGCGATGGCCCGAACATCGCACCCGAAGCAATGCGAAATAGCAGGGAGTAACCAATCTGACCGGCGGCACCGGTCACGGCGACGTGAAGAGGAGAAGCACTCATGCGATAATTTAGAATACGTGCCCAAGTATGCGGAACCCGCAATGCGAGGCAAGTCCCGGCGCGCCGCCCCATTCGATCCGGGTCGGGCCACACCGACGGATGCCGGGACGCGCACCTCTCACAACCCGTCGGGCCGTTCTCTACTTGCCAGCCACCGTCGGCTTGTTGAGTTGGATCTTAAATTCGTTGATGATCTTCACGGCCTCGGCGCTCGTGGAGGACATGGCCACCAACTCGCGACCCACGGCGTCCGTGGTCCGGTTGATGGTCATCGCCTGAGCCATCATGGGCTGGAGTTGGATGCGTGCGGCCTTCAGTTGAGATCGCTGGCTAAAGTCGCCGATCACCGACGAGACCTGCAGCAAAATCAGCGTCGTGAAAACGGAAAGGATCGCCCAAAAAGGCGAGTACGCCTCGGTAGCGTGAACGGCTTTGGTCTCCGGGTAGCTCATAGAGTCAGTTTTTGAGACGAGAATGATCTCACGGATAGTTCTTCTTCTTTCCGTCTACCTCGAGGGTTACGTTCATTCCGTATTTGATGAGGATGTTCTTGAGCGTGGGGTCGGTGTCCGAGCCCTTGGCAATGCGCTTGGCCAAATTGTCTAGTACTGGTTCGAGTTGCTGGGCGCTGTTGATGAGAGCGCGATCGCGCCCGAGCGCTTCGCCGAGCCCGTTGACATGTCGCGCGAAAAAGAAATGGCCAATCAGCAGGGTAACCAGCAGCAGCCCGGCGGTGTTGAGCGTCCAGAATTGGAGCTTGTTCATAAGAAGTACGACCGGGAGCTAGAGGGACCCACTTCGCAAAACAGTCAATGCCTCATTTCGGCCGTGGCACTGTTACGGGCGTATTGACCTTGATCTGCATTTCGGCCGCGATTTTTTTGGCTTCACCACTTCCCGCGTTTGCCAAGTCGAGGAGCCCTTTCCCCATCGATTCCGTCGCACGATTGATCTTTTCCACTTCCGGCATCAGTTTGTCTACATCACGTTTGGATGCCATCACTTGAGATCGTTCCGAAAAATCGTTAACCAGGTAGGTGGCTTGCAGTGCGCTCAAGGTAGCAAAGACCACCCAAAGCGCCCAAAATGGCGAATATGTGCCGGAAGGAGAGGCGGTTGAAGTCGTCATTGAAGTGGACGAGAGAGAACAGAGGTCAACGCTACTTACGGGGTGGGCTCGCCGGCGGGGGATGGGCTGCCGGAGACGCGGGTTTCGGCAGCAGGGCTGTGAGCCGTGGATCGGTTTCGGCGCCTTTGGCGATTCGTTGGGTGAGTTGCTGGAGGATTGTTTCGACTTGACGCGCGCTGACGATGGCATTGCGTTGGCGGGCGAGGTCCGCGCCCAAGCGGTGGGTCGCGCGTGCCGCAAAAAAATGAGCAATGAACAGGGCGACCAGGATCGCCGCAGTTGCATTGAGAATCTGATGTTGCAGACGAGTCATTGACGCGGCGTTGCTAGGCTAAGTGAAACGTGCCTCAAGTCAACGAGGTCAGGAACCCGAGCGGGCGCTAAGGCTGCTTTGGACGGCCAGATTCGGGTACCGGTTTCACCGGGGCGAGTCGTTTGATACGCATTGAATTCAAATCGAACCACGCACTGCCCGCGGACCCGCGAAATTCAGGCACTTCATCGAGCGGTTAATCGAGCGGCATAGTGACGCAGACCGATGACGGAAATTCTTGCGCACAGCAATTTCCCCAACAGAATGTTCGAGGATAAAATCCAACACCGGCCGATGACGGGGATCGCCTCAGTAATAGAACTTTGTATCGGGGCTCGGCCCACCCATGGCGCGAGCCCGCATGACGGCTTTGCGCCGAATCACCAAACTCCCATCCGCCTGTCCCACCAACTGATCCGCCGCAATGCTCCATTGCCACAACGGCTTGGTTACAGAACCCCCATCAAAGCGGCCCAAGTGCCCCACATCCCAAAGCTTCGTGCCCGGCGTATCGCTGATCCGGTGAGTGATAAAGGCCCGACGGCTGTCCATTTCTGTTCCGTTCGCCGGCCACGCAGGCTCGTTGTCCTCCGGATTGGCGCTCACCTTGCCATCCGGAGCCAGGAATTTCATGACCGGTGTAAAATTGGCGAGCCACATGTACGGAGTATAGACATTCGCCGCGTCGGTATCCCAACCACCGTAATCCTTTGTTGTCTTATCGGCATAGTTCTTCATGCTCGCATAGTTGAGCCAAAGGTTGCCGAACGATTTAGCAGTGATCGGACAAATGAGTACCGCCCGGTTGGGCACATAATTCGTCTTCATCGAGTCGACAATACTGTCCTTGCGTCCCCCCGTGCGATGATAGTCAGGGCTCGCATCCGCATGCGGCGGGAACTTGTCTTTGAAATCGCCGACGTAGATCGCCTGAGAAAGGTACTGCTGCCGGATGTTGTTGATGCAGGCCGAACGCATCCCGGCATACTTCGCACGCGCCAATGCCGGCAATAACATGCCTGCCAGGATCGCGATGATCGCGATAACGACGAGAAGCTCGATCAAGGTGAAGGCCCCTGCCGTGGCCCGGGGTCCAGAAATTCGGGAAGGTCTCATAGCTGTCAACTCTGAAAAAGAGCCCACGCTGTCGGGATGTCAAGAGACAAAGCTAGGATATAGGAACCGGTCTGACCCGAATATTACCCAGGAGTGCGTGCACACATGCCTCGGCAAATACCGGGTCATTGATTTCACAGTCCAGAACGAGAAAGGGAATATCGGCCCGTAAATGCGATTTCCAGGAGGTCAAGAGAGCCAGGTCCGCCACCGGGTCGTGAAATGGCTGGCCGGGCGCACTGATGACGCTGAGTGACTTCGTCGGGAAGAGCACTGTGACCGGCCCTGTCGACAGATTGATCTTTTCGGCGAGGATTCGTCCGAGTTCGGCACATTCCTCCGGAGTCGTTCGCATTAAGGTGACTTTCGGATTGTGCTGATAAAATCGCCGCCCTCGAAACTTATCCGGGACGCTGGCCGGCTCCTGAAAATTTACCATGTCGAGGCAACCAGGGGTTACGATTGCGGGAATTCCATGCCGGGCAGCGGCCTCGCATCGTTTCGGTCCGGCCCCCAACATTCCGCCCACTAGTTCATCGGCCCACTCGGTTGTGGTGACGTCGAGAACACCCGAAACAAGGCCGGTTTCCACCAGCGATTCCATGGTTCGACCGCCGGTGCCCGTGGCATGGAATACGAGGACCTCGTAGCCCTCGTTCTCCAACAGACTCCGGGCATGCTGAACGCATTGAGTGGTGTTGCCAAACATGCTCGCAACAATCACCGGCTTGTCGGTACCGGTTGGAACGGGCTGTTCGACCATGCCACAGATCGCCCCCGCCGCCCGACTGAGAATTGCCCGGGAAATTCGATTGATACCGGACACGTCGACGATGCTGGGGATCATGACGATGTCTTTCACTCCGACGTAAGGAGCCACGTTACCGCTCGCCAAGGTGGACACCATTACTTTGGGAAATCCAAGCGGCAAACTCTGCATCCCAGCCGTCGCAATGGACGTGCCACCGCCGCCTCCCAGTGAGATCACCCCGGAAATGCGGCCCGCCGCCTGCAATTCCGTTAGAATTGCCACCGCCCCCAAGGCCATGGCGGCGACCGCTTCCCCGCGGTCCCGGCGGGAGGCGATCCGTAGCAAATCAACACCCGCTGCCCGGGCAACGACCTCTCTTGATATATCGTGCGGGATGGTCGGAGCGTCGAGCGTACCAACATCGATCAGGAGCGCCGAATGGCCGCGCGCGCGGATAACGTCCGCGACAAAGGCATGTTCAAGGCCTTTGGTGTCGAACGTTCCAAGGACAGCAATGCAAGGCATGGGAGTGGGCCGGGGCTACATCGTGTGGGAATTGGAATTAGAGGGACGGTAATGAGAGGAACCTTTGAAGTCACAGCTTCAAATCGCGGCCAATTCCCTCCAAAGATGAGCCCCCATCCGCATACCCGCCGTGAAAGCGTCCAAGCTGAATTTTTCGTTGGGCGAGTGGGCATTGTCATCGGGCAATGCCATCCCGAGCAGCAGCGTGTCCACGCCGAGCACCTTTTTGAATTGATTCACGATGGGAATGGAGCCGCCTTCGCGCATGAGGAGTGCCTCGTATCCGAAGCCCGCTCGCAGGGCGCGCAGAGCCGCTTGGGCACGGGGAGTCGTCGGCGAGACAATGTAAGGTTCACCCCCGTGACCGTGTGTCACGGTGAGACGCACGGTCGGAGGACAATGCTTCCGCAAATACTCGGTCACAGCCTTGACGATTTGTCGCGGCTTCTGATTGGGCACCAGCCGGATTGTGATCTTGGCGGACGCCCAGGACGGTACGATGGTCTTGCTGCCCGCGCCCTGGTAGCCGCTGGTTAGGCCATTGATTTCAAATGTGGGGCGGGAAGTCTTCTGCTCTTCGGGCGTAAATCCGGATTCTCCGAACAGCTTCGGGACGCCCAGAAACTTGCGATACGCTTCGCTGCGAAATGGCAGTTTGGCCATCTGCCGCCGCTCATACGCGGAAAGAGGTGCCACATTCTCGTAAAAGCCAGGCACGCTAATTTTTCCGCGCTCATCCCGCATCTTCGCCAGCAACTGGCAGAGGGCCATGGCCGGATTTTCCAGTGAACCACCGAACAGGCCCGAGTGGAGATCGCGTGATGGACCGTCAATCCGCACTCCGATCGCCGCGATGCCCCGCAGCGCGTAGGTGAGTGCCGGGTGTTTGAGGCTCGGAATGCCATTGTCGGAAATGACGACTCCATCACAGGCTAATTTGCCGCGCTGCTTCTGAAGAAACTGTCCCAAATGATCACTGCCAACTTCCTCCTCGCCCTCGATCAGAAAGATGAGATTGCAGGGTACTCGGGTCCCGGTGCGGACATGTGCCTCGACGACGTTAAGGTGCGCGAGATGCTGGCCCTTGTTGTCGCTGATTCCCCGGGCGAAAATGCTGCGGCCTTCAATGCGCGGCTCAAAAGGGGGCGTCTTCCACAATTCGAATGGCTCCGGCGGCTGGACATCGTAGTGACCATACACCAGGTAGGTCGGACGGCGGGAGTCCACCGGAGTTGTCCGCGCCACGACGATGGGGTTGCCGGCGGTCCGATGCACCATGGTGGTCAAGCCCAGCCCACGGCAATGGTTGGCGATCCAGGCGGCGGCCCGCAACATGTCCGGGGCATGCTGGGGTTGAGCACTCACACTCGGAATGCGCGCGTAGGCGCAAAGTTCCTCGACGAAACGGGCCTCGTGAGTTTGGAGATAGTCGAGTAAGGCTTTCATGTTAACGGAGGCACCTTGCCGGCGCGATGGCCGCGGGTCGAGCGGAAGTGGAAGTAAATTTGGAACCTGAGGACTCTTGCAAAGGATTCGCGCAGAAGACGTCGCCTTTTCGACGTTCAATGCTAAGTTGATCGCATGAATTTCAGCCTGCCAAACCTGATTGGCGGATTTATTTTCGGTACGTTCGGCTTTGCGGCCTGGCGTTACGGCAAGGGTGCCCAGGAATGGCGACCCATGCTCATTGGAATGGCCTTGATGATTTTTCCGTACTTCATTGACAACGTCTGGCTGCTCTATGGAATCGGAACTTTCCTGACCGCGTCCCTTTTCCTCTTTCGCGAACCGGGTTGAGGTGACCGCTCACCAAGTGCCAGTTTGTTCGTAGGATCCTGCCGCGATTGCCATCGGTCGAGGGGATAACCGCATTTTTAACTCAGTGCGGCGGCGGCAGAATCTCGATGCCGTACTTGGGCGCGACGGTGAGGAGTTTCTGAATGTCCGCGGGCATTACCGGCAATGGTGGCGATTGGAAGGAAGGCAGGGGTTGCGCAATCTCAGCCATGAATTTTTCGAAGCCGGGCGGCGTGACGAGAATCAACATCCGCGCAGGCTCGTTGCTTTCATTCCTGAAAGCGTGCGGAATGTCACGCGGCCCCTGGATGAACGAGCCTGGCTTCGCCACGACCCGTTTGTCACCCAGAGTGAAAGTGATTTCGCCTTCGAGCACGAAGAACGCCTCGTCCTCGCGGTGATGGATGTGCGGCGGCGGCCCACCGCCGGGGAGCACTCTCGCCTCGCACAAGACGAAGGCGCAGCCGGTCTGTTCGCCAGTAGCGAGGAAACGATAGACATCGCCGACGGCCGAGAAAGATGGGCCTTCGCCTGGGCCGAGTTGAATGAGTTGAGCGGGAGTAATCATAATTCAGTTTTTCTATTTTTTCTATTTTTTCTCTACCGCGCCGGTGGCCACGACTTACCTGCGATAAAGAAAAAGATAAAGTGACGGTTTACTTTCGGCTTATTTTAAGAGTAATTTCGCCGTATAGAACTGCAAGTAATAAAATCCTGCATCCGCCAAAGGATTGCTCCCCCAATTCGGACGACGAAGAATGCCCTCGAGTTCTGGAGCGGACCTCGTGAACCGGCTTTGATTCTGGGTGGCAATCCGATGGGTTCTCCACCGTCATCCAATCGCGTCCACTCGCAGATCCCGCATCACGCATATCCCCGGTAACGGTACGCCCCGAATTGGACGGGCTCCGTCTTTTCGACGCGTACTGAATCGGTCCCGATGTCGGGTGAACATCTCATTTACAAAATCCTTCGAACCCAGAACCACTCCATCCGTCATATGTCGCACTCGCAAACGCAATACCTGGCCTAAACTCAAGTCTCCCCCTCGGGCCAATTCCGCCCGGATGGTCTGTGAATCCAACACCGCTTTGTCGCTTCGGTTGGCCGAACCCGCCGCCATGAACAAGATCATCCGATATTGCGCCGCCGCCTTTCCCCAATCCGCCGGTTCTAAAAAGCTCATAAAGCCCCGCTCGAATCGTTGTCGCACCCGTTAACGCCGCTGCTTTATGTTGCAGCCTTGCTTCGGGTACCCGATTCGCTGTAACCGTGTCCCTTACCGGGAGTCAGTCATCTCGGAAAATGTGGAAGCGACGCCTTGTACTGATTCCCCGAACTTGGACGTTCCTGCCTGCCTCGATCGAGTGCGGGCACGGGACGAAGCGGCCGCGCGGGATTTGGTTCAACATCTTCACCCACTGATTGTTAAGATCGTCCGGGCCCACCTTCCCCGCCAAACTGCTGAAGAGGATCTCGTGCAAATGGTACTGACAAAAATCTTCACCCGCCTGGATCAATTCAGGGGGGCCGTGCCCTTCGAGCACTGGGTTTCGCGGGTTGCGGTCAATACCTGCCTCTCGGAACTCAACCGGCAGCGGACACGCCCGGAATGGCGCTGGTCCGACCTAAGTGAAGACGAGGAACGAGTGGTGCAGAATCTTGCAGCACAAGAGGCGGAACTGGATGAGAGTGACGCCCAGGGCGCGCGAGAACTGGTTCAGCGGGTCCTGAATCAGTTGGAGCCGGCTGACCGACTTGTGATCACCTTGCTGCACCTGGAAGGTAAATCGGTGGACGAAATCCGGGCTATCACCGGCTGGAGCCGTCCGCTCGTTAAAGTGCGGGCCTTTCGGGCCCGGCAAAAGATGAAACGCCAATTGGATCGGCTTGCGAAGGAACGAAAGTGATGAAGATTGATGATCAACAACTGGACCGCCTCCTGCGTGCGGCCGCCAAAGCGCCGGCATCTGCGATCGCCCCGCCGACCGCCGCCGTGGAGTACCGGACACTGGCGTCCTGGCGATCCGCCAGGACGGTGGATACGTTTGTCGGCATGCTTCCTTGGCTACGACGAGGTTTATTCCTTTCGGGCGCCGCCGCCGCGTGTGCCCTGACACTGACCCTTGTCGCCGATCGGTCCGGAACGGTCGACGACGAGATTGAAACCCCCGACGCCGTGTTCACTCTGGCACTTTCCCGGTAATCCGACCGCACTCAATGATCTCCGCCGCCCGCAAAGCCGCCATTGCGTATCTCGTCGCCACGTTCCTCGCCGGAGCGGTAGTCGGGGCTGCACTCGGCTACTTCCGGGGCCGGCAGCCCGTTTTCCGCCCCCCGAGCCCGGACGCCATGTTGGAAAAATCACGCACCCGGTTGATCACCGACTTGGCTCTCACCCCGGAGCAGTTGCAAAAAGTGGATCCGATCTTGAAGGAGCGGGCGGCGGCTCTCAAGAAAGCGCGGGACGAATCGATGCAGAAATTCCGCACTCTGATGGACCAATACCATCAGCGGGTTGCCGCCCTCCTGACTCCGGATCAACAGGTGAAGTACGAAGCGCGGCGGCAGGAGCGGGAAAAGAAATGGCACCACGATGGCTCTGGGGATCGCAATCCAGGAGACCGAAACGTCCCTGAAAAACCTAATGACCGGCTACCGGCACCACGGAAGTAGCCTCTTCAACTCAGACACTATCCATGAACCGACCGTTGCTCTACCCTTTCCGCCACTCCGAGTGGGGGAGAGGGTGCCCGAAGGGCGGATGAGGTGGTGCTTGGGTTCATGGCATCATGGCGCGCACTTTAATTTCGGCGGGTTCTCTCCCCGCACCGATTTCCACTTCTTAAGGCTTCAAACTGCCATTCATTCCAATGACTCGTTTTGCACCGGCTCTCGCGACTATTTCCATAGCCGCCGCCCTTATTTTCGCCGCTGCCCGGGCGGATTCATCCGTCCCGCACCTTTCGGCAAATCTGTTTCGCCAAAGCAAAATCTGGGAAATCCATTTAAAGCTGGCTCCGGATCAATGGCTCGCCTTGCAACCCGAAGAGTCTGAAGGGGGTGGCCCCCCCGGAGGCGGCGGTCGGGGTTTCAACCCTACAATGTTCATCGCCCCGGCGTTCATGGGTGCCCTGGATCAGGATAATAACGGCGAGCTCTCGCGCACCGAATTCATTGAGGGATTTGATCGGTGGTTCGAAGCCTGGAATACCAACCGGTCGGGCCGGCTTACGCTGGACCAATTGCGCGCGGGTTTAAACCAAAGCTTATCCCCCGGTCCCGGCGGCCCCGGAGGCGGACGAAGCGGTCCCGGCGGCCCCGGGGGTGGAAGCTTCTTGCAAGGCCGAAACGGCAGCCGAAACGGGCTCTCGGCCGCCCGCGGCATCGATTTCAAATTCGCGCATGCCGATCTCAAATTCGCCGGAAGCACTTTCAAAGACGTCGGAGTTCGCTACAAAGGCAATGGAACGTTCATGCAGTCGCGCGGGTCGGAGAAAAAGTCATTTAAGATCGACCTCGATCATTACGTTAAGGGTCAAACAATTGCCGAATCCTCGAAACTCAACCTCCATAATTGCGTCACCGACGCCAGTTGGATGAATGAGGTGCTCGCCTACCAACTCTATCGGGATGCCGGTGTCGCTGCGCCGCGAACCGCTTATGCACGGCTCCGTGTCACCGTGCCAGGCGGGCACGACAACAAGTATTTTGGCCTCTATTCGTTGGTGGAAAATGAAGACGCTCGCTTCCTGGAGGAAAACTATGGGTCGAAAAAGGGAGCTCTCTTCAAACCGGTCACCCCGCGGCTGTTCGATGACCTCGGTGACGACTGGTCGAAGTACCTTCAGATCTACGATCCGAAAACAGCTGTCTCAGAGAAAGAAGCTCAACGCGTCATCGAGTTCGCCCGCCTTGTCACCCGGGCGGAGGATACGGAGTTTTCTGCCAAGGTCGGTGATTTCCTGGACTTGGAACAATTCTCCCGGTTCATGGCGGTGACAACCTGGTTGTCGACGCTGGATAGCATTCTGGGCATGGGCCAGAATTTCGTGGTCTACCTGCATCCAAAAACTCACAAATTCCACTTCATGCCCTGGGATCTGGACCATTCATTTGGACAATTCGGAATGATGGGGAGCCAAGAGGATCGAGAGACCCTCAGTATACAACAACCTTGGCAGGGCAACGTCCGGTTTCTGGAACGTGTCTACAAAGTGGATGCCTTTCAAAAACTGTACCGCGCACGTCTGGACGAGTTTAGCAAATCGATCTTCAAGCCGGAACGATTCTTACAACAGGTCGACAGCCTGGCACCGATACTGCGACCGGCGATCGCTGAAGAGTCACCCGAGAAACTTGCGCGCTTTGACAAAGTTGTCGCCGGAGAAATGGTCGAGCCAGCCCCCTTCGGTGGGCTGGGTGGGCCCGGGGGACGTGGCGGTCCGGCTCCCAATGGGGCCGGGAATGTGATCGTCCCTCTGGAGGGGCGCCCACCCCCAGGCTTCGGGGGCCCCCGCCCTCCCGGTGGACCGGCGGGACCCGGCGGACCCGGCGGAATGTTTCAACCGGCTCACCCCATCAAGACATTTGTCGCCGCACGCAACCAGGCAGTCCGCGACCAACTCGAAGGCCGCTCCGAGGGTAAAAGGCTCGAGGGCATGAACCGTCGAATGGGTCCTGGCATGTTCCTCGCCCAGCCCATCCTGGAAAAGGCCGACGCGGACAAAGACGGGACGATCAGTGCACCTGAGCTTCATCGTCTCGCGGAAAAGTGGTTTGGTGAATGGGACCGGGAGAAGACCGGCAAACTCAACTCGGACCAATTGCGCGGCGGGATCAGCATGGCGTTTCCGCCACCGCCTGGTTTTGGCCCGCCCGGCGGCGGACCACGGCCTCCAACTCGATAGGCCGACCCGTTACCCCGCCGCCCGCTGCAGTCGGGCGATTACCCGGACCCGTCCGAGCACTTCCATCAAGTGATACAAACTCGGCCCAACCATCCGGCCCGTACACGCCACGCGGCAGGGTTGTACCAGCGCACCCGCCTTCACTCCAAGTTCGCCGGCCAATTGCTTGAGAGTTATCTCCAGTTCAGCCGCCTTGAAGAGTGCAACCTCCTGGAACTGCACTGCGAGTCGTTGCAAAAGTGCTCGCGATTCCGGTGTCAACGCCTTGGCTCGCGCCTCCACCTCGATCTCTAAATTTTCGTCGGGACGAAAATAAAAATCCACAAAGGATCCGAGATCCTTGAACAGTTTCCCTTTTTCCTGCGCTGTTGCCAGGGTCGCCGCGATGTATTCCGGCGGATGACCTGCCAGCGAGATTCCCGCCCGGCCGAGGGCGTCCGTCCCGAGTTGAACAAAGCGCGAAAGCGGCATTCGACGGGTGTGTTCGGCATGGAAATGCTCGAGTTTCTTCATGTCAAAGCGCGCATTGCTGCGGTGGACGTCCCCCAACTCAAACCGCTGCGCCGCCTCGTCTGCAGAAAACACGTCGCTCGCGTCCCGCGGAGTCCAACCCAGCAGACAGAGGTAATTCAGCACCGCCTCAGGAGCGAAACCGTCGTCGATATAGGTTTGAACACTAGCTCCCTGATCTCGTTTGCTCATTTTTGAACCGTCCTGGTTCAGAATAAGCGGGATGTGGGCATAGACCGGCGGCTCGGCGCCGAAGGCCTGGAAAAGGGCAATATGCTTGGCCGTATTGCTGAGGTGATCCTCCCCCCGAATGACATCCGTGATGCCCATCTCCAAATCATCCACCACATTGACAAAATGGAAGACGGGCTGGCCGTCACTGCGGATCAGCACGAAGTCCGGATCCTGCTCCTCCCGATCGGTCAAAGCCCGGACAACATCGCCCACGATCCGGTCGCGAATCGTCACCGGTGCGCGTGGCATCCGAAAAAGAATGGCCCCGTCTTTGTCATACGCGTGTCCCGCCGCCTTGAGTTGCTCCACTCGCCGGCGATACACGGCGTGGCGGCAACTCTGGAAATAAGGCCCGCAATCGCCCTGAGAAGGACCGTTGGCATCCCCCGTGAGCGGGCCTTCATCCCAGTTCAGTCCAAGCCACCGCAAACCGCGGAGGATGACATCCACCGCTTCCTGCGAATTGCGATTCTGGTCGGTATCTTCAATCCTCAGAATGAAAGTGCCGCCGGTGTGGCGGGCGTAAAGCCAGTTGAATAGGGCCGTCCGAGCGCCCCCGATATGGAGGTAGCCGGTTGGCGATGGCGCGAAACGAACCCGAACCTTTTTCATGGGCCGCGAGGCTAGGCAACGGGTGGCGGTTCCACAAGGGATCGGATGTCGACCGGTCAAAACCTCAAATCAATCAGTACGATGTAGCGGCAGCGGTACCCGCCATCGATTAACGGCGCGGCGAAGGTGGAGGTCGCAGGCGGTGCGATTTGACCGTACGAAAGACGTCAGCAGTGCCGTGAGCAAGATGCGTTTCACTTAAAGTAGGTGACTATGGCTTGGCGGCGGCGGCAACGGTTTCCGCCTCCTTGAACAAATCGGCCAGCATCCGCAGCGCGCTGGTCACCAGCATTTCACCGGAGCCTTCGGCGACGCGGGCGCTCTCGACTTCGTAGTTACCTTCAGGATATGCGGACATGTTCGGGATGTAGCCTACGGTGCCATTGGCCAGCTCGACGTTGTATGTGTTCGGGAACGTAGAACCAGCCTTCACGCTGAGCCCCAGTTCGACGAACATTTCGCCCGGCCAGGCCACCCAAGCGACGTCGCGCCCCAGCGTGATGACCTGCATTTCGACCTCCTGCGGTTTGCCTTCGCGCGCTGCGTTGTCGAGGATGCGGTGCGCCCGCACCAACTTCATGAAACCATCACGGGTGCTGTCCTTCGCAGTGAGCACGTCGAAGCGCGCCTGCTTCAGTTGTTCCGGCGTGAATCGCGGCAGCGGCAGCGACACGATTTCACTCCGGACACGCAGCGGACTCGTATTACCGAGTGGTTGCAAACGGGCGTAAGCTTTGAAGACCGCGGCGGCCAACACCGTGCCAAGGCGCGTCGCCTCCTGCGGGCTGGTTTGGCCGCCGGCCCAACGCACGTCCGTGTGGTTAATGTTGCCGCAGGTGCCGTTGGCGAAAATGGTCAACATCTCGGGCCCTTTGTAGAGCGCGAGCGTTCGTGACAACGCGCCGGGATAGTCCGCCGAGATGCGCGTGCCTCCAGTGGTATCCGGGTGCATCGCGTAGTTCACGAACGTTAGCAACGGTGCAGATTTGGCCGCTACGGACTCGGCGTAAAACACGCCGACTTCAGGATCGATCGGACCGGCGGCGCGGACGATGTTTGCATTCATCTTGCCGGGATTCCAACCGACCGAGCCGTCGCGCATCCAGAAGCGGCGGTTTCGCGCCAGCTCGAGCTCTTGCTGCTTCGCCACGGACACCCGAACAGGCTGCCGTTTCTCGTTGGCTGCAACCACGGCGTCGGCGATCAACCTGGGCAAGCCCTGGCTGTAGTTCTTCGAGGCGTCCTTCCCACCACCGTCGGTTTCGTCCCGGCTCCATTCGCGATATAACACCGGAGCCGTATGGGTATGAGTGGCGGCAAGCATCACGTTCGCGCCTGGAATTCCAGTGCGTTCCTCCACCCGCTGGCGCGCCTCGGTGACGATCCATTTAGGCATCGCAATGAGATCGCAAACGACAATGACCGCGCGAGTCTGGCCATCATCGAGCACGGTGGCCTTGGCAAAGATGTCATCCATCACACCCTCGTTGCCGCGCTCGTGATAATAGCCGGCCAGCCCGATGCCGGCCGGCGGATTGATCGGAACGGCCGCAGTGCCGAGGCGAAGTTCTGCGGCGAATGCACCGCCCGCCTCAAACAACAACACCAGGATCAGGCTCGTCCAATGAGATAGGCGACAGTTGTTGACTGGTTTCATTTGAGGAAAGGTAGCAGTCTATTCCGTCCTGAGCTACCCGCTTCATTTCTTCAGATCTCGGTGGAATCTCGCCCTGGAAATCGCTGCAAATTGGTAGATTCAAGTTTTTGACCATCCGAGTTGGATCGCGGGCGCAAAACATTGCGCTTGATCCATCCCGATCTCGACACCAAGTTTGCATCGGAAATTTCACGTTTTTGGATCAGACCCACATCGTCCATCCGGTTAGCATTGGGTTCGTCCGATGTGGCGGATCTAACCGTGCATCCGGCTCAAGAACGGAATACGTTTCCTTGGAATGCAATCTGAATAAGCCCGATGTCGCGTATGCCTATTGGCCGTTTCTTCTCGCCGAGCTTTCCGACGAAGGTTGGCTGCCTCTACTGGATCATTCTGGCGATCGCCCTGCCAGCCCGCGCCGGGGACATCGCACCGTCGATTCAGCGCGGAACGCCCAATCCGCGAAGCGAAACCGGTACTGGATCCCAGATCCCTTTACCCGGTTCGGATCACTGGGCATTCCAGCCCGTCCACTGCCCGGTCGTTCCGCGGGTGCAGAACGGGGGCGAAGTTCAGACCCCGGTTGACGCCTTCATCCTTGCCGCGCTGGAAGCCAAGAAACTCTTGCCGGCACCCCCTGCGGATCGGCGCACGCTCATTCGCCGCGCATTTTACGATCTGATCGGCCTGCCACCGACGCCTGAAGAAATCGAGGCGTTTGTGCAGGATCGCTCCCCCAGCGCGTTCGCATCGGTCGTGGATCGCTTGCTGGCGTCGCCCGCCTACGGCGAGCGCTGGGGTCGACATTGGCTGGATGTTGTCCGTTATGCGGATGCCCGAGATTTGATTCAACTGCCCGTTGAAAGTGACTTCCGAGAAGCGTGGCGTTACCGCGACTGGGTGGTCGACGCCCACAACCGCGACCTGCCCTATTCGGAATTTATCCGCCACCAGATCGCCGGGGATCTGCTCCAGCCAAAAGACCGGGAGCAGATCGATATCGACGCGCTTGTCGCTACCGGGCTGCTCGCGATTGCAGATTTCGTTCCAGGCGATGTCGATAAGGAGCAGATGATTGCAGATTACGTGAACGACCAGATCGATGTGGTCGGTCGTGCCTTTCTCGGACTGACCTTAGGCTGCGCGCGGTGTCACGATCACAAATTCGACCCGATCTCGATTCACGATTATTATGCGCTGGCGGGAATCTTTTTCAGCACACGCCTGATCCCGAGTCCGGTCCTCGGAAATACTCCGCTCGTTCGGGTCTCGCTCCTGCCCAAAGCGGAACTCGAACGAATCGAAACCCGGAAAAAGCACGCGGCGGATCTCGAAAAGCAAACCCGCCAGCTGAAGATCGAAGCGGACTTGGAATACATGACCCACCTCGAGCGGCTCGCGACCGAGCAGACGGCGCGGTACCTCCTGGCAAGCCGGAAATTCAAGAACCAAATGGGAACTCCGGTCGCGATGGGGCTGACCGAGTTCGCCGAGTCCAATACGGTGCATCCTAGAATCCTAACGCAGTGGTTAGATTACTTCGGCCTGCGGAATTACCCACCCTGCGCGTCTCTTTCCCGCAACGAGGACGAAATCAAGGGCCTTCACCGGTGGAGCAGCGGCACCAATCATCCCCCAGCCATCCGTGTGAATGCCGGCGACGAGCCGGTCGAGCGCAAGGGGGTAACATTTCCCGCGCGCAGCCTCAGCCTGACTCCGTCAAAAACGAGCGGAAGCGTCATCGGTTGGACAAGTCCTTTCAGCGGGACGGTGCAATTGAGGGGCCGCGTTACGAATGGAAAGCCCGCCGACAGCAAGGGATTCGTGGCGGCCCTGGACCTGCGGACCCAGGCGGGACGAAGGGAGATCGCTTCCTTCAATGTCACCGGCGGGAGGGCGGTTGAACTGGACGCCCCTTCCAATCCGCATCGCCTCGGCAATGTCGCAGTCCACCAGGGCGATCGCATCGAATTCATTGTGCTACCTCAAGCCGATTCGACACCCACCGCGGTGCTCGACTGGACGATCGTCGAAGTGGGCGGAGACCGGGTCTGGAGCGCAACGCGAGACTTGGCCCGAGAGCCAGAAACGGACGACCCGGGCAATGCGCGTGCGGACGCTAACCGTAATCGCGATGTGTGGCATTTCCTCGAGACGGGTGAGGTTCGACGACCGACGAGCGAGGCGGCCGGTTGGAGTGACGCTTGGGCTGCCTGGAGGCGGGCACTGGGAGAAGGCGACGGGAAACCGCCGGATTCGGCCTTGGTCGAAAGTGCGGCGCGCCAAGTGGAAAAGGAGCTCGTCACGATACGCCGGCAACAAGCCATCGAAGCGGATGCGCCCCCGTCCGGAGAACCCTCGCAACTCAGGGTCGAAACGCTGAAACTGCAGGCAACCGACACACGCTTGCTAACGTCGAGTGACGGGCGAGTGACGTTCTGGCCAAACCGTGCCCGTTCAGGGTCGAGATTTGCCACGGTTGCGCCGACCGCGACCGGGCCGCTCAGAACCAACGTCACGATCGGAGGCCGCAGCCGACCGGTGTTACACTTCGCGGGCAATGAACTGCTGGAGATCCCGCAGACGGTGCCATCCGCCGGCAGTCTGTTCCTGGTCTTTCGGGTCGCAGACACGTCCGCCGCGGGGCAACGGTTGATCGGTTGGGAGGATGCGAGCGGAGGTCGCCACGGGATTGGCCTCATGGCAACTGCCGGGGGCGGTTTGCATGCCATCCTGCGAAAGGATGGTGCCAACGGGGATATCATTGCTGCACCCGTGACGAACAAAGACTTCGAGATCGTGAGCCTCACCTGGGGCAGCCAAGGCGCGACACTCTACCGCCAGGGTGTCTCCGTGGGCAAATCCAGCGGCATCGATGGCGTCTCGTCCGATCCGGAAATCAAGAACTTGCGCCTCGGCGGCCCGGGATCGGGTGGCAGCGAAAAATTCCGGGGTGATCTGGCAGAGCTCCGAGTCTATGCGCAGCCGCTCGATGACGCGAGTCGTGGGAAAGTGGAGAAGGAGTTGTTCGACGCGTGGTTGAATCCCGACGGACCGAAAGTGACCCCGCTGAGCGCGATGGCACTCGTGTATGATGAACTCTGTTCGCCTCGCGGCCCATTCTGGCTCGACGACGGCGAGCGCGCGGGTGTGATCACCTCCAAATTCACGCCACGCATTCGCCAAATTCAGGTGGAGCTCGAGGCCCTGTACCCGTCAATCCCAACCAACGTCCCGCAAGCGGTCGTGGTCCTGGATGGGGGCCCCGTGAGTACGAAACACGAGGGGTTTAAGGACGCGCCGATCTATCTTCGGGGCAACCCTGCGAACCCCGGTGCCATCGTGCCGCGCGGCTTCCCGAAAATCTTGGCTGGGGACCGCCAAGCGGCGATCACGGAGGGCAGCGGTCGCCTGCGCCTGGCAGACTGGATCGCCAGCACGAACAACCCGCTGACCGCCCGCGTCGCGGTCAATCGGATTTGGCAACATCATTTCGGCCAGGGGATCGTGCGCACTTCAACCAACTTCGGCCGACGCGGCGAGCGGCCCACGCATCCCGAACTGCTAGACTACCTAGCCTTCCGTTTCCTTGAATCCGGTGGGTCGCTCAAGGCAATGCACCGACTCATGATGCTCTCCGGAGTTTACCAACGGCAAAGTGGCGCTTCGTCCGAAGCGCTCGCCGCCGATCCGGAGAATTTGCTCTTGAGCCGCATGAACCGAATCAGTCTGGACGCGGAATCGTTCCGCGACAGTATGCTGGTTGTGGCGGGCCGATTGGACAAAGTCCGCGGTGGCGTTGGCTTCCAGGATGTCACGCTGCCGCGGCGCTCGCTTTACTTGATGTCGGTTCGCACGGGCACCAAGTCCGGATTCGCGTCGGTCTTTGACGGCCCGGACAGCAGCGCGATTGTCGAAAAAAGAAACGTCTCCACGGTGGCACCGCAGGCGCTCTTTTTGTTGAACGACCCATTTACCATTGACCAAGCAAGGTTGCTGGCTCGACGTGTGACCCAGGAATCGGCATCTTCCGATCCTTCCGAGCAGATTCGCGGGGTGTATCGCCTTTTATTTGGCCGCCTCCCGACGAGCGAAGAAGACGCCATTGGGCGATCGCTACTCGGGGGAGCGGGCCCGGCGGATCCGTTGGAACGTTTTTGTCAGATGCTGCTTTGTTCGAACGAGTTTTTTTACGTGGACTGACACCGAGCACGCCCTGTCGGGCACCGAGGAACATCATGAATCAGCCAGAACCGAATTCTCCCTATTCCGCGCCGCTCAGCCGCCGCGAGATGCTACGCCAAACCGGCGGCGGCTTTGGTTACCTCGCTCTGGCGAGTCTCTTGGGCGAAGCCGCCGTCACCGCCGCCGACTCGGGTGCAGTCTCTCCGCGGATCCGAGTCTCGACAAATCCGCTCGCGCCGAGGCCCTCGCATTTTGCCGGGCGGGCGAAGCGGGTCATCTTCCTGTTCATGCCGGGCGGGCCTTCCCAGGTCGACACGTTTGACCCGAAACCGCGTCTGACGCGGGACAACGGAAAACCCTCACCAAAGCTCTACCTCGGGCAGCAAAGAAATCTTTTGGCCTCACCCTGGAAGTTCCAGAAGTACGGGCAGTCCGGCATTGAAGTCAGCGAGTTGTTTCCGCAGACCGCCCGGTGCATTGACGATATTTGCGTGATTCGCTCGATGGTCGCAGACGACACCAATCATCCCGGCGGTTGCCTGCAGATGAACACCGGCGAACGCGTCTCCTCGAGGCCCAGCATGGGAGCGTGGGTGACCTACGGCCTGGGTACCGAAAATCAGAATCTTCCGGGTTTTCTCGCGATCGGACCCGGACCCCTCATCGAAGGCGCGCGCCAATACGGGGCCAGTTTTCTGCCCGCGTCGTACCAGGGCACTTTTGTTTCCGACCTGGATAACCCGATTCGCAATTTAAAAAATCCGACGGTCGCCTCCGCGCAACACCGGCAGGAACTCGACGCCCTCAAGCGACTCAATGAACTTCACGCCGAGCAACGATCCGGCGACGGTCGCCTCGCCGCGCGAATCGACTCCTTCGAGCTCGCCTACCGCATGCAATCGGAAGCACCGGAGGCCTTCGACTTGACGAAGGAATCCGAAGTGACCAAAAAGCTCTACGGCATAGATCAGACACACACCGCGATCTTCGGAAAACAGTGCCTGCTGGCGCGGCGATTGATCGAACGAGGGGTGCGTTTCGTCCAGCTCTATCATACCACCGGTGGATTCCAGCCCTGGGACCAGCATGGCGATCTCAAGGCGGGCCACGCGAAGAATGCCGCGGCGACGGATCTGCCGATTGCGGGACTGCTGCACGACCTCAAATCGCGTGGACTGCTGGAGGATACGCTGGTGATTTGGGGAGGCGAATTCGGGCGCACACCCGCCGCACAAGGTACCGATGGCCGTGATCATCATCCCTACGGATTCAGCATGTGGCTGGCCGGTGGCGGCGTGCGTGGCGGTATGACTCACGGCGCAACGGACGAGTTAGGCTGGGACGCAGTGGAAAATCCGGTTCACGTGCACGATCTCCACGCGACGATCCTGCATCTGCTTGGAATCAACCACGAGTTGCTGACGTATCGGTACGCGGGGCGCGACTTTCGACTGACCGATGTATCGGGGCACGTGGTACACAGAATTCTCGCCTGAGCCGGCTCGGAACCATTCGGAAAATTCCGATGCCCAATCGACGTATGACTCACGGTGCTTTACGTAATCCCAACCAACCTGGATTCTTCCGAGCGACATGACCTCCCCCCAGCGTAGTATGGCATCACCCGACGATTCGACTCGCTCGCAACGAGTGGCGACCGCCTACGCTTTTCGCATCGCGATCGTGGCGGCGCTTGGCGGATTCTTGTTTGGTTACGACATCGCCATCATTTCGGGCGCACTGATTTTTCTTAAGTCAGCGTTCAATCTCGACCCGTACCAGCAAGGATTCGCGGTGAGCAGCGCCGCCATCGGTTGCATCGTCGGTCCCCTCGTGGCGGTTGCGCTCAGTGATGCGATTGGCCGCAGGAGAACTTTGGTAGCCGCCGCACTGCTGCTGGGTGTCTCTGCCATTGGCACCGCCCTGCCCAGGGATATGCTCCAGTTTAATCTGCTGCGGATTGTCGGCGGAATCGGAGTCGGGCTGGCCTCCGTGGTTTCGCCTATGTACATCGCGGAGATGGCCCCGGCGCGGCTGCGAGGACGCTTGGTTTCGGTGAATCAACTGGCGATCGTCACGGGGTTGTTCGCTGCGAGTGTGGTTTCATACGCCCTATCATTCAGCGGAAGCTGGCGCTGGATGTTTGCCACCACCGCGGTTCCCGTCGTTTTTTGGCTGGTTGGGTTAACTGCGCTTCCGGAAAGCCCTCGCTGGCTTGCGGCCAAGGGGCGGGACGCGGAGGCGCTCAAGCTGCTCGCCAAGAGCGAAGGCTCGACTCAGTCCGAAGCGGCGTTGAACGAAATCAAGGCGTCGATCGCCGAGGAAACCGGCGGGATATCCGAACTTTTCCAACCCGGCATGCGCATCGCCCTCCTGGTGGCGGTCATGCTGGCAATCCTCCAACAGATGACCGGTGTGAGCATCCTCTTGGTCTATGCGCCGACAATTTTTAAGAGCGCCGGGTTTTCGGCCGCTTCCGATGCGATCTGGCAGGCAATCCCACTCAATGTCTGGAACATCCTCTGTACCGCGGTCGCCTTCTGGCTGGTGGACCGACTCGGGCGACGCCCCCTCCTCTTGATCGGCACGACCGGAATGGCCGTGGGCCTCATCATTATGGGGTTCTGCTTTCATTTTGGCTGGTCGGGTTACCCCGTCGTCGTCGTGATGTTCTTGTGTGTGGGCGCCTATGTCAGCAGCCTCGCACCCCTGGCCTGGTTAATCATGGCGGAGATTTTCCCAACAAGAATTCGCGGGCGAGCCATGTCCATCGCCGGAGTGGCCCTCTGGCTGGCGTTCTTCATCGGAAGCCAGATTTTTCCCCCGTTGTGCAGTTTTTTCGAAACCAAGTACGGTTCACCGGCCGGCGTTTTCTGGCTGTTTGCCGCCGTCTGTGTCTTTGCGTTTTGGTTCTGTTGGCGCTTGGTTCCCGAAACCAAGGGCCGAACACTGGAAGCGATTGCCGCTTCCTGGAAGAAACGCGGCCAAGTCGGAATCACGGAATGAGATGTGGATCCCGTTCGGATGGATTCTTTGCCAATGAAGATGCCTACTAATCAAAAAACGGTCCTGGTCACCGGAGCCGCCCAGGGATTGGGTCGCGAAATCTGCCTGCAGCTGGCGGCGAAGAACTGGCGGACCGTTGTCGCCGACCTGAACCGCGACGCAGGAGAACAGTGTGCGGCCGAATGCCGCCAGAAGGGTCCTGATTCCTTCTTTCTCCTGGCGGACGTGGGGACCGCGGAAGGGCCGGCGCAGATGGTCGAGGCCGCGGTGCGTCATTTGGGTCAATTGGACGTGCTGATCAACTGCGCCGCCTACGCCACCGCCGAAGCCTTCATCGAAATGAGCGCCCACTCCTGGGAGCTATCGATGCTCGTCAATGTGCGTGGCATCGCGTTAGCCACCGCAGCGGCCGCGCGTCAGATGATCCCACAAGGGGGCGGGCGGATCATCAATATCACCTCGCCCGCCTCACGGATGGCGCTGCCGAATTATGCCGCCTACGCCGCCAGTAAAGCCGCGGTCGACTCCTTGACGCGCTCGTCGGCCGTCGCATTGGCTGGGAAGAATATTCAGGTTAACAGCGTCGCACCCGGGATGATGGACACTCCCATGCAGGCGAAGACCGAAGCTGCGCTTGCCGTACTCGAGGGCCAAACGGACCTGAATGCGTTCCTGGCCGCGCGCACCGCGCGCATCCCAACCGGCCGCCGCACGACGTGCGAAGAAGTTGCCGAAGTGATCGTCTGGCTTGCCGCTGAGGCACCCGACTATGTGACCGCAGAACGCATGAACATCTCCGGCGGTCTCGATAAGGACTGAACATGATTGAAACTCATCCGTGTCACCCAGCGTTGCCGTTGGATATTCCTCACTTGCAGCGCGTCGCTCAGAGGCTGCGGCGCCATATGCTCACAATGGCTGCCGGAAAGGGACAGGGCTACATCGGCCAAGGGCTTGGGGTCGCGGACATCATGGCCGCGCTCTACTTTCATGAGATGAAATACGATCCGCAAAACCCTGCCTGGGAGGATCGGGATCGCTTTATCCTTTCGACGGGACATTACTCGATTGCTCTCTGGGCCGCCTTGGTTGAAATCGGCGTGCTGCCCGAGGACGAACTCACGCAATACGGCGCCGACGGGAGTCGCTTGGAAATGAGCACGCTCGACTCCACACCGGGTGTCGAAATGACTGGCGGCTCACTTGGCCACGGGCTCGGACAGGGCGTCGGAATGGCGTTGGGCTTGCGCTTGGCCAAGAAAACGAGCCGTGTCTTCGTCGAACTGTCTGACGGCGAACTCCAGGAAGGCTCGACCTGGGAGGCCGCGATGGCTGCGGCGCATTTCAAACTCGACTCACTCGTCGCCATTATCGATTGCAACGGAATCCAGGCGGATGGCCCGATGGTCTTGAACATGGAACCGGTCGCGGAAAAATGGAGAGCCTTCGGTTGGAGGACGACCGAAATTGATGGCAATGACATCACTCAGATCGTCGGAGCGCTTCACGCGGCGCGCTCGGCATCGGGCCAGCCAAACGCCATCGTTGCACGAACTGTGCCCGGAAAGGGCGTGCCCTGCATTGAGCGATGTGAAAAGGCGCATTTCCTCAACTTGACTCACATCGATTGGAATGTCGCCCGGCGTGAACTGGAGGCTCAACATGGATAAGCGTGGACAAACAACTGCGATGGGGGTGTCCGAACTCGTCGAGGGGTATCCCGTGGTCTCGGCACCCTTTGGCCAGGCGCTCGTGACTGCCGGCCAGCGCAACGAGAAAATCCTCGGGCTGACCGCTGATCTAGGGAAGTACACGGACATCCTGCCATTTGCCGAGGTGTTCCCGGAGCGATTTTTTAACGTGGGTATGGCGGAACAGAACCTGATCGGAATCGCCGCGGGTCTGGCGCGGACTGGATTCATTCCATTCTGCACAACCTACTGCGTTTTTGCCACCCGCCGGGCTTACGACTTCATCGCCATCGGGTGCGCCTTAAGTCGAACCAACGTCAAGATTATCGCGGGCTTGCCCGGCCTGACCACCGGGTACGGCGGCACACATCAGGGAATTGAAGACCTCGCCCTGATGCGGGCGATCCCCAACCTGACGGTGATTGATCCGTGCGATGCAACCGAAATTGCCCAAGCCACCGCCGCCATCGCCGAATACGACGGACCGGTCTATATGCGCCTGCTGCGCGCTCGCGTGCCGGTGGTGCTCGATCCGGCCACGTATCGTTTCAAGATCGGCAAGGCACGCCTCCTGCGCGACGGAACGGAAGTCGTGCTGTTGAGCACGGGCCTGATGACGCAACGAACCCTGGAAGCCGCGGTTGAACTCGCCCGCCAGGGCTTGAGCGCGGCCGTGCTGCATGTGAGTACCCTCAAACCGTTCGACCGCGAAACGGTCCTGTCGGTCCTCGAAAGAGTGCCCTGCGTTGTCGTCGCTGAGAATCACGCCACGACCGGCGGCTTGGCCAGCGCCGTCGCCGACGCGGCCATTGACGCGGGACTGCCGCTCCGCATGAAGAGGATCGGCATCCCGGATGAGTTCTGCGAGTGCGGTTCGCTTCCTCACCTGGCTCAACGTTACAAGATGGACACCCCCAGCATCGTCGCGGCGGTGCACGCCGTGTTGGCAGGAAAGCCCTTTTCGCCCGCGCCTGTCACGTGAGAGTCTATGCGCATTTCAAAAATCGAAACGATCCGATTGCCGGATCACCCCAATGCACTTTGGGTCCAGGTCCACACCACCGATGGTCTGATCGGGCTGGGGGAGACCTACTACATTCCGGGCGCGGTCGAGGCGGTGATTCATGATTTTGCAGCGCCGTTGCTCTTGGGAAAATCCGTGTATGACCGCGAGCGGCATTGGCAAAATCTGTTCTGCTCCGCAAATTTTTTCGGCTATGCGGGGGCCGAGATGCGCGCGGTGTCCGCCCTCGACATCGCACTCTGGGACCTCCTCGGGCAGTCGACCGGCCAGCCCATCTATAATCTCATCGGTGGACAATATCGCGAGTCCATCCCCGTCTATAACACCTGCGTCAACACGCCCAAGTATCACGATCAGGATGGATTCTTGGAATGCCCCGGTGAGCTCGCCCAATCGCTAGTCGCCGAAGGGTACACGCAGATGAAGGTGTGGCCCTGGGACCGGTTTGCACCGCAAATCATGGCGGCCGCGTCCACCGGGCCCGCGGGGTGGTCGGCGATGGGGCCCGTCGGGCATATCCTTTCCCCGGCGGACCTCAAGAAAGGCCTCTGGACCGTGCAGGAAATCCGCAAAGCCGTGGGCGACCGGATCGAGATTGCGATCGAAGGACATTCACGCTGGGATGTGAATTGCGCGATCCGACTCGCCCGAGCCCTCGAACCTTATGACGTCATTTGGATGGAAGACATTATCCAACCCGACAGCGTTGTAGATCTCCGGCGTTTGGTCGAGGAAACGCGCGTGCCCCAGTGCGTCAGTGAGCGTTTATTCACGAAGTACGCCTTCCGCGAGGTTCTCGAACGCCAGGCCGCGCACATCGTCATGATCGACTTGATCTGGACGGGAGGACTCACAGAAGCCATCAAAATCGCCACCCTGGCGGACGCACACCACCTGGCATTCGCGCCTCACGACTGCACGGGGCCGGTCAACGTGTTCGCGGCATTACATCTCTGTGCCGCACAGCCCAACGCCATGATTATGGAGGTTGTGCGTGGTTTTTGCGATGGTTACTACCGCGACTTGGTGGATACCGCGGTGCCGATTCGGGAAGGTCAGGCTTGGCTCACATTTGGACCTGGGTTAGGCGTGAAACTGAGGCCGGAAGTGCGGGCACGCCGGGACATCAACCTGAGGGTTTCGAAGGTTTGACCATGCAATTCACGAATCCTCTCCCGCCCGTGTCGCCGTCGGAAGGGTTACCGGAGCGTATCCGCCAGCGCACCGTGCCACCGGGTCAAGTGGTCGCGTGGTGGCTGGGCGGCGCCGGCTTTGTCTTCAAGACATCGCAAGGCACTCAGCTTTATGCAGACCCTTACCTGTCCGATGTCGTTAACGACATTTTCGGCCAGCAGCGTGCCTTCCCCCCCCCGCTCACGGCAGATCAAGCGTGCCCGGACGTGCTGATTTGCACCCATTGGCATGAGGATCATTTGGATCCCGGTTCGATTCCCATCATCGCCCGGAACAACCCGACTGCGCTTCTACTGATGCCGCCGAGCGCACTGGCGCGGGCCGTCAGTTGGGGCGTGCCGCGCCGTCAAATCACGACGCTGAAAGCCGGGCAAACTCTCGGCATAAAGGACATCACAATCTCGGCCGTCGCCGCTCGCCATAACGCGGGCGTGGAGGGTTGGGAAGTCTCGGATGGCGTCTGCCTCATTCTCGAGATTGACGGGATGAAGATCTTTTTCTCGGGGGACACCGAGTATGACACGAGCCTTCGAAATCTCAGGAAGCTCGATTTTGACAGTGCGTTTCTCTCGATCAACGGTGTTGGAGGAAACATGAACGCTCACGAAGCCGCGCTCCTGGCGTGGCATTGGGGCGTTGGAACCGTTGTGCCGATGCACCACTATTTGTGGAAAAATCCCGCTGCATGCGCTGAAGCGACATTGGACCCACGCCTGCTTGAGAGCACTTATTTGAAGTTAGGCGGTATCGGCCAAGTAATCGCACCGATTGTGGGCGAAGAGATCGTCCTGGGCCAGATCTCCAGTGGGCGCAGAGGGCACCGCTTCATTTCGAATGCTGGCACCACGCAAAAATGAAGGGTCTCGAAAATAAACGGGTTTTCATTTCCGGGGGTTGTGGCGACATCGGTCGCGCCGTCGCCGCACGTTTCCTCGCCGCGGACGCGAAGGTGATCCTGGGAGATCTCCTGAAATCTGAAGACGGTTGGAACCGAGCGAAATCTCTCCATTCATCGCACGCCCTCTATGTTCCCTGCGATGTCACCTCCGCGGCGTCGATCGAAGCCGCATGTTCCTTCACCGAACGAGAGTTGAAGGGGATCGATGTCGCAATTTGCTGCGCAGGCATGGTCGCAAATGAGCCGTTTGTCCAAATCACAGAAGAGAATTGGATGCGCACCCTCGACGTCAATCTGACCGGCAGCCTGCGAGTGGCGCAGGCGGCTGCGCGATTGATGATGAAGAATCCCCGAGATGAGGGTAAACGCCGCGGGGTTGTGATTTTTACCGGGAGCTGGGTCCAGGCGATGCCTTGGCCGGAAGGAGGCAGCTATTGCGCCAGCAAAGCCGGCCAGGAAATGCTCATGAAGGTAATGGCGCAGGAATTGGCACCCCATGGGATCACCTGCAACATCGTCGCGCCCGGCATCGTTTATGCCGGGCTGAGTCGTTCGATTTATGACCGCGACGCCCTGTTTCGTCAGCGCGCCGATCAGACGATCCCCCTCGGGCGGCTTTGCTCGGCCGAAGAAGTTGCCGGCGCTTTCTTGTACCTGGCAAGTCTCGACGGTGCCTACGTAACCGGGTCGAGCATTGTGATCGATGGCGGCGCATCGTTGGTCAAACGCAACACCTAACGTTGGAAAACCGGGCAATGAAATTCAATAACTCCAGAAGCAACCCGAGCACGAATCGACGTGAGTTCGTCAAATTCGCAGGACTGGCCGCCAGTGGCGTGGTCCTGACCGAACTGACGGGATGTTCACGCGAAGCCAACCCGACGTCCCAAACCACCCCAGGGATCGGTCCACTCAAGAACAAGCGCGTGGCCATCTCCAGTCCGCACAAGGTTGAAATCCTCAATGAACTATACGAGGACATGAAGCGCGAGGCGCGCCGACCGGAAAACCAGCTCGAAGTTGTGGTCGTGGACGGCGCCAATGACGCAGTGAAGCAGCTTGCGGACATCGAAGCATTCATGGCGCAAAACTACGATGGAATCTTCTTTATCGCCTTGCCATCGGGAGGATTGGAGCGGCTTGTCGCGAATGCCCGCGCGAAGGGTATTTTCATGTTCAACCACGGTGCATCTCCGATCACCGGGGCGACCCAGAACGTGGTGCTCGACCAACCGTTTACCGGTGCTCAAATTGGGAAGTTCGCCGCTCAGTGGATCAACGAGAAATACGGCGGCCGGACGGAGGTCGGCATACTCGGGAACTCGAGCGACCCGTGGCTGGCAATCCGTACACAAGGCATGAAGGATGGTCTCCGCGAGCACGCGCCGGGGGCGAAGATCGTCGGTGAAGTGCATGGTCACTCAATCGAGTTGGGTGCGGCAGGTGCCGCCAATCTGTTGCAGGCACATCCCGGTATCCGAGTCCTCCTGGCGCACGCCGACGATCCCGGCTTCGGCTGTTTCACCGCGGCGATGGAAGCGGGCCGGCGTGACCGGAATCAATTTTTGGTCGCGAGTTGTGACGGCACCCGGCTGGTGATGGATAAAGTGGCCGAGGGCGGCATCTATCAAGCCACCTGGAGTTATCTATTTCCCTTCAGCGCCACGGCGTGGATGCGAGACATGATCCGATGCCTGCGCGGCCAGAATGTTGCTCCGACCCGCACGCAAGTCGGGCGCTTGGTCACCCAGGCAAACGTTGAGGAGATTCGTACCATGACCCGCGATCCCCTCGCCCCCAATGTCCAAAAGTACTACGACGATCCGACGGTGATGCGGTACGGCAATGAACAGCTCAAGACACCCAGGACCTGAGAGGGAGGGATTTCCCGATGAAATCGATGGCAACTGACCCAGCCATCTCGATTCCCGCGCCGACTCGCGCCGCCCTCATGCGCTGTGTTGGCATCAGCAAGTTCTTCGGCGGCGTGCGGGCGCTACATCGCGTGTCGCTCGATCTTTTCCCGGGCGAAATTGTCGCGCTCGTCGGTGACAACGGAGCGGGCAAAAGTACTCTGGTCAAAATCCTGAGCGGTATTTGCCAGCCCGATGAAGGCGATCTGTGGTTCGGAGAAGAACGGCCCCAACGACTTACCGCTCGTCAGGCCCGCAAGTTCGGCGTTGAGACCGTCTATCAACATCTCTCGTTGTGCGACAACCTCGGCGCTGCCGCCAACGTCATGCTCGGCCAGGAACCCGTCCGGTGGCAGCTTGGCCCACTGCGAATTCTCGACGAGCCGCGCGCCCGGCTCGAGGCAGTGCGACGCATCGGCGAGGTCGGTGTCGTCTTGGAGGATCTCAACACGCCGGTCCGACGGCTCTCCGGCGGGCAACGCCAGGCCGTCGCCATCGCCCGCGCCATGGTCAACGCCCATCGCCTCGTGATGTTCGACGAACCCACCGCCGCACTGGGCTTAAGACAAACGCACGCCACACTCGAACTTATCCGCCGCGTTGCCAGACAAGGAATTGCCGTCGTGCTCATCAGTCACAACCTGGACGATGTCTTCGCGGTGGCGATGCGGATCGTTGCGTTGCGGCACGGTCAGGTGTGCCTGAACGCACTCACGGAAAAGACCTCGCGAGCGACGGTCGTGGCGGCAATGACGGGCGTGGCCCTGGAGGGAAGAGAATAGCTATGGCTAGCAACGTGATCGTGCCGCTCTGGAAACGGTGGCTGAAGGACAACGGCCGCAATCTTGGCCTGGCGCTAGCTCTCGGCTTTTCCTTGTTGGTGCTCGCCCTCCTCAGTCCGAAGTATATGACCTTCGACAATCTAGTTGTCGTCGCGCTGCAAATGGCATTCATCGGCATTGCAGCCTTGGGCACGGCGCACCTCGTGATCGGAGGGAACATCGACCTGTCCATCGGCTCGCTGTTTGCCCTGACAGCCGTATGCTCCGCGATGCTGGCAAAGGTGGCGCCTCCATTTGTCGCAATACTCGGCGCCATTCTGCTCGGGAGTGCCATTGGGCTACTGAATGGTGCGCTGATCTGGCGGGTGAAACTATCACCCATCATCATCACGCTGGGCAGCTTGGCGATCCTGCGCGGCGTGGTTTTATTGCTGACCGGAGGTTATTCCGTGCGGGGGGTGCCGACCCATTTTGGCGAGATCGGCCAATGGCGCCTTTTCGGCCTGCCCCTGCCCGTCTGTACCCTTCTCGGACTGGCGGCGATCGCTCACTTTATTTTGACGCATACGACCCTCGGCCGACACCTCTTCGCGATTGGCGGGAATCGGGAAGCGTGCGAAGCGGCCGGTATTCCTGTCCGCCGGCTGGTACTGGGATCGTTCCTGACGAATGGCGGCATTATCGGACTCTCGGGCGCGCTCGCCGCCAGCCGCTTCGGGTCGGCCAGTCCTTCCTTCGGAATCGCGCTGGAGTTGGATGCCATTACCGCGGTCCTTCTCGGTGGCGTCGCGTTCACCGGCGGCGAAGGCAACGTGCTCGGTGTGATGCTGGCCGTCGCTTTGTTGGGTGTGATCAATAGTGGAATCGTCTCGCTGGGAATTGATCCCAACTACGCCGAAGTCGTGAAGGGCGCGACGCTCATCGCCGCGGTCACGCTAAACCAACTCTCCCACGAGGCGCGCGAACAGCATCGAAAGCGATCCGCAATGCGGGAATTGCTCTGAGCCGTTCCAGCGCCCCGGGCCGTAGACGTTCGAGCGAACTTCGGTTCGCCTGCGATTTTTTCGCGCCGAGAGCAGAATTGACGAATGCCCCGCGTGCCGGGAGGCTCTAACCCCATGAAATCCTTCCACCTCGTCGCAGCGCTGCTTTGGACCCTCGCTACGGTGGCTCAGGCCGCCGATGGAGCGATCCATCGCTACTTATACCTCGCCACACCCGACGGAGCGCAGGCGGAAAGCGCTTCGGGTAACGGCCTCCTCGTCTTCGACATCGATGACGGGTTCAAGTTCGTGCGGCGTATCGCGAACAAGGGCGAGAATTTTTCCGCTGGATTGCGCGGCCTGACAGGTTGCCTGGCCACGCATTCCCTCTACTATTCTGCCACCGCAAGGCGTCTGGGGCGCTTCGACCTCGAGACGGAACAGGTGGTGTGGGAACGCCAATACAGCGGCGGCTGTGATCGTTCCTCGGTGACGTTGGATGGCAGCAAGGTCTTCGCACCGACGGGTTGGTGGGAAAGCTCGGACAACGGTGGCTTCGTCGTGATCGACGGCGCCACGGGCGCGGAGTTACGGCGCATTAAGGTCGGCACGGGGGCGCACAACAGTATCCTGAGCTTAGACGGGAAGCGCCTTTACCTCGGCACAACCACGCGCTTAACAATCTTCGACCCGACCGATGAGCGCGTCATCAAGTCGATCCCCGATGTCGGCGAATATGGTGTCTTTCCCTATACCATCGACCACCGGCAGCGTTACGCCTTCGTCTGCCTTGGCAAGCATGTCGGCTTCGATGTCGTGGACTTGGCGGAGGGGAAAGCCATCCACCGCGTGCTCGCCGGGGACGCACCCATCGCTCATCGCACGCATGGCGCGGCGCTTACGCCGGATGAGAGCGAACTTTGGATCAGCGATCAGGACGGCAAGAAGCTATTCATCTTCGATGCCACTCACATGCCACCGACGCCGAAGGGAAGCGTCGAATTGAGCGTGGGCGGTCACGGGTGGGTGAACTTCAGTCTCGATGGGAAGTTCGCCTGGTGTCACACGCCGGACGTTTTCGACGCGCACACAAAAAAACAAGTGGCGACCCTGCGCGACGAGAACGGCAAGCGGGTCGGCAGCTCCAAGCTCATCGAAGTCCACATGCAGAACCAGAAGGTTGTGCGCATGAGCAGCGAGTTCGGGTTAGGGCGGAAGTGACAGGAAGCGCGAGATCTGGACGTGCTCACCACCAGGTAAATGAGGGATTTCAGTCACTGCGGAGCTGCCAACCGACATACTCCTTCGGAAAGACGAAGTTCTGCACATGACCATCACCGAATTGCATGTTGTAGGAACGGCGGCCCTTGTAGTTGTGCCAGACACTCTTCTTGTCGTTCACGTCACGCGAGCCGTTCCAATGCCAGTCGCCCTGGATGATCTTGTTGGCGGCCGATAAGGCCACTTCGCTGGACTTAATGGACCGTCCCTCGGCCCTGGAGGGGTCGGCCCGAGAATCGCCGGTGACGTGTTTGACGCGGTACCAGTCAACCGTCCACATGTTGAGATAGCTGTTGCCCCAGCCGTCCCAACAGGTCTTGGCCTGGGGCCAGTATGAATCACCCTTGTCTGCCGGGCAGTGGAAGACATCGCTGGCGGGGGCGTAGTTATTCAGCGGACGGTTGGTTTCGGGGACTGCCTTGATGTCGGCAAAGCGCCACGGCCAGGGTCCTGGATTACCCTTGATGCGTCCGCCGACCGACGCCCAGTCATCGTGCAGCGGGTAGGAATCCTTGCTGTCGTCGGCATACATTTGGTACGCCACGGCGATCTGGTGCTGGTTGCTGGCGCACTTGATCCGGTTGGCTTCCGCCTTGGTTCGTGCCAGGGCGGGCAGGAGCATCCCGGCGAGCACGGCGATGATGGCGATGACG
>CAMDJH010000007.1 GCA_945900455.1 Akkermansia muciniphila
CTGCTCGTGGAATATGTGGTGAAGCGGGGCGGGTCCGCGATCGTGCGGGGGTTGCGCGCGGTGAGCGATTTCGAGTTTGAATTTCAGTTGGCCTTGATGAACCGGAAACTCAACGATCAAGTCGAGACGATCTTTATGATGCCGAAGGATACATATACTTTTGTCAGTTCCCGCCTCGTCAAGGAGATCGCGCGTCTGGGCGGGGACATCCGCCCGTTTGTTCCGCCGAATATTGAAGCCGCCCTCCGGAAACGCCTGGCACCGGTCAAATCCGCTCGAAGTACCGCTGTTTCTCCCAATCGGTGACGGCGTTTGCAAACGCTTCCTGCTCCAAGCGGGCATGATGCACGTAGAAATCGACCACCGCGTCCCCGAAGGCAGAGCGGGCCAGGTGTGAAGCGTGAAACAGATTCGCCGCATCGCGAAGACTTGAGGGAAGACGGGGCAGAGTGGGATCAATATAAGCGTTTCCCACATAGGCGGGACCGCAGTCCAGGTCTTCCTCAATGCCCGCAAATCCGGCCGCTAGCATCGCTGCGAACGTCAAGTACGGGTTCGCATCCGCCCCGGGCATCCGGTTTTCCGGCCGGTACGAATTGCCCTGTCCGACAATTCGGAACCCGCACGTCCGATTGTCGGTCGACCAAGCCATGCGCGTCGGCGCCCAACTGCCCGGCTGATACCGCTTGTAGCTATTGATCGTCGGTCCGTAAAACAGGCAAAGCTCCGGCGAGTACTTCATCAGGCCGCCGAGAAACTGCCGAAAAAGTTTCGAGCCCCCTCCCGGTTTGGCGGCACCCGCCGCCTTCGGATCCCAAAACAGATTCTTCCCCGCCTTCCACAGGCTCATGTGGACGTGACAAGAACTGCCTGCTTCCCCCGGCGCGTACTTGGCCATGAAGGTCACCGATTTCCCGAACGGCTCAACGATTTCCTTCACTCCCTGCTTGAACACGACGTGCATGTCGGCCATCGGCAAGGGTTCCGCATAGGTGAAATTCACCTCGTGCTGACCTCGGCTCCATTCGCCCTTGCTGCTCTCAACGGGCACTCGTGCCGCCGTCATTCCGTTGCGCACCGCTCGCATCAGAGGCTCATCCCGCGTGGGCTGCATCAGGTGGTAATCGATCCGGTAATCACTCGACGGTTGCAGGTCGCGATACCCTCGCGTGAATGCATCGTGATAGGTCTGATTGAAGAGGTAAAATTCAAGCTCACTCGCGCAAAAGCAGGTCATGCCCGCCGTGCGCAGGCGATCCAACTGCCGGCGCAGCACAGAGCGGGGTGCCTCGTTCACCAGGGAGCCATCCGGACGGAGAAAATCACAGAGCACGAGGACGGCACCCGGCTGCCAGGGCAGAGCCCGCAGCGTGTCCAGGTCGGGGCGCATCTCAAAATCACCGAAACCCGCATCCCAGTTCGCCACCTGGAACCCGTCGAGTGGATCCATCTCCAGGTTGACCGTCAGAAGATAGTTGCACCCGTGGGTGCCGTGAGCGGCGACGGACTCGAGGAAGTAATCGGCACGAAATCGTTTGCCGACCAGCCGACCGAAAGGATCCGGGATGCCGACGACGACCGTGTCGATCTCGCCGGACCGAACCCGGGCTTTGAGTTGGGCGAGCGTCATAAGGGGAAGAAGCGATCGGTTGAGCGGAAGTGATCGCCTGAGTTACGATTCTGCCACGTATACATTTTTCAATTCCGTATAACCTTCCATCGCTGCCATCCCCAAGTCGCGGCCTAGACCGCTGGACTTGAAGCCGCCGAACGGGGCCTCCACATGGACACTGCTGTGGGAATTCACGCTCAGCACCCCGGCTTGCACGGCGCGACATACCCGTAGCGCCCGTCGAAGATCGTTCGTCCACAAGGAGCCACTCAACCCATAGGGCGACGCGTTCACCGCCCGGAGCAGAGTCGCTTCGTCGTCAAACGGAGTGATCGCCACCACCGGCCCAAATATTTCCTCCTGCCAGCACCGGTCCTCGAAACCAACACCCAGTAACACCGTCGGTTCGAGAAAGTATCCGCGCGATTCGGTTTTTGGGCGCCCGCCCCCGCAGGCAAACTGGCTGCCTCGCGCTCGGGCGTCCTGGATAAACTCTTCCACAACCGCCCGCTGGCCAGCAGAAACGAGGGGTCCGAGTTGGGTCGCCTCGCGGGCGGGATCACCCACCACAAGCTCGCGAGTGGCGGCGACGAACCGGTCCACGAATGGCTCGAACACACTCCGTTCGACGAACACCCGGCTCCGCGCACAGCAGTCTTGTCCGGTGTTCGCAAACACGCTCATCGGTGAGGTCTCTGCGGCCTTCTGCCAGTCGCCATCGGCGAAGACAATGTTTGGGGATTTGCCACCCAACTCGAGCGAGACGCGCTTGAGATCGCGCGCGGCAAGTTCCATGACGCGGCGGCCGACGGCGGTGGAACCGGTGAAGGACACCTTCCGGATGAGGGGATGGGTGACGAGCGCGTCGCCAACAACGGCACCGGACCCCGGCAGAACCTGAAGTACGCCGGGCGGCAATCCCGCGGCGTGCGCGATCTCGCCCAGCGCCAGGGCGGTTAGCGGCGAAAGGGAGGCGGGTTTCAGTATCACACAGTTTCCCGCGGCGAGAGCCGGTGCCGCTTTCCAGCAGGCAATGGGAAATGGAAAATTCCACGGCACCACCGCGGCTACCACTCCCATGGATTCGCGCAACGTGAAGTCGAACCCCCCGCGAGCGACCGGAATTGTCTGACCGCAAAACTGGGTCACGGCCCCGGCATAGTACTCGAAAACGCGAGCCCCGAGGCTCACTTCATCCCGAGCGTCCGAAATCGGCTTGCCAATCTGAAGCGTTTCCAATTGTGCGATCGACTCCCGTTGCTCCCGAAGTTTGCGGGCAACGCTGAATAGTATCTCGGTCCTTTTGCCCGGGGTCATGTCACGCCAGCCGGACTCCCAGGCGACCTGGGCAGAATCGACCGCCCGCGCGACATCGCGAATACTGGCCGATTCGACGTCCACAAAGGCCTCCGCGGTGGTCGGATTGATGAGCCGCATTGGGGAACTTCCCGTGGCACCCTGCCAACCGCCGTCCACAAAAAGTTGGGTGGGAATCGTCATGCCGTGATAAGACTGGGGGGCGAAATCGATGGCGAACGCGGAACCGAAGATGCCCGGGTTCAGGCCCCAAACTTATCGAACATTTTCCCGTGTGCCTGCATTAGACGGATCAGGTACTTGGCTTCGAAAATCCCCAGCGATCCGTGGTTCGCCCCCGTCTCGGTGAACCGGGATAGTTTGTCTGACCCACTCGCGGCGGAATGCAGAAGGACCGGCTGCGGATGCCATGAGTGCCCTTTCAGCGAACAGGGGGTCGAATGATCCCCGGTGATCGCCAACACGTCCGGCTTGCGCGCGAGCAAAATGGGCAACGCCGCATCAAATTCCTCAATCGCCCTTTTCTTAGCCTCAAAATTCCCGTCCTCACCCGCCTTGTCGGTATACTTGAAGTGAATAAAAAAGTAGTCGTAGTTCGAGTACTCCTTTGCGTACCGCTCGAACTGCTCTCGAATCGTCGTCGGCCCCTCGATCTTGACCATCCCGACCAACTGGCTCAGACCCTTGTACATCGGATACACCGCGAGCGCCGCGGCTTTCAATCCATAGCGCTGCTCAAACGTTGGGATCTCCGGTTGATGGGCTACACCGCGCATCAGGAAGCCGTTCGCAGTCTTCTCGGCCTGGAGCAGGGGCAATGCCGCCTTGTAGAAATCCGCGATCAGTTTCGCCATTTTCTTTTGCGCTGCGCTCTTCGGGTTGATCGGCTTGGCGACCGCGATTGGAAAGCCCTCCCGATTGGGATCCGTATCACTTAAGGGGCCCTCCAATCCCGTCCCGCGAAACACCACCACGAATCGATGTTCCTTGCCCGGCACAATCTGGACTTCCGTTGTGCCAATTTTTTTGATCTTCGCCGAAAGGATGCCGCACAACCGCTCGCAGACCTCGGTGGCAATGCGGCCCGCACGGCGGTCGGTGACGATGCCCTGATCGTTCAGGGTGCAGAAATTCGCACGGGCAGCGACCTCGCCCTTTTTCAATTCGATTCCCAAGCCGAGGGTTTCAATCACGCCACGGCCCACCTCAAACTCGATCGGATCATAGCCAAATAAGGCGAGATGACCGGGGCCGCTTCCCGGCGTGATGCCCGGTGCGACCGGAATCATTCGGCCCTGGGCGCAACCCTGAGACACCAGACCGTCCAGATGCGGTGTCGTGGCCGCCTCCAGCGGGGTCATCCACCCCTGCTCGCGTGTTGCCACGTCGCCCAGTCCATCCAGGACGACCAGAACGAGTTTTGCCCCGGTTTTGATCTGCAATTTTGCGTAGATGTCATCGATTCGACTCATAAAAAAGAGGCCGTATCTTGCGGTGACATACGGGAATTCCAAGTGAAGATTTTGTGACGAACGGCGGGGGGCGTGAGACAGAAACCTTCTGGCTAGCCTCGCCCCGGATGGCGCGCAGGTTGGTAACTTGCGATAGAACCCGTTTTCCCGGGAATCGCTGCTTTCGTGGCGCAGACAGCCTTGTCTGCGGACCAGCATACTCGCGCGAAGTCGCGAAGCCGCGAAGGAAGCAGTGGGACATCTGTATCGTCGGAGGGGCAGTGTCGGCACGCTGCGGCGGCGCCCGTTGGTCCAACGCATTAATGCCTGTTTCTGATTCACGCTGGTCTGATCGTGGGAGATAAAGGGACAGGTCAATTGTTGGTTGAGATAAAGGGAGATAACGTGGGAGATAAAGGGACAGGTCAATTGTTGGTTGTAAGAGATAAAGGGACAGGTCAATTGTGGTTATTGTGATTTATTTTGCTCCCTATCCCGCAGTGAACTTTTTGTGACGGGCGACTTGCGACTCGCCCCCGGACTTCTTAACAATCCGTAATATGCCCGCCCTCACCGCCTTCTCTCTGCCCTCCTGGATCGAAAGCCGGACCCGAGCGGTGGACCGTGCCCTGGATCATTTTCTCCCGAAGAAGACGGTGAAGCCAGTCACGATCCACAAGGCGATGCGCTATTCGCTCTTCGCCGGGGGAAAGCGCATGCGACCTGCCCTCGTGCTCGCTGCCGCCGAAGCGTGCGGCGGCTCCACCCAAGCCGCCATGCCGCTGGCTTGTGCGGTCGAATGCCTCCACACGTACTCGCTCATTCATGACGATTTGCCCTCGATGGATAATGATGATTTTCGGCGAGGCAGGCCGACCAGCCACAAGGTTTTTGGCGAAGGAATGGCGGTACTCGCCGGGGATGCTCTGCTCACGCAATCCTTCGAAATCGCAGCTCAGGCAATGGGGTGGCCGCGCTATTCGCATCAGGATCTGATCTTCGAACTCGCCCGGGCCGGAGGATCTCTCCAACTCATTGCCGGTCAGGTTGCGGATCTTGAGGGCGAGGGTCACCGAGTCTCCCTAAACCAGCTCCGGTACATCCACGAGCGTAAGACGAGTGCCCTCCTCTGCTGCTCCGTCCGATTCGGTGGGATGAGCGCAAACTGTTCCGCGACCCAGCTCAAGGCCCTCACCGATTTCGGGTATCATGTCGGGCTCGCCTTTCAGGTGATCGACGACATTCTTGATGTTACCCAATCTTCGGAAACGCTGGGTAAAACTGCGGGCAAGGACGTTGCGTCCCAGAAGGCCACTTATCCGTCCATCGTCGGTCTCGAACAATCCAAGCGCATCGCCGCCGCCCTCACGGCGAAGGCCTACGCCGCTCTCAAGCCTTTTCGGGGAAGAGCCGTCGCCCTCGAAGCCCTCGCGAAGTACCTCCTCGAACGGGATCGCTAGCGGACGGAGGGCCCGCGTGTCATACCTTTCGCACCTTCAAATCAAACCCCGGATCGGGGTGCCCCGGGTGACGGCTTCGAGCAAATTCCTCGGTAACCCGTCGGTCACCCGCACTTCGCCGATGTCCAGCAAGGTGTGCATGATCGTGGCCATCAAATCCTGCATGCCGATCCCGTCCGAAGCCGGCTCCCCTCCGTCCCGTGTGGACTGCCCGATCACTTGGCCCATTTTCAATCCGCCGCCGTACAGCAGCAACGGCGCAAGGTTGCCCCAGTGATCGCGCCCCCCGTTGCTGTTGATCGCCGGGGTCCGGCCCATCTCTCCACAACAGACGAGGAGAATCTTCTCGCTCAACCCGCGGGCCTCGACGTCGTCAATGAACGCGGACACGGCGTGGTCGAACGGCACACCCACATAGCCCATCCCGTCGGTCATGGGGGCATTGTTGACGTCGGCGTGCATATCCCAGACAAAACTGGTTGTCACAGTCACGAAGCCGCAACCCCGCTCGCAGAGACGCCGCGCCAGCAGGAGCAGTTTCCCGAGAGTGGCCGCGTTGTCTGCGTAGTGCGCACGATTATTCCACCGGGTGCTGATCCGCTCCTTGGGAACCAGCGGGGCCGTGTCGTAGCGCGCGATGAGCTTCGGATCCTCCTTCGACAAATCAAATGCCGCGGACACGCCGCGCAAGAGCGTGTCAAATGCCTGCTGTTGAAAGGTGCCGAAGCCTTCCACCACCCCGCTCGTGTCCGCCCACCGCTTCCACCGGTCCAGGTCGGCCAGCAAACCGCGCCGATCGTTTAGGCGCTCACGCGGCAGATTCAAGAGCATGTCCTTCTGCAAGTTGCCCCCCGCTCCCGGAACAAACGGCGCATAGGCCGTCCCTAGATCGCCGGCCGCGTTGAAATTCCCAAATTCCGTGATGGCCGGCCCGGCCTCGGGCATCACTGCCCGCGGAAACAACGCCACATTTGTTGGCAGCCCCGTCGCCCCCTGCATCGGCCCGACAATCCGCGAATACAAGGACCCCATGTTTGCTCCCAGTGTATCGCGGCCAACGACGGGTTTGATGTCGTGATTGGCATCCCCGGTGTAAAAGGAACGGATCACCGCCAATTTGTCCGCCCGGCGTGCCAGCTTTTCGAACGTCCCGCCGAACGTAACCCCGGGCAGGGTGGTCTTGACCTCCCCGGTGGTACTCCGGATCCCCGAAGGTGCCTCCATCTTGGGATCGAAGGTTTCAAACTGCGAAGGGCCCCCGTGCATGAAGAGGAAGATGACCGATTTGTCCCGCGCCGCCCGCGACTGGCCCTTGGCTAACGCCCGTGCCGCGCAGAGGTCGCTCAGGCTCAGACCGCCCAACCCCAGACTGCCCACCCGTAAGAACTGGCGCCGGTCCATCCCACCGCCAGCCGCGTCTTGAAAGGTCAACATGAATGATTCCCGATGCTAACCCCTCCTGAGGGGGCGTGTCTCTCCTGTATGCCCGGCGTCGCGCGGCCCGGCAATGTTAATGTTAAAGTCAAAGCGCATTACGAATGACGTCGGCGCGGCGGCTCTCCTCCTTTGGCATGGAGCGGGAGCTCCAATTGCCGAAGTCGATCCTCGACCAAGGAACTGACACCCAATCCCAGCAGGCGCAGCGGGCGGTGGACGAGATGCTCGCGCCCCAGAAGCCAACACCCCAACCGAAACACAACGTTTGCCTCGGTTATCGGTTCTTCCATTGAGAACTGCCGGGTCAGGGTCGTGAAGTCGCCATAACGGACCTTTACGACCACGGTGTGCGCCGCCAGGCGTCGTCGGGCGAGTTTTCCAACAATCTCATCGGCGGCCTCCCGCAGGCACTTCCGGAGGACAGACCTGTCATCGGTGTCGCGCAGAAACGTGGTCTCGCTGCTGATGCTCTTGACGTCGTCGCCAAGTTCCAAAGGTCGGTGGTCTTCACCCATCGCAAACCGCTTCAACTCGGCGGCCCACGATCCGACGAAGGGGTGTAGGTCGCCCGGGTAATCCTGCAGGTCGCCTACGGTCCGAATCCCCGCCCGGAGCAGGTTCTCCGCCGTAACGTGGCCGACGCCGTGGAGAGCTTGAACCTTGAGCGGACGGAGGAACGCCACTTTTTCGCTCTCGCGAATAAGGGTGAGCCCGCCGGGCTTTTGATAATCACTGGCCAGTTTGGCCAGCAGCTTGTTCGGTGCGACCCCGACCGACGCGGAGAGGTCTCGCCGGGAGAGAATTTCAGCCTGAAGTTTTTGAGCCAGCGGAAGAGCTGCCTCCAGGTGGCCGTCGGGAGAGCCGGCATACGGTCCATCGGACGCAACCTCGATATAGGCCTCGTCGACGGACATCCGCTGGATTCGACCACCCGCCAGTTCGCGAACAATCGCCATGACCTCATGGGATTCTCGTTGATACACGTCCATGCGAGGTCGAACGAAAATACCGTCCGGACATAACCGGCCGGCCGTAACGCTGGGCATGGCCGATCGAACGCCGAACCGCCGCGCTTCGTAGCTCGCCGCACAAACGACACCACGTTGGGTGGGGGGCGACCCCACGATGACCGGCCGCCCTCGAAACTCGGGTCGATCACGCTGCTCGACCGAAGCATAAAATGCGTCCATGTCCAAATGGAGAATCACGCGGCTCAACCGGCACAATCTAGGAAGCCAAGCATCGAGTTCGCGAAACAAAAGTTTGTCGTCCACGCCCATCCACTCGGCGCGCGGACGCCGGGCGGGCATGGAACTCCACCCATGTAGACTTGTTCCGCGCACGTCTTCCGCAGAGACGTGTGCTGAATGATGCTTTCAAGCAGCATCTAAACGCGGGACACTCGCTTCGATGCTTCCGATCGCACCATGGATTTCGCGAGCGAAGTCGAGATTTTTTGACCGACTCAAGCGGCACCCGGTCGCTTGGGCGCGCGCCCATGCCGCGCTGTCACGGTATCCGTTGCCGCCGGGTGACTTCGTGACGCTCGACCTCCTCGAGAAGACAGATCGGGATGCGATCCGTCGGCGGGCCGACGCGCTGGGACCCGTGTTCAAGGGAATCGCCTGGAATGAGTTGTGCATCTGTATTGTCGGGCTCGACCGTTGCCGGCTGTTCACGGAGGCGCACCGCGCGGACCTGCGGGTCCTCTCGCTGCAACTCGATCATCTCATCCCGAAGGGCTTCTTCTGCGCGATGGAGGGAGCCGACCATCGGGACATCCGCCGCGCCACCCATCGAGCTCTGCGCGGCTGCCCGGTCGCGCCACAGGATTCATTCCCGAACGAAACCGTGCTCGAAGCCATTGCCACCGGGGCACTGCGCAACTACGCCGACCGGGCCGCCGAACATGCCAATCCCGCGGCTGCTTACACCGCCGCGATGTCGTCCATCGCGACGTCGATGTTGACCTGGATGTTTTTCGGAGCCGAGCCGGGAACAGCCGAGCATCAACGGTTCCTTGCCTACTTCCACGAGCTCGGTCCGAACGGCCTCGTTTGGAACCCCCAGAAACGGGAGGAGAATGCCTTCCGGGCGTTCCGTGATGATTTGTGGTGCGAGGTCGAGGCCCTGCGGGCGGGCACAGGAAAGCTGTCGAGCGAGGGAATGTTGGCGCGAATGGTCAAGGATGGAACCTTAGATGAATCGATGCTCGGCAATCTCATCTATCAGGTCGAGATGGCACGTTCCGATCTGGAGAGCTTCTTCCGCTGGTTGACGCGCCACGCCAGCGATGACTCGATGCTGCTCGAGCGGATTGCCGCTGAAAACATGACGGATGGCGGCGCGT
This sequence comes from Akkermansia muciniphila, assembly GCA_945900455.1. GTDB lineage: Bacteria > Verrucomicrobiota > Verrucomicrobiia > Limisphaerales > UBA9464 > SIBK01. The sequence continues at coordinate 9,628 of CAMDJH010000007.1, forward strand.
GCCCTCTGACGGAGGCCTTTGTGCTGGAGACATTGCGCACCGACCAGAGCGAGCGGGCGATGCGTCGCGCGGAACGCGACATCGTGTTCGAGGGTTTCTTGATCCCACGGCACGCGATGATCCGGTTGTGCCTGTGGGAGTCTCACCATGCGGCAAGCTCTTTCGCGGATCCCCACCGCTTCGCCCCGCAACGGTTCCTGGCCGAGATGCCGGGGACCGACCGCTTCGCCCCATTCGGGGTCGATCATCACAAGTGCCCGTATGGCGGGGTCGCCACCCGGATCGGCGTGGTGTTCCTGCGGTCGCTGGCCCGCGGGTATCGAGTGACTGCTCTAACGAAGGGTCCCGCGGTGCGGGGTCCCAATCTCTGGGGTCCAGCTCCCGAATTCGCCGTGCAGCTCAGGCCCCGATGACGTTGGATGGTTTAGAATCGGCAGGACCCTTCACATCGATGAAACCACTTCCCGCACAGGCTGCATTGTACCAACCCCGCCAACTGGGCATTCGCCTCCAGCTCGACCCAAGAATTCCCGACTTGGGAGACGAGGATATTTCGTTATTACTGAAGCTGCTGGTTCAGCACGGCGTCCTCTGCATCGTCAACCAACCTTTGAACCCTCGTGAATTGCACGAGTTCACATCCCGATGGGGAGCGGTCGTCGAACTCCCGGCGGGACTGGCTCTCGCAAATCAGGAACCCGGCCTGCCCAGCATCACGCGCGTGGGCAACATCTGTCCCGACGCCAGCATTATCCCGTCCATGCGGTTCGCCGAATACTGGCATCACGACGGCGATTTCTGGCCGTCCGGTCAGAATTTCATCGTGAACTTTCTGAGCAGCGTTCGAGTACCGATCGTAGGAGGGCACACGGGATTCCTGGATTCCAGACTGGCGTACGAGAGGCTCGAGGAGCCTCACCGATCGGGGTTGGAAGGGGCGACGATAACGGTCCGGGCATCGCAAATCAGCGACTTCAAGAAGGCCGCTCCCCACGAGCTGCCACCCGATGTTCAGCATCCGGTCCTATTTCCGCACCCCTTGACCCAGCAACTCGCCCTGTATTTACCCGATTCTTCCACAGGGATTCAGAAGAAGGACGGGCAGTTTTGGGGGACCGTTGAATCGCTCGTCGAATCGTCGCAGCAAAAGGTGGGTATTGTCGAACACGCATGGGCGGAAGGTGATTTGGTGGTCATGGATAACCTGCAGGTCATGCACCGCGGCATGGGTGGATATGGTGATCACCCTCGACTGCTGTACCGCTGCCAGGCCCGAATTCAGGGCCCTCGGTAGTGTTCGAAGCGGGGGTGATGGATGGACACATCCGGCCAATCAAGTCTCGCTATAAACTCATATCGACGCCCGCTCCGATTCCGCTTGCAGCGGGAAATCATGGAAAATACTGTCTCGCGAGCGCGAGAATCCGCGGGGGATCGTTAAACTCCAGGCCTTCTATATTCATGCAAGCTTTCTCAAGATTTTTCCGGGGCCGCGACGCCCGCGCATTCACCCTCATCGAACTCCTCGTTGTGATTGCGATCATCGCCATTCTTGCGGGCATGCTCTTGCCGGCGTTGGCAAAAGCCAAGGGGAACGCCCAGGGGATCAAGTGCCTCTCCAATATGCGCAACTGGGGTCTGGCGACGCAGATGTACGCCGATGACAGCGGGGATCGTATCCCGTTGTTCGGTGACCTTTCGTCTGATTATACGGCACCGTTCTGGCACTCGAAGCTTGCGCCCTACGTCTCCAAGCAGGCGAACACTGGAAAGGTGAGCTTTGACAAGACCGCCATCTACAATGATGAGCTGCGGAAATGTCCGGGCGGAAGCACCGGGCCCATTCCCTTCGGCCGATCGACGTCAACCGGTCCTTCGACAAACTGGAACTGCTGGATCGGCGCGAACTTCGGCGCCTTCGGATCGCCTTTGAGCGGCCCATTCTACTATGGCGACACCACACCGCCCCTGAAGATTGCACGCATTCGCCGCCCCTCGGATGCAATGATGTTCATGGATACGGTATCGCACTACGTCTATTCACCCGTGGATGCCAACTACCACTTTACGGTGGATGCAAACAAAGACGGCGTCGTCGATACCATGCCGCAGTATCCAGACACGCCTTTTAATTATGGCCGGCCTACGGTGCACAACAACGGAGCCAACGTGACACTGCTCGACGGGCACATCGAGCGCGTGGCGTTCAAGGTGCTCTGGGCCGTGGACTCAAAGAAGAATGTCACGCATTCGTTCTGGTACATGGAGGATTGAGACACTCCCACCGGCCTCCGCCACCCGCTCCTTTCAGAGCAGATGGCAAAACATCCCATCGCGCAGCTTCGGCTCAAACCACGTGCTCTTGGGGGGCATGATCCCGCCCCCGTCCGCGATGGCCATCAAGTCTTCAATCCCCGTCGGGAACATTGAGAAGGCGCAGGCATATTCGCCCTCATTCACGAGCCTCTCCAACTCGCGGGGACCACGAATACCTCCGACAAAATTGATCCGCTTGCTCGTCCGCGGATCCGCAATGCCAAAGAGCGGCTCCAGGACGAGTTTCTGAAGCAAGGTCACGTCCAGCCCTTCGATCGGATCCGACACCTGGGTAACCGTTTCGCGAAACACCAGCGCCTGCCAGCGCCCTTCCATGTAGAGGCCGATTTGATGCTTGCGCCGGGGCCGGGAGCCATCTCCGGATTCGGATTGAAATATGCCTTCCAGGGCCGCGAACAATCCAGCTGCCGTCTGCCCATTGAAATCCTTCAAAACCCGGTTGTAGGGCAGGATCTGCATCTGACGATGGGGGAAAATCACCGAGAGAAACCGGCCGCTCTGCCCCGCGCCAGCTCGCGTCTGGAAGACCCGGGCTGCGGCAGCACTGCGGTGGTGGCCGTCGGCGATATACAAAAAAGGAATCTTCGCAAACTCGGTCTCGATGAACCGGATATCTCCCTGATCGGTGACGTTCCACGAAGTGTGCCGGACACCATCCGCCGCCGTAAAATCCACCGCCGGAGTTTTCGTCACCGTCCGGTCCACAAAATCATCGATTGCCTGAATGGCCCGATACGTAAGAAACACGGGACCCGTTTGTGAATCAAGAGCTTCGATATGACGAACCCGATCGTCTTCCTTGTCCGGCCGAGTCAGTTCATGCTTCTTGACCCCCCCCGCCAAGTACTCCTGGCAACTGGCGGTGGCCACCAACCCTACCTGCACGTGCGACCCCATGATCTGGCGGTACAGATAGAAGGCAGATTGCACATCCTGCCGGAGACAGTCATCGCGAATCAGACGGGTAAAGTTTTCACGGCCTTTCGCGTAGACCGCAGGCGAATAGAGATCAGCGCCCGGCGGAAGATCAATCTCGGGTTTGCTAACGTGGAGGAAACTCAGGGGGTTTTCGCGAGCGAGCACGCGCGCCTCATCCGATGACATGACGTCGTACGGGAGCTCGCAAATGCTGCGCGCAAGATCTGCGCGCGGACGGAGGGCGGCAAACGGCCGGACCGAAGCCATTGTTACTTCTTCCCCTTCGCGGCCTCCGCTTCTTTCTGCAGCTTTTCAACATCCGACGCTTTGATCACTTCGATCTTGGCTCCCTTCTTGAGCTCCTCCGCGCTCGGAACCTTGATGATGTCACTCGTGACAGCCCCCTGCGCTCCCTGGGCGACCTCGGCTACCGGCTTGGCCTTGATCTCGAGCAACTCGATGTCGAAGATCAAGGTGGCGTTGGGACCGATATCCGCACCGGCACCCCGTTCGCCGTAGGCGAGCTCGGAAGGTATGAACAACTGCCACTTGGAACCTTTCTTCATCAGTTGCAACGCTTCCGTCCAGCCTTTGATCACCCCATTAACAGGGAATTCAGCGGGCTTGCCACGCTTGACCGAGCTATCGAATTCCGTACCACTGATCAATGTGCCACGGTAATGGGTGACGACTGTGTCATCGGCCTTCGGCATCGCTCCCGATCCTTCGGTGAGAACTTTGTATTGAAGACCGGAAGCCGTGGTCTTGACGCCCTCCTTGCCTTTGTTCTCTCCGAGGAATTTCTGGCCTTCGACTTTGTTCTTTTCGCCCAGTTCCTTTTTCTTGACCTCGCCCTTCGCCCGGAGGTCCTGCTGATAGGTGGTCATCACCTGCCGGGCCTCCGTCTCGTTCAGCAACGGGGTTTTCCCGGCTGCCAAATCGTCAATAGCCCGCTTCAGCATGTCGGCATTCATCTCGGCACCCTGCCGCTTCATCATGGTGGCGATGTTCAAGCCATAGGCGTAACCCACGCGGTCCTTCGTATCCTTGAGTATTTTAGCGGCTTCAGGGTTGGAAGGCGGCGCAGGATCTTCTGCGTGCAAGAATGCGGACAAGAGTCCGGCGGCGACGAGTGCGGAAACAGCGAGTTTCATAGTGTTCAAGCCGCCTCCGGTTTCATTACCGGGCGGCGAGCACGGGTTGTGTAGCAGGGGAAGCGGGTGAAGTCTAGAGTCTCTGAAAGGGAAAAGACTCCCTCCCCGGCCGTTGGATCGGCGAGATCCCCCGCCATTGGATTCAATACCACCCGGTGGATATCCGCCCGAGGCCACCCAACTACCGTCCGATCGCCGCCATTTCCTCTTTGGTTTTTGCCGAAGGTCATTAAATCTCTTGCCGGATGTCCTCTGAATCGCCCCTCACACCCATGATGGCTCAGTATCGGCGCATCAAGGGCGAATTGCCCAAGGATACGCTCCTGCTCTTCCGCCTGGGCGACTTCTACGAAATGTTTTTTGAGGACGCACAGGAAGGCGCTCAACTCCTGAACGTCGCTCTTACCAAACGCGGCGCCATTCCCATGTGCGGCATCCCACACCATGCCGCCAATGGATACATTACCCGCATTCTGAAGGCCGGCAAAAAGGTCGCAATTTGCGACCAGATGGAAGATGCCCGGCCTGGAAAACTGGTGCAACGGGAGGTGACCGCGATTCTGAGCCCGGGAACCCACTTTGACGACCGCCTGCTCATCGCGGACCGGAACAACTTCCTCGCCTCCATCTGCACCGCGGGTAAAACCTTTGGCCTCGCGGTCGTGGACCTCACCACCGGTGATTTTCGGGCCACCGAACTGGAAGACTCCAAGGGACTCCTCGGTGAACTCGAACGACTCCGACCCGCAGAATTGATTTACCCGTCCGGGGACAATTCATTGCGCGACCTTTTGGCCGAAGTGCGCGGACACTCCAATGGTCACGATGACTGGACGTTTCTAGCGGATACCGCCGTGTTCACCCTCCACGAACACTTTAAGGTTGCCACCCTGGACGGGTTCGGTTTGCGCAATCGCCCCGCAGCCGTCGGAGCCGCCGGTGCCGTCCTGCATTATCTCGTCCAGCACTTGAGACGAGACGTTACGCACCTCACCCGGCTCCTGAGCTATCAGGTCACCGACCATCTGGTGCTGGACGGCATTTCCCTGCGCAATCTGGAAATTCTTGAGCCGCTGCATCGCGATTCAGCCCGCAACACCACGCTGTTCAGCACATTAAATAAAACGATCACCCCGATGGGAGCCCGGCGGCTCCGCGACTGGCTGACTCAGCCACTTTCGGCAGAAGCCCCGATCCATTCTCGTCAGGAGGCCGTCCAGACCTGGTTGGATCACCCTGGCCCGATGGAGGCATTTCGCACAAAAGTCGCGGGTGTTCGCGACCTCGAAAGAACTCTGGGGCGATTGAGTCTCGGCAGTGGCAACGGCCGCGATCTGCAGGCCCTTCGCATGGCGCTGGACCAGGTGCCACCGATTCGCGGGATACTTCTTCAGCTGGAGGGAACCCCCTCCGTAGCCTCTCAGGAATCCCTGCGAGATCTCATAAGGGAAGAGACGGCAATCCAACCCGACAGCCTCCTGGCCGATCTCACCTCGCAGTTATGCGAGCTGCCCGCCCTCGTTGAACTCCTCGCCCGCGCCATCGCGGAGGAACCCCCCCTGGCGGTTAAGGAAGGTGGCCTCATCCGCGAGGGATTCAGCGACGAACTCGACACCTTGCGGTCCGCCTCACGCGACGGCCGAGAATGGCTTGCGCGACTGCAACAGGACGAGATTGCACGCACCGGCATTCCGTCCCTGAAAGTCGGGTTTAATTCCGTGTTCGGATACTTTATCGAAATCACCAAGGCCAATTTGCCCAAGGTTCCCCCGGAATACACGCGAAAGCAGACCATCGCCAATGGGGAACGGTTCATCACGCCCGAATTAAAGGCGATGGAGTCGAAGATTCTCGGTGCGCAGGAAAGGGCCGAGAAACTTGAATACGAACTCTTCCTGAAAGTCCGCGAAGAGGTACTCGCTCAGCTCCGGCCCATCCAGCAGACAGCGGCAGCGGTCGCTCAACTCGATGTCCTCGCAGCCTTTGCCGAAAACGCCCGGTTGCAGAACTGGATCCGGCCCCACGTCGGCGATCAGGGAATCCTACACATCGAAGCAGGCCGTCACCCAGTCCTTGATCAGGTTCTGGCCGCCACCGGCGGCGAACGGTTCGTTCCCAACGACACCCAACTCGGCACAACCATGGCCGATGCACCCGTCGTTCAATTGGCGCTCATCACGGGTCCCAACATGGCCGGCAAGAGTACTTATATCCGCCAGGTGGCGTTGATCGCCCTGCTCGCCCATACCGGATGTTTTGTCCCAGCCACCCGCGCTCGGATCGATCTGCTCGACCGCATCTTTACTCGCATCGGCGCCAGTGACGATCTGTCGCGCGGGCAAAGCACGTTCATGGTCGAAATGAGCGAGGCCGCCAATATTCTCAATAATGCGACCCGCCGAAGCTTGGTGATCCTCGACGAAATCGGACGCGGGACAAGCACCTTTGATGGCTTGAGCCTAGCCTGGAGCATCGTCGAGCACCTGCACCATCAGGTTGGAGCCAAAACCCTCTTCGCCACTCACTACCACGAATTGACCGAGTTGGCCCGCAAGCTGCCCCGGGTGCGAAACTACAATGTGGCAGTCCGTGAATGGAACGATCAGATCGTCTTCCTGCACCAGATCGTGGAAGGTGCCGCCGACAAAAGCTACGGCATCCAAGTGGCCCGTCTTGCCGGTGTGCCGAAATCCGTGATCGACCGCGCCAAAGAGATTCTCCGCAATCTCGAAGAGTCTGAGCTTACCCCGGAAGGTCAACCGCGTCGCGGCCAGCGGCATCGAGCTGAGCGAAACAAACTCCAGGAACTAACCCCTCCTCCACAGCTGGATCTGTTTTCTTAGGCATCCGATTTTTTTCCCACGTAGCCGTGGAGCCGAAACCAGTCGACAGCCTCCCGCAAGGCTTGCTGTGGAGGCGTCTGGGGTAGTCCAAGTTCCTGAACCGCTTTGCTCGGATTATACCACATTCTGTGCCGCGCCATACGAACCCCGGCGAGCGGGGCTCGCGGGGGACGGTGCGTCAGCCGCGAGATCCATTCATCCGCGTGGGCGGCACCCAATGCGAGAGCGAATGGAAGCTGAAACCGAGGAGCGGGAACTCCGGAGATTTCCGACAGCACCTGAAACCCCTGCTGCAGGGTCCAGTTGCCGGATTCGTTTCCGAGGATATACCTCTCGCCCACCCGGCCCCTCTCTGCCGCCAGAATGTGCCCCACGGCGACGTCTCGAACAGATACCCAATTTAGACCCGTGTCCAGATAGGCCGGCATCGCTCGATTCAGAAAGTCAACGATCACCTGGCCCGTTGGCGTCGGCTTCACGTCGCGGGGTCCAACCGGGGCACTCGGGTTCACGATCACAACCGGTGCCCCTTCTGCCGCGAGTTGACGCACGGCCACTTCGGCCTGCCACTTGGAACGTTTGTAGTGACTCGACATCTGTGACTCGCCCACCCGGGTCTGCTCGTCCGTCGGTATGAAATTTCCCGATGCATCCCGTTTGGGGAGCCCGATGCACCCCGTCGTGCTGGTGTAAACGATGCGTGAACACCGTGCCTTCACGGCTGCGCGTATCACCTTCTGCGTCCCCACCACATTCGCTTTGTACATGGGACCGTAGTCGGGCAGCCACAGCGCGTATCGAGCCGCCAAGTGGAAACACCAATCGCACCCCTGCATGAGCGCGGCCAAGTCATCGGAACGGTCGGTGATATCCCCTGTCACCCGTTCATATTCGATCCCCTCAATTCCGCGAAGATCGGCCCCTGGCCGCAACAAGGCCCGCACTCGGTGGCCGCGAGCCACGAGTTCATGAAGAAGATTGGCGCCGATAAACCCAGAGCCGCCCGTAAGAAAACACGTCACGGTATCCTGAATGCACGCCCGTCTCCGTTGATGAGGGCGGGCGAATTGCAGCCGGGACTATACGTTCTCAGCGGTGGATTTTGACATCCTTGAGCACCGCATTCACGGCTTCTTTAATCCGCTCCGCCCGAACTTCGGCGGATGGGTCGCGCAATATCGGCCGGGTCACGTAGGTCCGTTTGAGAAGCTTAAAAGACTTTGCATCAATAAAATCGACCAACAGAGTGCCCGCCTCGAAGGATTCCGGGTTCTTGCTGCGGCCGTAAGCCTCATGCGCCTTCTCCTGCAGTGTGTTGGCGTCGCGACCGTAGCCAAAATACTTGTTGATGGCCGTGGTGCTCACCCCGTTGCCGACGAGCACGAGATACGCCACAATCACATCGCCGCCGGTCGCCACTTTGTTGAGGCCTCTGCCCGCCAGGTTCTGGCTGATGGCATCCTGGATCACCACATGAACAGCTTCGCGGCCCTCGGCAAAAGACGGGGCCTTGGAGCCACCGTCAATGAAGCTGAAAGTCGCTGCGGAGATCGCGCCGCTGTCTACCTTGGTGGGGGTAGAACTGCAACCGGCCATTAGCAGCGCGGCCAGATTCAGGGTGACGAAGAATGAGGATTTCATGCAGTTGATGCTTCTGTTGGGATAATGTGTTCTGTTCGTGAATCGTTTCTCCCCGAGTGTTCACTTTAAGCCGGCTGGGATTCAAGCTCCGGGTTTTTTTGCGTTGGAATGGGAAAGTGACAGGTTCAATTGATTTATGACCTGCTCTGTCGCAGCCACCCGGGTCGTTCTGATCACTCCGGGTTGACCTTGCCCTTCCATTCGGATCAAGCGAGGATGGGCCGGACAACATTTCCGTAAACATCGGTCAGGCGGAAATCACGCCCGCTATAGTTGTACGTGAGTTTTTCGTGATCAATACCCATCAGATGGAGGATGGTAGCATGAAGATCATGGACATGAACCTTATCATCCACGGAGTACCAGCCAAACTCATCGGTAGCGCCGTAAGTCATACCGCCCTTGATCCCACCTCCCGCCAGCCACATCGTAAATCCGAACGGATGATGACCCCGCCCGTCCACTCCTTCGAGGGTCGGGGTGCGCCCGAACTCCCCTCCCCAAATTACCAGGGTGTCCTTGAGCAAATCACGTGATTTCAAATCTCTGAGCAGCCCTGCAATCGGCCAGTCGGTGGCCGCGGTATTGTCGATCAACCCCTTGCGAACCCCGCCGTGATGATCCCAAAGCTGACAACCCGAGGCAGTCGATGATTTCGTGTGGAACACCTGCACCATGCGAACGCCCCGCTCGACCAGTCGGCGAGCCAGCAAACATTGCTTCCCGAAATGGTCTGTGACCGGGTTGCCAACGCCGTAAAGACGCTTCGTCGCGTCACTTTCCAGTTCGATATCAAACGCTTCGGGAGCTTCAGCCTGCATCCGGAAAGCCAATTCGAACGCCGCAATTCTGGCATTCAGCTGGCTCTCTTCCGGATGCTGTTCGCGATGCAGTTCGTTGAGTCGCTTCGCCAGGTCGAGCTGCTCCCGTTGCGTCGTCGGCGGGAACTTCGAGTTCTTCATGTTGCTAATCGGATTACTAACATCCGACACATAAGTTCCCTGGTAGGAAGCGGGGAGGAAGCTGGATCCCCAAAGCGGGGCGCCTTGCGCCGGTTGATTCGGGCTAATGGCGACAAATCCGGGCAGATTTTGGTTTTCTGTGCCCAAGCCATAGAGCAGCCAAGCACCAAGACTCGGACGGCAAAAGGCTTGTTCGCCCGTACACATTTCGAGGCAGGCACCATTGTGATTGATGTTATCGGTCAGCATCGATCGAACAACACACAGATCATCCACACATTGGGCAACATTCGGAAACAACTCACTGACGTCGGTGCCAGATTGGCCATATTTCTTAAACTTGAAGGGGGATTGGAGCAGGTTTCCGGTCGGCGAATGCATCAATTTCGGCTTTTCAAAGGCGATTGGCTTGCCGTCATACTGGGCCAACTTGGGCTTGGGGTCAAAGAGGTCCACATGGGACGGACCTCCCGGCATGAAGAGGAATATTACCCGCTTGGCCTTCGGGGCATGATGCGGGGACTTGGGCATCAGTGGGTTCATGAGGGTCTCCCCCGCCGAGCTCGTCCCGTGAGCGTCACTCGCCAACAGGTTGGCCAGAGCCAGCAAGCCAAAGCCGTTGGTTGAGTTCTTAAGCATCCGGCGACGACTGATCATCCCTGTGTTGAAAAGTTGTCCCGCGGATCTTGGAAACATTTTAGCGTTCATGACTGTCCTATTGAATCGGGTGCCTAATTTACATAGATAAATTCATTTCCGCACAGAAGAATCTGGCTGTATTCCTCCCACGCCAAACGCAAGGGATTTGAAGACTCCGCGTTCTTCTGCCGGGCTTTGGCCAGAAATTCCAATCCGAGAGACATTTCTTTCTCGGTGATCGGCCGACCATAAAGAGCCAGATATGCCTGCTCAATACAGTTTGCCTCACTGCCCAGACCGTTCCCCAGCACGCGCTCGACGAATGCGGGCACCAGGGAAATTGGGAAGGGGTTATTTAAGAGAAACAGAGACTGAGGAGCCACCGTAGAAACGACCCGCTTATCAACGACATTTTCCGGATCGGCGGTGTCAAACACAAAGGGGAAGCCCGACTTGTCAGAACGAATCGTCATCAGATAAATCGCTCGGCGCGGACTGAGTACATCGCGCGTGGGGGGGCCACCCAGGCTTCGATCTAATTTAAGCGTCACCGCCAGCAAAGAATCCCGGATTGCCTCGGCCTCCAGGCGTCGAATGCTCATCCGCCCAACGAGCCGGTTATCCGGATCAGCCGATGCCGTCTCCGGGAACGCCCGACTCGATTGCTTATAGGCGGAAGAGAGCATGATCAAGCGATGCATCGCTTTGATCGACCAGCCCGACTCGACAAATCGGACGGCGAGGAAATCCAACAGTTCGGGATGCGTTGGACGCTCGCCTTGCTTACCGAAATTACCGGAGGTTCGAACAAGGCCCTCCCCGAAATGGTGCTGCCAGATTCGATTCACCATCACTCGGGCGGGCAACGGATTCTCCGGTTGAGCAATCCATCGTGCCAACTCCAGGCGCCCGCTCACGTTGGTGCCAATGAGAGGCTGAGTCTCGCCAGCTAACACGCGGGGAAAACGGCGGGGCACAACTTCTCCCAACTGATCATATCGTCCACGCCGATGAATCGGCACGTCATGGATACCGGCGTACTTGGTGCTGGGAGAGCCCCCCTCCTTGATGGCCAGGGCGACGGGCACCGGAGGGGGCGCATTCTTTTTCAGCGCCTCGTACTCGATAACGAGCTTTTTGAGAGTCTCGACTGCCTCCTTCGGCAACAGCTTCTCATTGTCACGCTTTGTATAACGAAAGGGACCCTGATCGGAAATCAGGTCCTGATACAATCGCGCCGCGGCCGTCGGGGGCATTGCGGCAGCCGTCGGGGGCGGGTTTGTCGCGGGTGTCTCAATTCGAACGGCCACCGATTGGAGGGCTTGTTGGACCTCCGCGGCAGCCCGTTCCAGGTCACTGCGGTTGCCCAACGGGACAGGACCATTGCCCATGGCTTCAAACCATCCGGCCAAGGGCGACTGAGGACCACGCTCCGCCCGTTTCATCACTGGGGCCGGTTCGCTCAAATCATGAAAACTCCACGTATCCGCATTTCCATACCCATCGGAATGTGGATTGCCTTTACCCTTGGCAGCGAGATCCGAGATAATGTCCGAGGCGAGGTTTCCGGGGATCAGATCGCGACCGAGGCTCCACTGGCGTCTTTTCCCGGTCATTTCTGTTATCGCTACTTCCACGGTGGTCACGTCGCCCGAGTTGTCGTTCCTGGGAAGGACCACGACTCGGATGGAATCCCCCGTTTGAACCAGCAACGGCCCCAACCGGTCCGCCCCCTTTGCCTTCTCGAAAGACTCCATCCCTCCGTCGTCGATTGTCCCCCCCGCCAAGGCCAGAGTTATGTCCGAATGCCGAACTTCGACGACCCACTCGACGCCGTCGCCGGCACCCGGTTGCGCATCCATGACGCGGCCTGAAACCCGAACCAGACCGGTCAGCGGACTTTTCCAACTGACACTGACGCCCCCGACGGATCCCGGGTTGACGGATACAGACCTGGGCGGCAGTTTCGCTGACAGGTGTGCCGGCAGATTTGTGGTGCTACGGACCACCCCGGGTTGGTCGGAGGTATTGACGAGGAGCAGCGCATCCGGATTTTTCCCGTTCCAGGCGTACACTCCGCTTGGGGAGTTCGAATCGCGGATCGAGTTGGTCAGCAACCGACCATCGGCCCATCTTAGTTTCAAATAATCAATCCATTGACTCAATGCGTCCTCCCTCATCTGCCGTTCATTTGCGAAGGATCCCACCCCCACGAGGGCATGCTCGATCGGACGAGTTTGATAATCCCACGCCGCCATCAAATATCGGGCGGTCTGTGGGATGTTGCCCTTGGTTAACAGTGCATATTGTTCATTAGTATATTTCTGGATCTGCTTTTCCTTTTCAGGAATCCGAGCCATATATTGGTTGAACTTCTCGACGTCACTTTCCGGTATGATCGGACGGCGAACAATCAAACAAGAAGTCGACGGGGTGCAGATGTGCGAACTGAAGAAAATGCCGGCCAGAGAGTAATAGTCCGCAGTGGGTATGGGTTCAAACTTGTGATCGTGACAGCGGGCACAGCTTACCGTCAGACTGAGGAATGCGCGGCTAACCACGTTCACCTGGTCATCCACAATATCGCTATGCATCTTCGCGGCATCCGAATCGCCGATGCCCCATTCACCAATGGCGAGCAGACCGGTCGGGATCACAGCCTCTGGAGGAATGGCGCCCTTGTCTCCACGGGGGAGGAGATCGCCGGCAATCTGTTGCATGATAAATTCGTTGTACGGCAGATCGTGGTTGAAGGAATTCACAACCCAATCCCGATAACGCCAGGCCTCACCAATATCATGGCCCGCCCCCACGTAGCGAAGATCCCGCCCATCCGCATATCGCACCACGTCAAGCCAGTGGCGCCCCCAACGCTCTCCGTAATGGGGTGAGATCAGCAGAGCATCGACTACCTTCTTAAAAGCATGGGGCGAATCGTCGGCGAGGAACGTTTCAATTTCCTCGGGACGCGGCGGCAGGCCGATCAAGTCAAACGTCGCGCGACGAATCAACGCTCGCTTGTCCGCAGGGGAGGCGGGTAGCAGATTCTTTTCTTCCAGCTTGGCCAGAATAAATGGATCAACGGGTGATTGAATCCATTCGCTCGATTTAACCCTGGGTAAGGGGGGGTCTTTCGGCGGTTGAAAGGACCAATGCTTGCGGGCCTCGGCAAAATCGTAGGGAGCTTTGGGAGCGTCGCTCGCTTTACCACTGACCTTGCCGACCCGCGGATCGGGAGCGCCCATCTTGATCCAGGTGACAAGATCGGCGATCTGGCCCTCGGTCAATTTGGCCTTGGGCGGCATTTGCAAATTGGGATCCAGGTAGCGCACCGCTTTTGTGAGCAGACTCTTTTCCGGATCGCCCGGCACAATGGCGGGGCCATTTTCGCCGCCCTTGAGCCAACCCTCCTTGGTATCGAGGGACAAGCCCCCTTTCACCTTTTCGCTTTCCGCGCTGTGACACTTGTAACAACGGTCGACGAGCAGGGGCCGAACCTTTTGCTCGAAGAAGTCGTAATCTTCAGCCCGGGCCTCGCTCGCTTGAATAAGCCCCAACAAACTCAGAAGAGTGAGGCGGACCATCAAGAATGGATTGAGCGTTTTCAAGGATGTTGTCGACTTCTACCCGCGAACCACCGGAAGCCATAAGCGGGTTCTCTGTGACTATCAATCGCTCGCCAGGGGCAGTCAACCGGCGAAAGCAACCCGACCTCGTACGCCATGGATCCCGAAGTTGTGGCGTTCTGATTACCGATCCGCCGGGGCGGGACTCGGACCCGCGCCGCAAAGCGAGGCCAGCATCTGCTCCAGATACCCCCGGTTCGCTCTGGCGAATTCATTCACGGCTTCGGGGGTTGCACCCGCTCGGATGCCCTCGACGTGAAGCCTCAACGAAGTCTGAGCTCGGCAAACGCCGAGGGCACGTGGAAGTCAGGCGTCCTAGGCTCAGGCTTCACCCAACTGATCCAGTTATCGTCCGCGGCACCCCGCGTTCGCTCTTCGTGACCGTAGAATTCTGCACGGAAAAGCCCCGCGAGCACGGTGTCGCCCCGGTGCACCGGCTTCCCAACCATCCCGTCGAGTGACGCGAGCGGAAGGTTTCCCTCGACCCGGTAGCCATTGGACGTACGGCGTGCCGACGTCTTGAGGCCGGGGCAATTCCACGTACCGTCGAATTTTCGATAGTGGCTCGCCGCGTAGTCATGCACGCGGCCGAGCGAGTCAATCTCGATGCAGAAGTAGTGCTCAAGGGCCGTGTCGCGAGCGAAGAATATTTCCACGCGGTCTTCACCATCCAAAGTGGATTCGCCCCGCCATTCCGGCGCGACGACAATGTCGTGGTCCTCGGCGTCGAAACTAAAGTGCCAACGGTCGCCGACGATTGCAGCGCGAAATTCCGTCCGCGGCGCGGGGCTTGCCGACCACGGAAAGGAAAAATTCCGAATGACCACCGCATCGTTTCCAGGGCCGACGGGTTGGGTGGAGCACGCGGCGACGACGATTGCGAGGGCGGCGGCCGATGCGATGAATCGGAGAAACTTCATGGCTGCTGGAAGGCGGCACCGTATTCGTCAATTGCAGACTGCGGGTCGCCGAAGCGTGTCACATAGTCGGCATCGATGTATGTGGCAAAGGTCGTGAAGTGTCGCACACCGAGCTTGCGATAGGCAGCGATATCCGCACGGCAGACGGACCCATTGAATGGCAGTTTCACGGCGGGCCGCGTCCATTTCGAGAACATTGAAACGTCGAGCCAATATTCGAGCACCTGGGTGTGCTCCGCGCCGAAGACGGCGATATTCGCGGCAAGAATGTCGAGGTAACCCCCATTCGTCAGCGGGTCGGGCTGACCGGTGCTGTGCGTCTTTGCATCCCGGTCGGCGATGGAATGCGCGTAGTCGCGGGTGATGGGGGCGAACTCGAGGAAGACGCCCGGGTCGGGTTTTACGCGGTGTGGCGCGGCGAGCGTATGGCTGTAGGAAATATGCGCGAGGGCGGCCTTCGGATCGCGGCGACGGAGAGCGCGGAGAACGTGGTTCTCGACTAGAAGAGCCTGCTCGCTCGCGGAAAACTCACGGCACTTCGGACAGCGGCACCACTGCGCACCATCGTCAGGCCAGTAAAAGTAGCGATGCGTCGTGGGCGCGAGGAGTTTCGCCCACTCGACCGCCTTCTCGGCGATGATATCGAGAGCTGCGGCGGAGTGCGGGCAACAGTTGGCATCCGCATTTCGGCGTCCCTGTTCGTCCATGCGGAAGAGGGTGGGATCTTTGTGATAAAGCTCGCGCGACAGCAGCTCGCCCATGGCATGAAGCTCGTATTCAACCGCGAGGCCTAGTTCGGCGGACCGCGCGAGAAAGCGCCGCCCGTCCGCACCGGCAATAAAATCCCGCAGCACATCCAACCGCCGCGCCGCGTGAAGGGCGATCGTCGTCATCCCCGCCCTGCGGGCACGGTCGGGCCAGTCGGTGAGCGACAGATCAAATGGATATAGGACGACGCCGCGTGTGGGCGGAGCGGCACGATTCTCCGCCGCAAACCCGATCGCAGGCAGAGTGGCAAGGGTTGTTGATAGGAACTCGCGTCGGTTCATACGATGGGGAGATGGATGAGCGTTAATCGTAGGGGGGACATGGACCACTTCAGTCAAACCAGTATGAGAATAAAGCCGCGCGCCGCGCGGTCAGCCGGAGGCGAACCTCCGAATTCGTGCCGGGCAGCGGAGTGGTCCAGGTCACCCTGCCCCGCAGATAATCCCCCGTCATCGATGAGGTTTCACATCGAACGTGGCCGCTCGCATCGAGTAGTGCGGCTTGAACAAATCCGCGGGACGTATCCGCATTCAAATGCAACTCCCCAGCCGGAAGTTTGAAGAGTTGGGTCGTGACGCTGCCCGGCTTGTCGCCCGCGTCCAATGAGACGAATCCATCACGCCGCAGCACGGCGAGGCAGATGGCTCCTTGATCCCGTTCCACCCCGCGCTGCGGGGTCGGCCCGCCATACTTCTTGAGGCCCGTATAATAGAACCAGAGCTCGTCGCCCCGCACGACAGGAGAAGAGGGGCCGATAATCGTAGAAAGATCATACGCGCCCGAACCCATCGGCGAAAGATCGAGGAAGGGTCGGCGATCGCCAAGGCGCTTCCATTCGTGGAGATCGCGGCTGCACGTCAATTGGACGTGATGAAAACCGGCCCAATCGCCGCTCTGCCGATAGGCCACTCGTTGCTCCGCCGAAACGTCCCAGTCCACGAACCCGGCCCAATCACCCGGTACCTGCCCCGTCTTGTGATAAACGGACGGTAGTCCTATATAAATTCCCTCGTAGCGAAACACGCCCATGTTGTAGATATCCACGTGGTAATCCGCGGGAATATTGAAGATCGGCGGATCGAGTCCGGGGCTGGTGTAATGCCGCGAAATGTTCCCCCGCCCCAGCATCTGATCCAGGTCGTCCGCGTGGAACATTAACGCCTGTGCAGTCCAGTGTTCGAAATCCGTGCTGGTCGAGAGAAAGACCGAGCGTCCATTCGGTCCATTGTGCTTGAGAGTCGCGATAAAAGTCCGCGTCTGCCGGTCGTAGCTCAAGTTGGATTCGTCGCTGCTGGCGAGAGCTGGCACGTTCAGTTTCCGCCAATGGATGCCGTCCGGACTGACGATCGGCTCCCGCATAAAGCAATGGGAAAAGCCCTTGAAACGACGTGAGGGATCCACATCGTCCGGGTCGTAAACGACATTTTCCATGGCGTTCGCGGGCCATTCGAGTGCGGGATCCCATGTGACGGTATTATTCTCGAGGGAACCGTTCACGACGCGCTGACGCAAGGACGGTTTGCGCCAATGCAGCCCGTCTTCGCTCTCGGCGTAGGTCGTCCCCGAATGAGTGGCGGACGTTATCATCCACAACTTATAGACGCCGGTGGCTGGATCCCAAGCGGGTGCGCTGCGGGTCTGGAGAGCCGTCTCTCCCCGCTCCCAGTTGGGACGAATGACCGCTCCTTTTTTCGCCGGCGAATGCAGGGTCCGGGTCAACTTATCGATGCGCTCGATGCCGAAATCGTCGAGGAACAATTGCCGCTGCCCGACTGGAATCTCCAACCTGGCGGGTGGGTTGGTGACGGTACTGGGTTGCGCCGAGACGCCCACCAGGCTAATCAACAAAATACCCACCGCCAAGATGGCAAGATAACGGCTGGCGATTTCACCGGGCTGGTCGGGGTTCATACTGGCAATCCAATCACGGGCACACTCACGCAAATGGCGATTCTTACATCGCTCACTCTGAGAAACAACCGCAGCGACGCCCTGAGCGACGGTAGCAAGGAATTGCTCATGGGGCATCGCGATAAAACGAACCGGTCGATGGATACCTACCGAGCCAAGTCAACCCCCGACAATCCGTCGACGGTGGCATCGAAGCCCCCAGGTCCAAGTTGAGCGAACGGGAGAAACTGAGCGTGTCCGTCCACGAACAACACCGACTGGCCCTTTGGCCCGTGTCCAAGAGCATCGGCGTTATTGGGCGCGCTGGAATAGCAGATCAAGATTCCCTTTTGGCTCGGAAACTGGACTTCCGGGACCTTTCGGACCTTGAGAGCGCCAAAGGCGTTGTCCGAGTAGAACGGATAGCAATAATAGTAGGAACACGGAAACAGCAATTGATTGGTTGTGACGCCGTTGCCGAACTTGGCGCCATTGCGAACGATCCATTCAATGTTCCATCCCCTACCGCGTTCGGTGGGACAGCGGAAAAACGCGCGATTATTCGTGCTGATGTAGGGGTCGAGCAACTTCAAAAGGTCTACGAGCGGCATCTGGGGAAATCCGCGACCGGAATAAGGGAACTTCTCTCCATTATCGCCGGTGTACAGGATCATCGTAAGCCCCAACTGCTTTAAGTTCGAGAGGCAGTTGGCAAGTTGCGCCTTCTGTTTTGCCTTGGCCAGGGCGGGCAGCAACATTCCCGCGAGAATCGCGATAATCGCAATCACCACGAGCAGTTCAATGAGAGTGAACCCGATCGTTTTGCCGGCCCGTAAGCACGGCCCTCCTTTCAAGGCATCCACCCACACTCGCTTTCGTAGGCGAGGAGCGAATGATCGTTGGATCCATGACGTGAACAGTTCCATGACGGCTTCCGTTGCTCTGCTTTTCACGACGGGCTTGATAGGTCACGATCCTCTGGGGGCGCACTGAATGCAATGCGGTAGTTCTGGCGCTCCCGGTGGGGGTGTAAGACAAAAATCTTCACGAGTTGCAGAATCCCCCCGTTACGGCTGCAAACGGGTCGACCGTGATAGGGCTCTCCTCGACTGAAACCACGAGACAGGATTCGCACCCGAAGCAAAGCAACGCCGGCTCGGGGGGGGACAAATACTTCCGCATGGATCGGACGCTCCGCTCCTAAGGGCCCTCCCGCCGCCGGATTTTCAGTTCCTGCTCTCTTCGCGGCTTCGCGGCTTCGCGCGAGAATTCTGGTCCGCAGTGAAAGACTCGAATCTGGCAATTTGGGGGCGGCGAGACGAGCGGTTGAACCGCCATCGCCGAGACGAGCGATCCAGAGGATGTCACCCGAGTCCGTCGAGCGCAGGCGAATCCAAGTCCTGGCAACCGCGTGGTGCAGGATCCAGTGACGGGTTAAATGTCTCGGTCGGGACATTGGATGTGTAGCAATGGCCAAACTCCAGCGGCCCGTTGGGCCTGAGGATTGGCGTCGGGACAAATCAAGAGTTGCAGCACAGAATGGTTCTCCAACGCCACTCCGGAAGTCGCAGTGCTAGGGAATGACGCAGGGCGTCATCAATTCTCCGTTCTGCCAGTAACCCACTCCTATCACGTCGCCGCCGTCGAAGCCAACGGCGAGCCCCACCGGCACTTTCATGTCCAGCACCCGTTCCATCCATACTTGCCGCGTCATGTTCATCACCGCGAGTCCGGCGAAGGCTAGGCAAACCGGATACTCGGCATCATTGCCCAAACCACCCTCTTCATTCGCAATCGCATAGACCTCGGCCAACACATTTGATCGCAGATACCCTTTCGGTGGGAAATACCGTTCTCTTCCAAAGATCCACTGACACCCCTCGTCTGCCGGATCACACTCGGCCATTGCGCCGAGAAATAGGTCCATCGACATCGGATCGTCCCCGTAGGTCACGTTGCAAAGGCCGAACCACAGGCCGCGAATTGGAAACGGTGCCGGATCCTGAACCAGCGTCACGACCAGACAGGCCGCGATTCGGGCAACCTCTTTCTCCCAGGCGATCGCACGAAGCCGATCCCAATCCTTATGCGGCAGGGTGCGGGACACTTGCTCGATCACCGCATCCATACCCGTCCGCATCGGTACACGCTCGCGGATCAATCGATTCAGCAGCGATAGGAACTCATCGGCATCGAAATTCATGGCAATTGATTTTGTTCAAAATGCTGGATCAAATCCGGCTCCCGTCAGCTTCGCTGCCACCATCGCGTCATGGAGCGGCTCGGAGACGAAGATCATGACGCCAAAGCCGAACAGTCGAAAGATGTGAACGCCTTCAGGAACTTTTGAAGGATCGATGATTGGGTTACTAACCCACCGATAGCAGCCGGTCTGATCCAGTCCAAACATCTTCTCTCCATCTGCAAATTTCTCGAAATGAGATTTACTCTCATCAAGCGCATTCAGTATCCGAAGAATGTTTACCACATAAAACCCACGAATAGCTTCTCCTACTATCCCGGGAACCACTTGAGTATGCCCGGCGCAGAACGAGTTAAATATTTTACACGCCTTGTTAGATAACACAGGAATCGCACCACCTGCATGTGAATAATCGGAATCCCTCCCACTGCGGACACATTTCACGTGAATCATGACACCCTCTTCCCATCTTTTTCCATTGAAAAGATTTGGATTGGCATTTTTTCGATTCCAGTAATTCGGGTAGTCTAAACTCCAACTCTCAGGGGAAGACACAAAGTCATGAAGTCGATAGTATTTCATTTCGTCACAGATTTAAAGAGCTCCGATAGAGGATTGGTCAATTCGGTCCTTATTCTAATAAGTTCTCCATGCAATGCTGGTGCTAGCAATGACTTAAATGCCAACGATGTCCGTTCTATAGCTTGACCTTGATTTTGTAATGAAGCCGCCAATTTGTCTTCAACTGACTTGAGCCTATCATAGACCAACTTATTATAATCTGGATGTGGGCCTCGGTGGCCGGGGACCTGAATAATCCATTCATCGGCATAGGGATTAATGCCCGTCCCACGGAACAGATCATTAAACTTATCCGTAAACGGTCCCGCGCCATTGGGTGCCTTGGAGTTCCGATTCTTGTTGGTGCAAATGTGATGTTTGGGTAGCTTGTCCCCCGCACGCTCCACCGCCGCATAGTATGCTTCGAGGCTTTCCACGACCGCAATCTTGTCGCCCTTGAATCGTGTTGCCCAGTTGGCGAAATCATCCACATTGCCTTCTTTGGCAATGAACAAGTGGTACAGCTTTTGAAAGCCAGCTATAGCTTCTTCGGATGCCTCTTCGCCGAGATACAGGATTAGTTCCGCCTGGCGCTTGAGGAACCACTTGGCCTTGCCCTGCGTTCCAAACCCGCCCAATTCTTCCGCGACCATCATGTCTTCGACAAGGTGGTCAATGTTGACCTTGTTTCGCCCCTTCTTCCGCACGAACTCGGACACGATCTCAATCACCTGCGCGCAGCCCGTGAGGGATGCGAGCGCAGCCCGCCGGTGGTTCATCACCGTGAAAGCACCATTCGGACACGCGAGATCCGTCATCCGCATCAGGGCCTGCAAGCCCCGCATTTCAGCTTCATTCTTGCAGAAACGCGCTCCCACGCGCGTGAAACCGTTTCGGAATATCTGCGTTGAACTTTCAATCAACAGTTGCAGCGGTCCACCACGGGCCTTTTCGATGATAAGCGACAGATACCGTCCGGCCCGGCCCGCCACCCCGATCTTCGCCAGTCCGGCGGTCCCAACCGTCACAACAATTTGCTCGGAAATCATTCCCCCTACATAACCCTCGATATAGGCCGCGAGTGCTCCGTTTGCGACGGGATCCTCGGCGTCGTAGCCGAACGGAACAGCGGCTTCGGCAGCGTCCATCATGGCGTGAAACATGTTGGCTCCGGTTTGCTTCACTTGGACCCACGTCATCTTTGTCAGTGATTCAAAGCTCGACTTGATCTCGCCTGCCACGTGAAAGGGATTCCGAAACAGGTTGTAGATCCCCACGGCTCCATCGATGTCGCCTCTGAATCCATCGCGAACGCCGAACACAAAACCTTTGCCCAGGCTGGCCGGAATTTGGACTCCCTTTTGGACCCAGGGAATCATCGCTTTCGTGGTTAAAGTTCGTTCATCAAGGGGCCGCGGGCCCAATTCGGCAAGTCGTCGCGCGGATCCCTTCCGTGGCGGTCGCTTGCTCAGCGGCGACGCGTCCACCCGACTGACGCCTATTGTCTCGTCCGGCAGGGTATGACCCGAGACCGCAGCCCACTCCAAGGGCGGGGTGTGGATCGTTTCATCGACGGTATCGATCAACGACGCGAACTCCTCATCCCGGATCAGTTGCCTCTTGACCGTTTCCACTCGGTTCCCGGAGGCGTCGATCACCTGAGCTTCGATTTCTCCATACCCATCGAAGATTGCATAAAACTGCAGCGGTTGGTCATGCCCGGAGTTAATGAAAATGACCCTGGGATTGGGAAAGGGCTCGACTGCGGAAGGATTCGTCGCGGCCTCGATCTCCTCGCTCGAAAGAACATTCGTGATAGAATCATAAATCGTGTGTGTTGGACGGCTTCCAAAGAGGCTGTCGTAAGTGCCGAGGTCCTCGCCCGTGCCGGGATTGACGAATCGAACACTCTTGTCCCGCCAGTATTCCTCGTCATTGATCAATTCACCCCACGCCATTCGGTCGCGGGAATTCAATGTGGTTCCGGCAAATACCAGGGTAACTGCACCCTGGCCCTGTCCGGCCATTGTGCTCGGATCCACGACGTAGGTATCCGTGGTCGTACCACTTCCCCGCCAAGATCGCTTCGTGTAGATGGGCGTGCGATTATGTCCATCGACGGAATCCGGCACAAATTTCTCCCACCACACATGCTGAGCGTCCGTCTTGGGAGAACCAAATTTGATCCGATACTGCGCGGCGCGGAACTCTCCGTATCGTCCATCGGATGAAAGGTGCTGCATGCCGAGGATCTCATCATCCGGGTACGCGCTGAAATTGCCCTGAAAGGACGCCGGGCACTGGCTTTTCGCCGCAAGCATGAAATCGTGGTCGCTGTTTTCGTTCTGATAGTCTTGAAACCAGGAGAAGTTGAATGCAACCGGCAGAATTATAAACACGGCAGCCTCCGTGTAAATATATGCCGGATCAAACCTGCCTTGAAAAAAGGTTAACGTGCCGGAGGAGCCTGAAGAATACGTAATCAATCGCTCCCCATGAGGGGCTCGAGGCAAGGGATGCCACCAACCGGTCTCCGACCGGGACAACATTCCGGTTTGCGGATCGAAGTCTTGGGTGATCGTTCCTACTCCATAGCCTGTAACGTGGGCCTCCCGAGTTTCGCTAAACCCGGTTGCCCCAAAGCCATGAAATGTCGTGCGCGTGTACAGTTTGCCGTTCGGCGCTCGCATTGAATCAGGAGGACGCACAATTCCGAGATCTCGAGAATTACATTCTATAATTTCTGCTGAGATTACGTAATCCTCGCCATCCAAGATTCCATCTCCATCCGAGTCTGGATTCAAAGGATCCGTCCCGATGGCAACTTCCCTGCCATCCAACGATCCATCGCCGTCGGTGTCCGGAAGGAGTGGATTTGTTCGGGCCAAAAACTCTCCTAGATTGTCCAGTCCATCGTGATCCGCGTCACCGTGGGCACCACCCAACTCGACTGGATCAACCGCTAGGCGGGCCTGTCGGCGATTGGCCGGAATTGGGGCCGTTTTCGCCTTAACAAAACCGAACTTTACTTCCCACCCATCCGGCAGGCCATCTTCGTTGGAGTCGGTTGATAAAGGATTTGTGCCATAAAGCCGCACTTCATCTGAATCCGATAACCCATCCCCATCCGTGTCCGCCAAGAAGGGAGATGTACCGTACAGGCGGAACTCGTCTCCATCCGACAATCCATCTTCGTCGGCATCGGGATTCTGTGGGTTGGTCGCCAGATAGATTTCATCGAGATTCGACAGCCCATCGTGATCGGGATCAGCCAATCCCGGGTCGGTATTTTGATGCAACGCAAGGCCATATTTTTGAGCGAGGTACGACAGAACACTATCCCGTTCAACAACGCCGAGCGAGCGATCATAGATCAGGCACTCTGCGATATCACCGTCAAAGTACGGTCGGTCGGACCAGTCATAAGAGGTTCCCAGAGTAATCGGATTTGGAAAAACGAATCCGCCTTCGTTCGGAACGTTCAGTAGATCGGCACCATTCATGCTACAAGACCACAACTCGTAGCTGCTGGCAGCGGCGAACAGGTGGGGCTGCGAAAGTCGTTCCGTTGACATCAAGCCTTCGAAACGATTATAGGAGCCGAATCCCTCGGTAATGGATCCCTCCGGAGATACGTAGCTGCCTCCAAACGACGCAAACCAGAAGCCACCCCCTTGCCGCACTCGCCGGACCACGAACGCTTCCGCTCCGAGTCCGTAATTCAGTTCCACGGGGATATCAATGGTATCGTTCGTTCCGTCAAAATGGATCCATTTGACACCGGTCGTGCGATCGATTTCCAGGGTCGGACGCCGATCGAGGAATGGTTGACGTCCATGGGTGGCATTGCCGGAGTTGTCAGGCCAGAGGCCTGAATCGGCCACGGCCTCGCCCCCAAACGCGGCACTGAGCCAAACCCTGGGACTGGCCGGAGGGGACTTAGAGCCGGAGGAAGTCTTGAGTTTGGCAACGGGTGAATACGCAGAAAGTCCCGTGGAGGTGACGCTTCGAACTCGATAAGACATCGTCAATCCAGGGGCAACGGTTCGGTCTGAAAACAAGACGATGTTGGTGACCGTCGCGAGCGGGAGCCAGGCGTTCGTGCCCAGTTTCCGTTCGACGGAATAGATACCACTCAACTGAGCATTCGGCGAATTCCACACCAAGTGCACCGAGCCAGAATCCAGCGAATACGCCCAGAGGTTGGTTGGACCGACGGGTCGGTTCGGAATCCCGTATCGATTGTTGAAATAGCGATCAATCTCGGAACGTTGGACATCGCTCAAAGCGTGATTGAACACCAGCATCTCGGCAATTGCGCCCTGGAAAAAGCTTTCGGGCTCACCTGATGCAAAATTTCGAAATCCATTCCAACCGAGCTTGGGATCCGTCGGGGCGACAAACTGGTTGCTAGGGTCTTCGGAGAGCAGCACGCCATTTTCCCACAGACTCCATTTGTCGGACAGACTGGCCACGTGCAGAGCGCGGTGATTGGTTGCGCCAACCGCCGATGGAATCCCACCTCGAGCCCAAGCGGACGCGAAATCGTCATAAAGCAGCCCGTCCCCCCAATGAGGCATGAAGGATTGTCCCTCCTGACCCATCTGCCAGAGACCGCCGCCCACAATCGGCTGGTACACGATCCACGATTCCGCCGCCGCTGCTCCACTGAGAACCGGCGGAAGGTGGAGGAATTCACCGTTGCCGGAAAATTGAACAGCCTTTCTTCCGTGAATCGCATTGGTGACTGCGATCGGTCGGAGCAAGCGGTTCGCCTGGATTGCGTGGTTCTCGTGTCCGGACAAGTCCAACCATACGCCGTAAAGCAGGGAGCGTGCATTCTCACCATTCAGCCATAGGATTGGATCACCCGGTGGACCCACCGGGATCGCGGCCAGTGATTTGCAGGACACAACACTGGAATAGGGAGAGATGCCAAACCCGTTATCACAACGGATCCGGTAGCTATAATTTGTATAAAGACTAATGGACCGATCGAGGAATTCCGAACCGTTCGTGACGAATCCCGCGAGTTTCCATGGGGTACCGGGGATCTTCCGTTCGATTTGGTACACGCACGTATTATTGATCGTCACCTCATTCCAAAACACGTGGAGTTGGTTGGTGGTTGTCGCAAGGGCCAGAACATTGGTAGGGGCGGATGCCGGGGCAATGAAGCCGTAGCGCCGGTTCAAATAGCTTGTCACGGCACGGTGCTCTTCGGCAGATAAGAGCCGGTCAAAAAAGAGCATCTCAGCGATTTCACCTCGAAAATGGAAGTCGCGAGGGCCCCACGGATCGTTCGGAACGGTACTGACACCCAATTCGGGTCTGGCCGACCAAACGACCCGATTGGAGGCGAGCGCCTCGATCTCAATCCCATTGACCCAGGAGTGATACCCGGCCGAACTGGCCGTCACATGATGCCAATGGAATTCATCGATTGAAATAGGCGGTGGAATCGGTAGTGCGGCGGCCGGCCTCCCGAAAGATTCAACAATCTGCCCCTGCGGATCCGGGTAAAGTGTCATTCCTCCACCGAGTTTCCAGAGACCTCCTGGCTGGGTTGCTCGCATTACGGCCCACACCTCGCCCTCGGTGGCATTGGTCAGACTCGGGGTCAGAATAAATCGACCATCACCGGTGAAGCGATAGACGGATTGGTGCAGGTTGGTCGAGTAAACCAGCGCAGGACGCTGCCACGGATCCGTCTGCATGGCATGCCAATTGTTCCCAGAGCGGTCAAACCAGAATTCTGGCTCCAACGCGTCGCTCGCCTCGGCACGCAACCACATCTTCGGATTACAGACCGCGGCAACTTCGCCGGGACTTATCAACGCAACGGCCTCAGAGGTTGCATAGGCGGAGGCGCCAATCCAATTCGTCGCGGCCACTCGATAGCGGACAAGAGTACCGGGGGCCGCTGAAACCGTGTCTTCGACCGGCTGAACTCCGTCGTAACTCCCCACCCATGTCCAGGAGTTTGATCCCAGCTGCCGTTCAAGCCGGTAGCCGATTTTCGTCAGCGACTCGACCGGACTCCAGCGGATCCGAACGTGATTTGTACCGACGGGCAAACCGGATATCGAGGCAGGTATCTCCGGCCACTTGAACAAAAAGTGTCGAGCATTGAGATAGTGCTGGAGCCTCGCCCTCTCAGCCCCATCCAGTGTTCGATCGTAGACTAGGACCTCGGCAACATCCATGAGTCCACCGATGGACCGGCTGCCGACAATCCCTTGAAACGAACCCGGTCCATGCGCCACGGGACTCCCGTTGAAGAGGATCCCGGATTCAAGCGTCGACGAATGCACCCCGTAGATTCCCCACTGATTAAATGCGGGATTGGGAGGAAGAGCGGCCCAACGGGTGCTCGATCCAAAATCTTCAAGAACGCCGGTAGCGGCATCGTAGTGAGACCCGGCCCGCGAGGAACCAAATTGCCATGCGAGTCCGTGTTGCGTTGTTCTTATACCGGGACCTCGAAGTACCATCCAAGCCTCGGCCTGCAATAAACCAAGGTTTAGGTCTGGGACGATAATTCCCAACCAGTCGAATCCAGGCGCGGGCGGCCTCTCTCCAGAGAATGTATTCCAACGGGGCTCGACATATTGCCGATCAAATCGAGCATGCCGTTCATTGCCTGAAACATCGATCCACCGGGCACTGGCACTCCGGAGCGATCCGGCGGATTCACCCACCAGCCAAAGTTTAGGCGCCGCTGGGGGCAGATATTCGGTCGAAACCGGAACTGCTACGGAAGACTCGACGCTTGGGCTCCCGATGCCAACATCGGTCGCGAACCGGACCCGATACCGATACCTGCGGCCGGCCTCGACGGACGTGTCGACGTACCGACCTTCATCCGTAACCATCGCCAGGTCCGCATAAGGCCGATCATCGACAGATCGCTCCACGAGGGTTTGAACCCTTCCGCTGACCGGCCATTCTGTCCAGAACAGTTGAACTTCGCTGGTCTTCGTGGCGATCGACATGACATTTTGAGGCGCGGGAACATCCGGCACGATTTGATGCTTTGCCATCAAGTGACGCGCCAGGGTCAAACGCTCCGCATCGGAGAAGCTTCTGGAGAAAACCAACACCTCCAGAATTCTGCCACGGAATGGAAATGGATCTCCGCGCGATCCATGACCGAGTGCGAGACCGGTCTCACCCCACACTCTTGCGGCCGTAGTGAAGTACTGCGACACACCGTTCAACCAGATTCCATAACTGTTCCAACCGCAGGAAACATTATAGATATGCCGCTGAGTAATATCCGTGATTTGGGACGTCGCAAAGACGGGTCTTTCGATTCCAAAGCTTTCCTGAATCCTCGAGTTGCCAATTGGCTGCTGGTAAAGGGGAGGCACCGATCGACTGCCCATTCGCCATTCATTTTGTCCGGAATCGCTTTCGAGAATCACGAAGGCTTCAGCGACACTCATCGGTTCTCGAAGTGGAACCTGCATCAGATTGGTTCCCAAGAATGCCACGGCGCGTGAAGCGTCACCCAGATCAACGATTGGAAAGCTCCCACTCGCCGACTCGGCGGCAGCGTGGTTGCGTCGGCCCGATTGATCAAGCCAAGCCCCCAAACGGATGGAATCACTCCGCTGAGAATCGAACCATACGGTTGGATCGTACCGTTGGATGACGGGATCGAGTGTCGACACCGTCGCGTGTGCAACCGGTGAAGGGTCCGAGAAACCCGCCCCGTTGATTGCCCGAAGACGATAGTCATAGCTTTGGCCTGCGACCACGTTTGTATCGCGCCACACCCGTTGATTCGTGACCACAATGACACACTCATATCCTCCGTCTCCCGTCCGTCTCTGAATTTCGAAGATCATGCTTCGCTGGGATTCCGCCGGTTTCCAGCGAACTTCAACGGCGTCCCCACCCGCCTGCTCCGCCACCGTGTCCGCCGGCGGATTCGGTGGTTTCAGATCTATCCCGGATCGTTGAAGAAAAAATTGTTCAACGAGTTCCCGTTCGACGGGTTGAAGCGCGGGGGCGAAGACGCAGAAATCGGCGACCCGTCCGCGAAACGGCAGCGTCCCAAGGCCATTGTCTCCCAAGACTAGCGGGTTGGGAAATGTGGTCGTCGGATTAGCATCGGAAAAGATCAGTTGACCGTTGATCCAGGCGGTCCACTCGCCATTCCGAGCCAGAATGTGATACAGGTGAAATTCGCTCAAATCCACATCGGTCGGGTACACCGTGTCTGGGCGCCCGGTGTTTTCAGCCAAGGGAAGCCCAACGAAGTGGAAATTGTGAAGACCGATACCCAAGTGCCAGAGCGAGCCGCCCGGCTCGCTTTTAACGAGCGCAAACACTTCCATAGCGGCACCGTTCGTGAGGAATCCCGGGATCTCAATCCGGTCGTCGAGTCCATCGAACAGAGCGGATGGAATGCCGTCGTGGATTGCAACGGCCGGCGTGGGCGTTCGATTGGACGCCGCCTGAAAACCGTGATGGCCGTTTCCCGATAGGTCCGGCCAAACCCCCGTCGAGAGGCCATCCGCGGTTTCTCCCGTCAGCCAGATCGCCGGATGGACGGGGACGTTCGCCCACATCGCGGGAAACGTCGTCGCGCTGACCACCGGAGAAGGCGGCCCGTCACCCGCGATGCTGCATGGAACAACCCGGTAATGGTATCCGGTGACGGGAAGCAAATTGCGGTCCGTGAAGGAAACCTCATTGGTGACAATCGCAATCGCGCGCCATAGGCCGTCGGATATCAGACGTTCTATACGAAACGCTCCGGGAAGGCCCGAGACGGATTCAGGCGGACGCCAGGACACCACGATGTCGCTTGATCCGATGGCAACCGCTGAGGCAACGGCAACGGCATCCGGCTTTGGGGCGATGCGTGCCTCCGTGTTCAGATAATCATATACGACTTGATTCTCTAATAATGAAAGCTTTCTATTGTAGACAATTATCTCCCCAATGTCCCCGATAAATGGCGAACGGTAGCGTGCTTGTCCAACCCAGACAAAGGGAACACTGCCCGGGATGTGATTGGAGGCAAGATGCGTCAACGAAAGGCCATTGAACCAGTCTTCCCAGGCGGTTTCGAATGCCCTGACATGATAAATTGACCACTGTTTTGAGTAGCCTGATCGGAGAGGGTGGACCTTTCCCACATCCGTCAGCAGCATACTTAGTAGCGATGCGTCCGAAAGCTCCGGCCCGAGCTGCTGCGAACCGAATCCAAGGACACTTCCACCGCGATCACTCCTGACCACCAGAAACACTTCCCCCCCGGCCTCGAGGGGAAGTCCCTGGGAAGTGCTCAATATTTCATTGCCCCGAAACCGTGCCACCTTTTGCCCAAGCGCAAGATCGAAGACGGCCAACGGTTGGTTGGGGATCGACAATTGCACGGCGTTGCGATGATTCCCCGACTGGTCCACCCACTCGGCGATACCGGCTCCAGCCTCCGCTCGAATGCCGTCAGCCCCGAGCCAGAGTTGCAATCCGTCCGTCGGGATTAAACTCACGTCGACCGTGGTCGAGTCCCGACATAGGAGTTCACCCGAACGGGCAAGTCCGCGGACGATCAGGGAGTGGGTGCCGCCCGTTCGCGGCGTCCAGGGCAACACTCGGGCCGACCCCGGCCAAATCGCCGACCGTGATCCGTCAACCAAAAGCTCCATCGAAGCGATTTGGCGATATCGATCTTCCAGGCTGATCGCAATGGGGTTGTCGCGGCCGGGCGCGAGCCCCGTTGCGCCTTGGGGCGAGAGTAAGCGGAGGATGGGCGGCGGCAGATTGCTCGCGACAAGTACAAAGGTGCGCTGTACAGCTTGAAACTCGCCCGATCCCACAATATCACCGGCATCATTGATGGCCCTGGCTTCCCGCAGAATCCAGCCGCTCTGGGGATCCACTCGCGTGTTTAGGTCGATTGCCTCCGCCCCCTGCCAAAGAACAGCTCTCGAGGAACCATCGCCCATCGTCACACTTCCAACGACTTGATGGGAACGATTCAGGGCCGATGCCCGAGCATTCGTACCGCCGTCGATCGGCGCAAGCCAATGAACGTTCGTCCCGACAAGCTGGAACGGTTGCTCCGCAGTGGAGCTCCGCGCATTTCCCAAAACGACGCCCGATTCGTTGATCGCGACCGCCTCGAATAATTCCCATCCGGAGGGGGCGAAGGCATTGAGATCTGTTGCAATCTTGTTCACCCATCGGACGGCGCGAGCCGTTCCCCCGTCGGCAAGTGTGGCCGTGCCGACGACGACGCCGGAAGAGTTGATTGCGAGGCCGACGCCATCCGTTCCGCCCAACCCCGGCAAGGTCGACATCACCTCACCCGATATGACAACCGCCTGCGCACCGTCGGTACCGTCGACCGCCCCGACGAGGACTCCGCTCTCATTGAGCCCGAAGCAAGACGTGCCGCTGGTTCCAATGGGGCGCAACTCCAAGCCCGGCCCGCCGGATAGGGCGATTCGCATTCCATTTTGAACGAAAGTACCGACGAACCTGCCCAGGTCATTGATGGCTATAGATATAGGCTGAGCTCCGGGTGGCACCTCGATAAGAGTCACGGAGGCATCTGAGAGGTTAAATAAGAAGATATTTGTGGCCGAATCTCCGGCCGACACGCCCACGAGGATGCCCTGATTGTTTAAATTTCCCGGACGGGTGGAGAGCCCCGTGACGGCATCGAGATCAATTAAAGCGGTGGCGACGGCGGCGTTATTAAATAAAATGCTTACATATATCATCCATGCGAGAGTTCTCGCTAGGCAACGCACGCCGGGAAGCATGACGCTACGATTGCGCGACGACTTAAGGGTCCGTCAAGAGCAATGTGATCAGGCACCGGAATATTTATTTTGCATGCGATGCAATGGATGTGAAGTTGCTATAAGGCCCTCGCCGAGACCGATGGTTATTTATAAGGAGAACCACGGGCGGGAGGTACTCACTTTTGACGATGCCAGTCGGTGCCTAAAATGTCTGCGAGCGATTCGACGAATGCCTTCGCTGACGCTTCAGCCTGAAAGTGTTATTGGCGGTTCGGCTTGGCGCGCTCGGCCAGACAGGCGCGGGTCATGCGCTCGCGCAGGCCACCCTGTTTCACAAAGGCCTCTTCCAATTGGCGGAGCAGTTGGTCAAGGAGAGCAGGTTCTCGTAGCCGCCGTGGGGAGGTCTGAATCGCTCAGGCATGGGCGAATTGGTCACATTAGACTTACGAGACCCGTTCTGGGTCGCGGATTTCCTCGATCAAGTCAACAAGCTCCGCCTCGATCGCCTGGACTTCACATCGGCCCTTGGCCTCGGCGTGGTGGCTTGGTAAACAATTGCCCATGACAGCCCGCCGTTCCCTCCGTACGGACCGCCGCCACTTCCTCCGTCTCGCCGCAGGCGCAGCTGCGTCGGCCAGCTTGAGCGGAAGAAACCTCCTCCGCGCCCAGGTGGCGGGCGACCGTCCGAGCCGCACCACCGAAGTCACCGTGCTCAATCCGCGCACGCGGGTTCCCGTCGGCCTCATTATTGATGATTCGACGTGCCTGGTGAACCTGAACCGCTTTGCGATGCCCCAATTTAACGAGGCGTTTGTCGGCGCGACCGAGACGTATCACCGGCCATGGCGCGATTGGCCGGTCGAGATCCCCGACACGTTTGTCCGCAAGTTTGGCGAGTGGTGCGCCGGCGCGGGTGTGAAGGGAAAATATAGCATCGTGCCGTATCCGGCATGTGTCGGCCGGCTGGACCGCATGTTGCCGGGTTGGACACCGCGCGAGTTGAAGGAATCATTGGATATCGTGCGCACGGTGATGATGCCAAACTGGGACATCCATCCCGAGATGGTCACGCATACACGGGTGATCGATCTCAAGACGGGCCATCCTTTCACCGAATTATCGCCGAAGTTCATGGAAAACTGGGAGTGGACCACGGGCCGCAGCGTCGACGAAATCGCCGCGTACCTGGCGTACGCGCTGCGGATTCTCAAGGAAGTCGGCCTGCCGTGCGAAGGCATCACGACTCCGGGCGGATTCGGCAACCGCGCCCTACCGCAATTGGCGCAGGCGACGTTTCAATCGGTGCGGGAGGTCTTCGGCGCGGAGATCCCACACTATTTCCGCCATGCGTACAGCGAAGGCAACCAGAGCGTCGTGCCCCGTGTCGAGTATGCGAGCGGGTTGGACGGACCGGACCCCCGCTGTGTAGTGAGCATTATCGGCTGCACGGGCGATTGGACCGGCGGTTGGGATTGCATCAATCCCGGTGGTGCGGACAAGTTCATCAGCGAGGATGGTCAGCATGGGCGCATGGTGGACGTGATTGCACGGGGGGAGCCGGCGCTGATGCTGGCGCACTGGACCGGCGTCTGGTTCAACGGTTACGAAGTTGGCTTCAACATCTTCAAGCAAGTGGTGAAGCGGTTGCACGCGCGTTATGACCACCTGTTGTGGATGAAGCTGAGTGAGGTATCGCGGTACTGGGCGGCGCGTGAACTGACCCAGATTGAGCGTAACGGAACCGCGGTGCAATTCCGGGCACCCTTTGCGTGTCCCGACTTCACGGTGCGTTTGGGCGTATCCGCAGGCCAACCGCCTCGGCTTCGGTTGAATTCAGAGTTTACGGAACTGAAGGAAGTCGCATCGGCACTCAAACTCACGTCCAACAGCTGGTTCCGTGAAGGGGAGAGCGCGATCGTCTGCTTCACTTTGCCGAAGGGAACCTCACAGCTCCTCGTGTGAAAGACCCATTGGGGTCAGTCAATAGTAATGTGCTTTTTTGCTTTCCTCTCCGGCGGCAAGAAGCGATTGGCTTACGGATCGGTGTGCGAGGGTATTCCTTCAAAAAAACGCCGTTGACCGACCTTCCCGGGGGGCTATTTTGACCGTTCTGTATCGGACCTTCTGAATCACGTAATCGAACTCTTATGGTAAAAGTTGCAATCAATGGTTTCGGCCGCATCGGCCGTTTGGTATTCCGGGCGATGGTCGAGCAAGGCATCGTTGGAAAAGATGTCCAAATTGTTGCCGTCGGCGACATCGTTCCGGCCGACAATCTGGCGTATCTCCTCAAGTACGATTCCACCCAGGGTCGATTCGCTGGAAGCGTCAGCTCGAAGAAATCGACCGCTGACAAACAGGAGGACGACGTCCTTATCGTTAACGGGCACGACATCCTGGTGGTAAGCGCGAGGACACCCGCGGAACTTCCCTGGAAAGCCCTTGGTGTGGACATCGTCATCGAGTCCACGGGGCTGTTCACCGATGCGGACAAGGCGAGCGACCGATCGGCCTACGGGCACATCAAAGCGGGCGCAAAAAAGGTGATCATATCTGCTCCAGCCAAGAACGAGGACATCACCATTGTCATGGGGGTAAATCACGAAAAGTACAACCCCGCCCAACATCATATCATTTCGAATGCGAGCTGCACGACCAACTGTCTCGCGCCGGTAGTGCACGTACTTTTGAAGGAAGGCTTCGGCATTGAAGAAGGTTTGATGACCACGGTGCACGCCTACACGGCGACTCAGAAGACGGTCGACGGACCTTCGAAGAAGGACTGGAAGGGCGGCCGTTCCGCGGCGATCAACATTATTCCCAGCACCACGGGTGCGGCGAAAGCGGTCGCATTGGTTTGCCCCGAGGTGAAGGGTAAGCTGACGGGTATGGCATTTCGTGTGCCGACGCCGACGGTTTCCTGTGTCGACCTGACGGTGCGGACGACTCGCGACACAAGTTACGCAGAGATCAGCGCGGCGATGAAGAAGGCCAGCGAGACTTATCTCAAGGGCATCCTGGAATACACAACGGATGAAGTCGTCTCGTCGGATTTCATTCACGACAAGAGCAGTTCGATTTTCGACGCGGGATCGGGTATCGAGCTCAACAAGCGGTTCTTCAAGTTGATCAACTGGTATGACAACGAGTGGGGTTACAGCAACCGTGTGGGCGACCTCGTGAAGCACATTATTGCCAAAGGGCTTTGAGAGAGCCGGGCGCGAAATCTCCGGCCATGCAACGCGGCGGTCCCGAACAGGACCGCCGTTTTATTTGTGTCAGCGAAGAGCCGGCCGGCCGAAGATCGGGTTGCAGTCGCTTGTAACCGGGTTACGCCGCGACCACGGTGTCTCGCGGCTTGAACGGCTCCCGCATGCGCAAACCCAGCGTTTTCAATAACGCGGCGTCGGCATCGTAACTCGGCGATGGAACGGCTTTGGTCAGCATGAACTCGGTCTCACTGGAGAAGATGGAGTTCGCGCCTGCCAGGAAACACAGGGCCTGTTCCGTTTCTTCAAGGCGCGCCCGGCCCGCGGTCAGCCGGATGTCGGATCGCGGGAAAACGATTCGGGCCGTGGCGATCATTCGCACCACATCCCAGATGGGCACATCCAGGTTCTCAGCGAGCGGAGTGCCCGGAACCCTGGAGAGAATGTTGATCGGCACCGATTCAGGATGCGGGCGAATCTGCGCCAGCGCTTGCAGCATTTTCATCCGGTCATCGACCGTCTCGCCAAGGCCGATGATGCCCCCGGAACATACAGTTACCGATGTCTTGCGAACCGTCTGCAGCGTATTCAACCGGTCTTCGTACCGGCGCGAGGTAATGATCGTTTCGTAAAACTCGGCGGACGAGTCGACGTTGTGATTGTAGGCGTGCAAGCCAGCGAGCTCGAGCTTGTGTGCCTGATCCTCGGTCAGCATGCCCAGCGTGCAGCAAACCTCCATTCCCATGCCGGTGACATCCTTCACCATGTCGAGGACGCGATCGAACTGGGCATTGTCCTTGACCTCGCGCCAAGCGGCGCCGAGACACACTCGGGAGACTCCGGACGCTTTCGCTCGCGCGGCGATCTCGATCACCTGCTCCTTTTCCATCAATCGCTCGGGCGTCACCCCGGTGGTATAGCGAGACGACTGCGCGCAGTAAGCGCAGTCCTCAGGGCAGGCCCCGGTCTTGATGGAAATCAGTTTGCAGACCTGCATTTCGAGCGGGTCGTGGTTGGCGCGATGCACGGCGGCCGCCTGAAAAACGAGGTCCAGCACGGGCGTGTCGTGGATAGACCGCAATTCGGGTAGTGACCAATCGTGACGGATAACGGCGGAATTCATACTGAACTACCGGCTGCAAGGCCAGCGGGGGCACACAATGCCGGACCCCTGCCCTCATTGTAAACTCTGGAAGCGGCAACTCTTGACGGAGGGGTGTATCTCGATGTTGTCGGAATAACTACAGAAGCGAAGGTTTGTCCGCGAGACACGCCCGGAGGAATTCATTGAGATCCGGGAGTTCCCGAGAAAAATCCACGGTGTGCTGTTTGGGGTACTCACGCCATTTTACGTTAAGGCCGGCTTGCTGAAGAAACCCGATTTGCTTCCGAGTCGGCTCGATGTTGAGCAGGGGATCCTGTGTTCCGTGCGTGACCAGAATCGGAAGGGAGGGCGCGTGAGGCTTCCATTCCTTGACGAGAGACTCAGGATCATAAACGTAGCCGCTGATACCCACCAAGCCCGCGAGGGGACGGACGTACCGCAATCCGGCATCCAGGGTCATCACACATCCCTGGGAAAAACCCAGGAGCACCGTCTGCTCGGACGGAAATCCCGAAGCCCTGGTCTGATCGAGCAATTCGTGGAGGAGGGCACGACTGCGGCGGATTCCAACTCCCTGGTCGCCCTCCAAGTCATACCACGAAAAGCCACCGTGATAGTCGTCTGGAGCATTCACCAGCAGGGTGTTAAGCCACGGCAACCGGAGTTCAGCCGGCAGCCAATCCCACCCATGCAGGCTATCCCCGAGGCCATGGAGGACGACGACGAGGCGACGCGACGCGGGGTCTGCGGCAGGCACGAGAAGCGAATGGAGAGTCGGCATGGAGAAATCTAATTTACAGGAGAATTCCGTTGATCACTTTGGATTCTTCCACACCGCTCAACCGCGCATCGAGTCCTTGGAATTTGTGGGTGAAACGGGCGTGATCAATGCCCAACAAATGGAGCATGGTGGCGTGAACATCATGAACGGAGACGACGCTTTCCACGGCGGCGTAACCGAACTCATCGGTTGCGCCGTAACGGATGCCAGGCTTGATTCCACCGCCGGCCAGCCAGATGGAGAAACCCTTGTTGTGATGGTCGCGACCGGGCGCGCCTTTATTGGTTTGGGCCATCGGCGTGCGCCCGAATTCTCCGGCCCACACGACCAGTGTCTCATCGAGCATGCCGCGCTCGCGGAGGTCGGTCACCAGTGCGGCGCAGGCGCGATCGGTTTCGCGAGCTTTCTCCGGGAAGAATTCCCGCAAGCCGTTGTGATGGTCCCAATCCCGGTGATAAAGCTGGATGAAGCGGACGCCTCGCTCGGCCAGTCGCCGGGCGAGGAGACAGTTCGAAGCGAAGGACCCATCGCCGGGCGTGCAGCCATAACGGTCGCGGATATTTTGAGGTTCGGCGGTCGTGTCCATCAAACCCGGCACGCTGGTCTGCATTTGGAAGGCCATCTCGTACTGAGCGATGCGCGTGGCAATTTCCGGATCGTCGACGGTTTCATCGTGACGCCGGTTGAGCGCATTCACGGTTTGCACGACATCGCCCTCCTGCTCGCGCGTGACGCCCGGGGGGTTGGTGAGATAAAGGACCGGGTCGCCCTGGCTGCGAAGCTGAACGCCTTGGAAACGACTCGGCAGAAAGCCGGCGGACCATTGGCGGGTAGCGATCGGTTGCGGGGACCGTCCGCCCCCCTGCGAAACCAACACCAGAAAGCCCGGCAAATCCGCCGCGTCACTCCCCAGACCGTAGGTGATCCACGAACCCATCGAGGGCCAGCCAACGATTTGTGAGCCGGTGTTCATGAAGGTATGCGCCGGGTCATGATTGATGGCGTCGGTAGTCATCGAGCGGATGATGCAAAGCTCGTCCGCGATGCCGCCCACGTGCGGGAATAATTCAGTAATCTCCGCGCCACAACAGCCGAATCGCTTGAAGGGCGTCTGGGGTCCCCAGCAAACCAATTTTTGACCTTGGAGCTGCGCGAGTTGCTGCCCCGTCGTAAAGCTTTCCGGCATCGGCTGTCCGTCCATCTCCGCCAGCTTGGGTTTAAAGTCAAACGATTCGAGGTGTGACGGTCCGCCTGCCATCGTCAGCCAGATCACCCGCTTCACCTTGGCTCGATGATGGGGCGGTTGAATCGCACCGGACGAGAAATTGCCGGCGTTGGCCGCGGCCGCGGAGGTCCGGAAAAAGTCTGGATTCAACAAGGACGCCAGTGCCGCGGAACCGAGTGACCGACCGGCGCGACCGAGGAATACGCGACGGGTCTGCTGTTGGAGTGAGAGTTGGCGCAATTCACCGGCGATATTCATGGCTCAGGAACGCGTGATCGTTTCATGAAGATTCAACAGGGCGCGAGCCACGTTGGTCCAGGCAGCAAGTTCGGCGGCATCGAGGTCGGCGGGGGGCGGGGTCTCGCCCACTTTCAAATAAGCCGCCGCCGCGAATCGATCCTGCTGATATTGCCCGCGGTGTTTGTCGAGTAACCGGCGGAGCGTGGCGATCTCGTCCGGCTGCGCCGCGCGGGAGAGGGCCTGCCGCCACGCCCAAGTGATGCGGGCGGCGTCGTCACCGCTGCACTCGCGCAAAATGCGCATGGCAAACGCGCGGGCCGCCTCCACATAGGTTGGGTCGTGAAGCAGAGCGAGGGCCTGCTGAGGAATATTCGACCGGCCTCGGTCCGCAGCGCATTCCTCACGGCTGGGCGCATCGAAGGCGACCATGCTCGGATGTAGAAACGTGCGCTGCCACCAGGTGTAGAGTCCACGACGATACTGATTCGCCCCCGTACTCCTTTCGTACTTGCGCGTCGGGAAATTCAGATTCTCCCAATAGCCGTCCGGCTGATACGGTTTGGCGCTCGGTCCACCGATGGTCGAATCCAGCAAGCCGGCAAGCGACAGCGCGTTGTCGCGGACAAGTTCAGCCTCGAATCTCCAGCGACCCTGCCGAGCCACCAGGCGGTTGTCCAAATCCAGTTCGAGCAACTCACGTGTGGGGATCGAAGTTTGGCGGTAGGTGGCACTGGTGACGAGGAGGCGGACCATGTGCTTCA
Organism: Akkermansia muciniphila; assembly: GCA_945900455.1. Taxonomy (GTDB): domain Bacteria; phylum Verrucomicrobiota; class Verrucomicrobiia; order Limisphaerales; family UBA9464; genus SIBK01. The sequence continues at coordinate 48,180 of CAMDJH010000007.1, forward strand.
TGTCCCAGCCGCTGTCCATGAATTCGCAGGCTAGCCAGTCGAGGAGCGGCTGGTTCGGCGGTACTTCACCCTGCGCTCCGAGATCGTCCAGCACCTTCGACAGGCCGATGCCGAAAAACTGTTTCCACAACCGATTCATCACAACGCGGGCCGTCAGTGGATTGTCACGGGACACCAGCCAATTGGCGAGGTCGAGACGGTTGAGACGCCGGGAGGACGCGTTACGAGCCGCCGTCACCAAGAACGCCGGCAGCGCTGGATCCACAATATCGCCGGTCTCAATCATCCAATTCCCTCGCGGCAAGATGCGAACCGTGCGCGGCTCACCGGCTCGTTCGGTGATCAGCGTTCGGGGCACGGTAGCCTCGAAATCGGTGCGAGCTTTCTTGGCGTCGGCCAGGCGTTTCCGCCGATCGACCCGCTCCGGTGATGGTTCCTTGAACTCAGTCAGGAGAACCTCCTGCTGGCGTCGCGCAACCTCCTGCTCGTGCCGGGCGAGTTCGGACGCCTGCGCTTCGTTGGGGACAAACATGCCCTCTTCGCGCCGACCGATAGACGCCTCCTTCACATCGGCAAAGATCGCGCCGAGCGAATAGAAGTCGCGCATTGTGATCGGATCGAACTTGTGATCGTGGCATTGCGCGCAACCCAGCGTTTGACCCAACCAAACCGCGCCGACGGCGCGGACACGATCCGTTAGCTGGCGGGCCTCGTAGTCTTTCGGCTGGGCGCCGCCTTCCTCGGTGGTCCGGAGCAGCCGGTTGAAGCCCGACGCCACTTTTTGCCCAATCGCCGGGTCCGGCAACAGATCGCCGGCGAGTTGCTCCCGTGTGAAGCGATCAAACGGCATGTTCTGATTGAACGATCGAATGACGTAGTCGCGATACGGCCAGATGTTGCGGGGCGTGTCGGAATGATAGCCAATGGTGTCCGCGAACCGCACGACATCCAACCATCCAATGGCCATCCGCTCTCCATAGTTGGGTGATGCCATCAAGCGATCAACTCTTCGATCGTACCCGGCGGGAAAACTCACTCGCTCGAACTCGGCGACTTCCTCCGGCTTGGGCGGCAGCCCAACGAGATCGAAATGCAACCGTCGGGCGAGAACGAACCGGTCCGCCTCCGGGGACGGTTCCAGGCTGTGCTCGATCAATCGGCTTCGCACCAGGTAATCAATCGGATTCCTGCCCGGGGGAACGGCGCCTTTCCTGGGCGGCAAATAGGCCCAATGTCCGCGAAACTCTACGGCCTTGGCAATCGAGCGTTTCTCAAAGTCCGCCGTGGGTGCCGCGAATGCGACCGAAGGCAACGCCGTGGCGCAGTACCGCAGCAGGAGCAGCAGCAGCCAGGGCTGGTGATATCGGAAACGGCACACTTTCATTCGAGGGTACTTCGCCATGGTGGACTCATCGGGGATCGAAATCCACCACCGCGTTCTTGGCATCACGGCTTTCTGCGAAGCTCTGGGAGAATTACGTCCTCAATCGCATGATGCGAAATCATGTGGCTCGGCGCGGTTTCGTCGATTTCCAGGCGGAACGAGCCGCGATCGAACTCCTTGAGTGCGACTTTCACGCGTTGTTCGTACTCTCGCATCGCCTCCGCGTACGCCATACCGGTTGCCTTCGTTTCGTGCTGTAGCTCACCAAAACAACAATCATCCCGGCGCACGAGAATTTGCACCTGCCTGCGGCCGCGACCCTGAGCCCCCAGGATATAAAGGTCTGGATAACCGGCGATACGATAAAAGGAATCTTCAAACTGTTCGCGATCACCGATGGAACCCCCTGTCCGCAGAAACAACGGGATCGATCCCGCCACCGGAAAACTGGTGCGAATCCTCGGGTCAATCGCGGCGTAAATGGTTGTCGTCCACCCGCCGCCCGAAAGCCCGGTCATGTGAAACGCGCGATACTTGGGGAACCGACCGGAGCGGTGGTTTGACTTGAGGTAATTCAGGCTGAGCGCCGTCGGTTCCAAAAAGTACTTCATCGGACTCCCTGGAGTTTTCAATTGGAACAGTGCGTCGTGACCGCCCGTGCAATCGCCCGGCCGCATGTGCGGCATGAAGACACCCAGCACGCCATACCCTTCGCGCAACAGCGCCTGAATGGTTCGTTGCAGCCCATAGCCGACATTGTTTGGCGATGGATCGTCGTCCAAGGTGCAGGCATGCCCGTGATGAACGATCACCAAT
>CAMDJH010000008.1 GCA_945900455.1 Akkermansia muciniphila
CGTCTGACTCTGGTCGGATTGGGCTGGCTCGTCACTTGTTTCGGTCTGCTCGGCGCGCCAACGCACTTCGCGTCCGTGACGTTGGGCGATGGCGGACCGCAAACCACGCTGAATCTGATTTGGTGCCCCGGGACTGCGCCACGTCATCCGGTCATTCTCATGCTCGGTGCGCTTGACGCGAATGCGCCGCCCTCGTGGAGTACGAATCTGATCCAAGAAGGGTGGATGCTGGGTGCCTTCTCGGTCGCGTACCCACCGGATCAAGATCCCACACGCCGTCCGCAGTGGCTAGTCTTCGACGAACGCTTCGCGCACAGCTATCCGCTGGCGGCGTCGCGGGCGATTGAGGACTCTCGCCGCGTGGTGGATTATTTGCGGTCCCGACCCGATGTGAATCCTGACAAGCTGGGCTGGTTCGGCAGTTCCTCCACGGGCATTCCCGGTCTGGCAGTGGCGACGCGAGGGCCGCGTCTCGCCGCGGTGGTCGCATTCGTCAGCACTGGCGCGTATCGCGCCTGGCTTGAGACGTGGCAGCCCAACGGTCTCTGGACGGGTGGGACGAATGGCTGGTGGCCGGAGACGGAACAACTGCTCGCCAATGTGGACCCCATCCTGCGCGCCACGAACCTCTGGCCCACCGCCACGCTGTTGGTAAACGGCGGTGCCGATAAGGTGGTGGATATTCGTTCGACGCGCGCGTTCGTCGAGGCGGCTCGGCCGGCCTTCACGCATGACCCGGCACGGCTGCGGCTCGTGAATTACGAGGGATTCGGCCACAATCTCCCGATCGACGTGGTCCGCGACCACGCCGAACGCTGGTTCCGGCTTTACCTGCATCCGATGAACCCGCCTCCCGGACCGCCGCCGGAGGTCCGTTCGCTCGCCGAAGCAGCCCGGCAAACTCAGATCAATTCAACGCCACATGCCGCCGTGATGGGGGCGTCAAGTGGGTCGCGCCTCCGGAATCCGGTCGCCCTTGGTTTGCGACTAGAACTCCTCGTCGATGATCTCCTCATCGGGTCGCTCGACGGTTGCGCGCTCAAACTGCACGAACCGCGCGTGGCCAATGTTGCGCTGCGATTCGATGCGCCCTGGGAGGGCTCCTTCTGCGGGTACGTTACGATGCTCCGGGATGGCGCACGGTTCCGTTGCTATTACCGGGGCAGTCCCACCGCGGGTCGAGACGGTTCGGATACCGAGGTCACCTGCTACGCCGAAAGCCACGATGGGATTACATTCACCAAGCCGGCGCTCGGACTCTTCGAGGTTCACGGGACGCGCAGTAACAACGTCGTGCTGGCCGGGCAGGCACCGTTTTCGCACAACTTCGCGCCGTTCCTGGATGCGCGCCCGGGCGTGTCGGCGGACGAACGTTTCAAGGCTCTGGCCGGGACTTCCGACAGCGGACTCCATGGCTTCGTCTCCGGTGATGGCGTGCGTTGGCGGCGCTGGCGCGAGTCCGCACTGATCAAAACGGGGGCATTCGACTCGCAGAACGTCGCCTTTTGGTCCCCAAGCGAGTCGTGCTACGTCCTTTACTTCCGCACCTGGACCGGCGGCGACTATCGTGGATTCCGTACCATTAGCCGCGCCACTTCGACCAATTTCGCCCACTGGTCCGCACCGGTCGAGATGAGCTTCGGCGACACGCCGCCCGAACATCTTTACACGAGCCAGACGCATCCTTATTTCCGCGCGCCGCACCTCTATATTGCGACGCCGATGCGTTTTCTCCCCGGTCGCAAGGTTCTCACGGAGGATCAGGCGCGAACGCTTGGTGTGGATCCCGGATATGCCAGCGATGTGGCGGAATCGGTTTTCATGACCACGCGAGGTGGGAGCCGCTATTCGCGAACATTTATGGAGGGGTTTATTCGTCCCGGCTCCGATCTAGGCAACTGGGCCTCGCGCGCTGGATTGACCGCGCTGGGGGTCCTACCTACGGGACCGGCTGAAATGTCGATCTACAAACAGGCCCATTATGCGCAGCCGAGCGGTCACCTCGATCGTTATACGTTGCGGACAGATGGCTTTGCCTCGATGCACGCGCCATTTTCGGGCGGTGAATGGGTTACTCAGACGTTGACGTACTCCGGTCGCGAATTCGTCATCAACTTCAGCACTGGCGCTGCGGGCGGCTTGCGAGTCGAACTTCAAGGAGCAGCGGGCGAGCCACTTCCCGGCTTCACTCTCGCGGATGCGGTGGAACAAGTTGGTGACGAGTTGGATCGCGTGGTGACGTGGAAGGGCGGCCGCGACGTCAGCCGCTGGGCCGGCCAACCTGTGCGGCTGCGATTTGCGATGAAGGACGCCGACCTCTATTCGTTGCGCTTTCGCTAGGAAAAACAACTTGGCCGAGCTTGGTGGGCCGAACGAACCAACTTTTATGGCATCAGGATTGATCAAGGAGGCAGACGAGAATTCATGAGAAACGGGTTGCAGATTTACGGCGGCAGCTGCTGCTTTGACAGCCAGGACGAATCACGGGATAGTCCTGTCCGTCATCGACTCATTTTCCTATGAAGATTAGATTTTCTGCCGATACCGGTTCGACGGGGCGGGCGGGCGCGCTCATTGTCGGATTCACATTGATTGAACTTCTTGTGGTGATCGCCATCATCGCAATTCTCGCGGGGATGCTGTTGCCCGCTCTCAGCAAGTCCAAGACCAAGGCGCAGGGCATCAAGTGCATGAGCAATTTGAAGCAACTGCAACTCGCTCACATTTTGTATCCCGATGATAACAATGATCGAATCACCGCGCCGGGAAATAGTCGGGATGAGCCTTACCAGTGGGTGGGAGGCTGGCTTGGATGGCCGGGTGCATTTCCGAACGACAACACCAACACGCTGATGATCAGTGATCCGAAGAACTCGAAGTTCGCACCGTACTTGCAAACCGTTCAAGTGTATATGTGCCCGGCGGATTACAGCCGAATCACTTTGGGAGGAAAGAAATACCAGCGAGTTCGAAGCATGGGCATGAGCCAGGCAATGGGTGGGCCCGGCGGATGGCTGCCCCCCGTAGGCACCAAGAAAAAGTACAAAAGCTTTTACAAAACCGCTGATTTTGCCGCAGCTGGGGCATCCGGATTGTACGTAATGCTGGACGAGCATCCGGATAGCATCAACGCCGGTGGATACGCGAACACGATGGTGGAAAATCCGGCTCAGGCCCGGATTGTTGATTATCCCGCCAGTTATCATAATGGCGCTTGTGGAATCTCTTTCGCGGACGGGCACGCGGAAATCCGGAAGTGGGTCGATCCTCGAACGCGACCGCCAGTGAAATACTACGAGATGCCTCTCAATGTCGAATCACGCAACAACCAGGACATGATCTGGCTGTCGGATCGAACAACGGTTGCAACCTCGAATTAATAAAGAGCTGCGCCATGTTTCAGGATGTCACTGAGTTCTTGGTGGGTCGCTCTGTCGATAAGTCCGTCAGGTTTTGAACCTGTATGAGGCCATTCGAGCCTGCTTCGAAATTCGACACGACGCGATTGTGGCGTTGTCGTCGCAGCCGGATCATTGCAACCTGACCAACATTACTCCCTGCCCGCCCGAGGATCTGCCGCCGGAGGTGCTTCGTATCCAAGCGACTCGACAACCAGTGGATTGTGCGGACGGATCGGTGAACATCGGTTGTCAATTCAATACCGGATGAGGCATTGACTGGTCAAATCAGAGAGTGGACAATTCCAACAAGACCGCTCGCTTCGTCAAGAATCGAGCCGATGTAACCGCGAAACGTTATAGCAATATATTACCAATCAACAGCTTATGCCAGACCAGGCCGTAATTCCCGAATTGCTCAGTCACATCGACATTTTTTCCAGCTTGGAGGCGAAGGACCTGAAAGCGGTCGCAGACATCGCCGAAGTGCAGAGCTACAAAGCGGGCAAAATCGTCTTCCGCCAGGGGGACGCCAGCGAGAACTTCTGGGTGGTCGTATCGGGCGTGTTCCAAGCTTATATTTGGGACGAGCTCTTCAAGATCGAACGTCGTCTGTCCACGCTGAAACCCGGCGGCGTCTTCGGCGAAATGGGTGTACTGACCGAGGAGAAACGCTCGGCGTTCGTTCGTGCGGATCAGGATGGGGAGGTGTTACGGTTCAGCAAAGCGGCCTTTTTCCAGATGGTGGAAAAACACCCGGGAATCGGGTTGGGCTTGGCCCGCACCCTGGCACATCGACTCAACGCAGCCGGCAAGGCAGGCGGGCTCAAGTTGGAACATTTGGCGGGCTACAAATTGACCAAAGAAATCATCCAATTACTGCCACTCCCGGTCATCCTTCGTCACCGCGTTTTGCCGGTGGCCCAGTCCGATCGCCAGATTACCGTTGCGTTGGTTGATCCGACGGACTCGGTTGCCCGAAACACGGTGATGGAATTCCTCGGGAAATTCCAGGTGAACTGGATTTGCATTTTGCAGCCCGACTTTGAAAAGTTTCGCGACCAACAACTTTTCGACCTCGTTGCGCCTTCGGCAAAAACCGAAGTCGTCCGTTCCGCGGAAATCACTTATCTGGCCGTCAACACCACCGCTAGCGCTGAGGCGAACTCGGAGGCGGCGAGGACGTTGGATAAGATGCTCCTTGCCGCGATTGATTCCGGAGCGAGCGACCTTCACTTTGAGCCTGGCCGCGGCGGCGTCGCCGTGCGGGGCCGGATCGACGGACATCTGATCGAACTGGTGCCGGCCATCACGCTGAACGCGTATCGTCCGATCGTCTCGCGCATCAAAGTGCTCTCCGATCTGGATATCACAGAGACCCGCATGCCACAAGAGTCTGTGCTGCGCGTGCGTTATGGCGACCGCAATGTCGATCTTCGCATTTCGGCAGTCCCGACGCCCAATGGAGAATCGATCGCCTTCCGTCTCTTCGATCCGGTGCAACGAAGACTGGACTTGAATCACCTGCTCGTATCGGAGCCCATCGCGGAAATGGTGAGGGGTCTATTTTTTCTCCCGATGGGTCTCGTTCTGGTCACGGGCCCCACCGGGTCGGGGAAAACCACCACGCTTTATTCCGGCATTCAAGCTCGCCAGAGGCACAGTCCGACCAATAAAGTGGTCACGGCGGAAGATCCCATCGAGTATGAATTGGCGGGGACGACACAGGTGCAGATCCAACCCGAAATCGGCCTGACCTATGAGAAGGTTTTGCACAGCCTGCTGCGCCAGGATCCCAACATCATTCTCATCGGTGAGCTCCGCGACGAGTCCTCGATGGCGATCGCAGTGGAAGCAGCGCTGACCGGGCACCTCGTTCTTTCCACCCTTCACACCAACAGCGCCTTTGAATCGATCATGCGGATTCGGTTGCGGGGCATCGAACCGTATGCCATTGCCGCCGCGATCCGCGGTGTCATCAGCCAGCGGCTGGTGTCGCGCCTGTGTAGTGCGTGCGCGGAGGAAACGTCGGCGGACGCAGCACTCTTGGCGAAGTTGCGCGCCGGCGGTCTGGTTGGGGCGGAAGAGTCTCCCAAAGTGTGGAAAGCGCCCGGTTGTACTCATTGTCGAATGACGGGTAGAAGGGGACGAGTCGGTCTCTACGAAGTGCTGTACATTACCGACCCATTGCGTGACGCCATCGAACGACAAGCGACGTTGAAGGAAATGCAGGAGGCCGCGCCTCCCTCCAGTTTCGTCTCGATGAAACGCTACGCCCGAATCGTAATGGAAAAAGGATTAGCCGCCCCGGAAGACTTGGCCGCTCTTTTTCCCGCCGTTCTCACTGCTTAGAGACTACCGTTCGCTTCCATGTCATTCCCAGATCTCGGGCAAGCCGGGTTTTGACCAAGCCGGAGCGGGGCGCGTTAAGCAAGACGACCCACTTGGTCTTGTCCGACGGACGGAAAAGCCGGACAAATCCGGGGAAAGATGGGGAGGGGTGGCGCCGTGGCTCACGCCAGCAGCTTCTTCACGACTTCGCCGGAAACGTCCGTGAGACGGAAGTCTCGGCCTTGGAATCGGAACGTCAGCTTTTCGTGGTCGATACCGAGGCAATGCAGGACAGTGGCCTGGAAATCGGTCACGGTCACCGGATCTTCCACCGCGTTGTAGCCGAGTTCGTCCGTTGCGCCGAGGGTAATGCCCGGCTTGATTCCGCCACCGGCCATCCAGGTGGTGAACGATTTCATATGATGGTCACGGCCGTAGTTACCGTTTGCCATCTCACCCTGGTTCATCGGGGTACGACCGAACTCACCACCCCAGATCACGAGTGTGTCATCGAGCAGGCCACGTTGTTTCAGGTCGCGAATGAGAGCAGCAGACGGGCGATCGACATTTTGGCAGGTCTTCGCAATTTCGGTGGGCAGATTCCCGTGGTGATCCCAGCCGCGATGATAGATCTGAACGAAGCGCACACCCCGTTCGACGAGGCGCCGGGCGAGCAGACAGTTATTGGCGAATGAGGATTTGCCCGGTTCGGCACCGTAGGATTCGAGGACGTCCTTGGATTCCTTCTTCAAATCCATCAACTCCGGCACACTGGTCTGCATCCGGTAGGCCAACTCATACGATTGAATGCGTGTGTTAATCTCAGGATCGCCCACGGCCTCGAAGTTCAACTGATTCAGATCGCGCACCCCGTCCAGGAGGCGCCGTCGGACCTTGTCGTCGATGCCTTTCGGGTTCGACACGAAAAGAATCGGCTCGCCCTGGGAACGAAACTCAACGCCCTGATGGTTACTCGGCAGAAATCCGCTGCCCCAATAGCGCGAAAGCAATGGCTGGTCCTGACCAAAGCCTGAAGTCAGCACCACAAACGCTGGCAATTGATCATTCTCGCTCCCCAAGCCATAGGAAAGCCACGAGCCGATGGCCGGACGTCCGGCTTGAGTGGTGCCCGTTTGCATCATCGTGACACCGGGATCGTGATTGATGGCTTCGGTGTGGAGGGAGCGAATGAGTGCGATTTCGTCGGCCACTCCCGCGATGTGCGGAAGTAGTTCTGAGATCTCGGCGCCCGATTTGCCGTGGCGGGCGAATTTAAATTTCGTGCCGACGCAGGTGAGCTTGAGGCCGGCGAGTTGGGCGATGCGCTGGCCTTTGGTATAGCTCTCCGGCATCGGTTTGCCGTTCAGCTCGATCAGCTTCGGCTTATAGTCGTAGAGATCCAATTGCGAAGGCGCGCCGGACTGGAAGAGGTAGATCACCCGCTTCGCTCGTGGGGCGAACTGCAACGAACGGATGGCTGCACTGGACGGAAGACCGGAAGCCGTGCCAGTTGCTCCCGCCGGCTTGCTGGTTGCAAACAGATTTTGATTCATCAATGACGCCAGCGCGACCGTACCGAGTCCGCGAGTGGTTCGGCCAAAGAAGTGGCGGCGTGTCATTGCCTGGAGATGCGCTCGGTAGAGATCGTCGTTGTGCATAGAGGGGGAGGGGAGGGGGCAGTGATCAGTGGGCAGTAATCAGTGGGCAGTAATCAGTGGGCAGTAATCAGTGGGTAATTATCACTCCTTAGTGATCGTTTCATCGAGGTTCAGTAACACGTTTGCGACGGTGGTCCACGCCGCTAGGTCCAATTCGTCCACTTGCTCGGCGCGCTTGGCTTCACCGGTTGCCAGGAGATCCACGGCAGCTTTCAAATCCTTCTGATACGTCGCAACCATGTCGGCATGGACATCCGCCAGGATCTTCCGTTCCTTCGGTGAAGGGGGCCGGGCGAGCACCGTCTTGTAGGCAAAGTTGATTCGCTGATTCAGGTCGGGTCCCCCATTTTTCACGACGCGCTCGGCGAACACCCGGGCGGCCTCGACGAAGCCCTTCTCGTTGAGCGTGACGAACGCCTGCAGTGGCGTGCAGGTCAAGCCGCGTTGCTCGGTGCAAATTGCACGATCCGGCGCGTCAAAGGTCATCAGGGTGGGATTCGGCACGGTGCGCTTCCAAAGTGTATAAAGGCTGCGCCGGTAGAGATCCGCACCCTTGCTCTCTTCGTACTTGTTGCCGCCGAACATTTTCTCCTCCCACAAGCCTGCGGGCTGATACGGTTTGACACTGGGCCCGCCCGTTGGACGTTTGCGGTCGAGCAAACCCGCAAAGTCGAGCGCGCAATCCCGGATGGTCTCGGCAGTGAGTCGCAGACGCGGACCGCGCGCCAGGAGGCGATTGTTTGGATCACGCCCCAGCAACTCCGGAGTCGGCTTGGCCGACTGGCGATACGTTGCCGACATCACGATCCTTCTTTGCATCGCTTTGATATTCCATCCGCTATCGATGAACTCGCGTGCCAGCCAATCGAGGAGCTCGGGATGCGACGGTAGTTCGCCCTGGGTGCCGAACTCGTTGCCTGTTTTTACCAGACCCGTCCCAAAGTACAAAGCCCAGTAACGATTCACCGTTACGCGACTGAGCAGCGGGTGCTTCGGATCCACGAGCCAATTCGCCAGGGTTAAGCGGTTGGTCTTTTCGGACGGTGGAAGCGGCGGAAGGATGTGGGGCACTCCGGCAGTGACCTTATCGCCCTTGGCACGATAATCGCCCCGCACACGAACCTGAGTTCCTCGCGGTTCGGCCATCTCTTCCATCACCCGGAGGGTCGGGATTTGTTTGTCCAAGTCTTTCGTCGCCTGTCGTTTGTCGGCCAGCCGGGCATTCAACGTCTTGAGTTCCGGGTAAAAATTGTCGCGGTAGTATTCCTTCAATTCTGCTCTTTGTTCGGCACCAATCTGACCTGGAGCGATAAACAGGGCCGATTGAATGTTTTGCGGCAATCCGGCCAATTCAGAGAGGCCGGCGGCCGAACTCGCGGCTAAACGGAAGTGACCCAAGGCCTGCTCCGGCGTGCTTGACTCGAATTTGAGCTTTAATTTCAAGCGAGTGCCGCCCGCGAAAAGAATCGGCCTCCGGACGAGAAAGAGCGCCTGACGGTTTCGCCGAAGTTCGTCGTTTTGCCCATCGATCGACCAGCCCGTGTTGGCATTATCGTCCAGCGCGGCTTTCACATTGAAATCTTTCTGGCTGTAATCTGCCAGAGCCGTCTCAAATTCCACGGAGTACCTCGTGACGGGCTCTTTCGAGGGTGTGAAAAGAAATCCATAGATACCACCGCCGTGATGGACCTTAAGTAGCAGGTTGTTTTCTCCGGCCTTTAGCAGAACCATTGCCTCATTCGGAGCGGGCGCAACCCGACGGAAAACCTTGCCGTTTTGGACTTTTGCGCCATTCAGCCACAGTTGCATGCCTCCATCGCTGCCGAAGGCGATATTGATGTACCGAGCCGTTTCCACCGTGATCTTCCGGTGGAAGTATGTGACTTGATTTTCTCCCGAGAGAGGATGAGTGATGCCGTCTTTCCAATCCTGCGTCTCTTTCCAGTGCAGAGCATCCCCCTCATAGGTCTTCGCCAAATCGAGCTCCGTCTCGTTGATGAACGGCTTTTCGAACACCTCCTTTTCCGAGCCCGCTTTGAAGGGGCCGAGGGTCATCCAAGACCCCCATGCAATCTCGCTCATCGGTGGTTCCTGGAGCGGATCGACACTCTCCGCTTCGGCCTCGAACCCGGTCAGGATGAAATTACCATTCGTGGCACGACTGACCCCCTTGAGTGGGAGGGAATCATGGGTTAGGGCTTCGAGTCTGAGTGCCGTCAGGGCCCTCTCGGGGGTCTCCACAGATATTTCATAGGTATCCTTGGCGGCATTCGTACCGCGGGCGAGAACGGAAAGGTCGTCGAGTGTTTCCAATTCGGCGCCACTTGCTGCGGTGGCGACGGTGGGCGTCAGATTGGTCCAGTTGGAATGGACTCGCTGCCGGTGCGTACCCTCCCACGCGGCCTGACTTCGGCTAAGCGTGTCATCCTGCTTATCAAGCAACTCACGGCGTTGCTTTTCAAGAGACACGACCTCGTTGCTGAGTCCGGTCATCGCGATCACCTGGTCGGGTATCGGAAGCTTGACGAAGGGCGGTGCTGGGTCGCTGTCCAGGCCCTTTTCCGGGATTCGATTGAAGAAGTCGTATAGTTGGTAATACTCACGCTGGGTAAACTGATCATACTTGTGGTCGTGGCACTCCGTGCAAGCGGTGCTCGACCCGAGGAAGACGGTGCCGAAGGTGTTCACGCGATCGGTTACGTACTTGTTCATGTACTCGTCCGGGTCGGCCCCACCTTCCGTGCTGCTCATGCCATTGCGGTTGAAGGCGGTGGCAATGCGCTGTTCGATCGTGGGATTTGGGAGTAGATCTCCGGCAAGCTGTTCCCGGGTGAACTGATCGAACGGCTTATTGCCGTTGAACGAGTGGATGACGTAGTCGCGATACTGCCACATGGAACGTGCCGTGTCGGCGTGGTAGCCGTCTGAATCCGCGTAGCGCGCCAAGTCGAGCCATTGTTGGGCGAACTTTTCACCAAATCCCTGCATGGCGAGCAGTCGATCGACCACCTTTTCGTAGGCACCCGGCGTCGGGTCGGAAAGAAACGCGTCCACTTCGGCGACCGTGGGAGGGAGGCCAATGAGGTCGAGTGTGACCCGTCGAATCAGAGTATGCCTCTCGGCTTCCGCCGACGGCTTCAATCCCTCTTTTTCCAACCGTGCAAGAATGAAGGGGTCAATCTCATTGATCGGCCAAGTCTTGTCCCGCACGGAGGGGAGGGGAGGGCGTTCGAGTGGAATATAGGACCAATGCTGCTTAAACTCAGCTCCCTCCGCAATCCACGCACGCAGAATCCCGATTTGTTCCGGGGTCAGCCGCTTGCCCGTCTTCTTAGGCGGCATGCGCTCGCCGTCATCGGCCGTGGAAACGACTTTCAGTAGGAGGCTATTATCGGGATCCTTCGGGATCACCGCGCGGCCGCCCGACTCCAACAGAGCGAGTGCATCGTCGCGCAGATCCAGGCGCAGCCCCGCTTTGCGCTTGTTTTTATCGGGTCCATGGCAGGAGAAACAGTTCTCGGCGAAGATGGGACGGATATCGCGATTAAAGTCGATCGAGTGTTGATTGGCGGGAAGTGCTGGTTTGGCCGCGCTGGAATTCAATGCGACCGAAATCAGGATTAAGAATGCACACAGGCGACCTCCGCCGGGAAATGGACTCCGATTGTGGCTCATGGGAATGGTTAATACCCGGAAGCCTTCCGTGCGTCTAGGATTCATGGTGCCGATTTCACTGGGGGTGCCCCGCGGTGAAGGTCCCGTCAAACGAATTGGACGCACCTCTGCCTCCGCCCCGCGCAGGCGGGTTCGTCGCAGCGCGACGAACCCTTCCCCCCGCTCCGAGGCGGGGGGAGGGGATGAAGAGCTTGATGCAGCCCTGCGGGCCGTCGCGATGATTATTTTCCCTGGCGTCGGGCGACGCCCTATGCGATCAGAGTCGTCCACTGCATGAATCCGAAGCGCGCCCGTACCCTCTCCATTCGAGCCATCACGCTCGTCAAAAGGCCCGTAGTGAATTCCATCATGGGGATTCCTGGCGACGTGGAGCTGCCCGCCCGCGGTTAAGGCGAAATGGCCAGGCCTTTTTGACGCGGGGCCGGGAATTTGCATCGACCGATATCCCCTGATGAATGACTGGGAAACAACGCTCAAGGGTTCGGTTAAAGAGCGGTGGAAGCAATATCGACGTGCGTTTAAGCGGTGTCAGCGCGAAATCACAGAAAAACACGTGCATTCGTCACGGATCGAGACGCGCCGGCTGCTGTCGGTCATTAAATTACTCAGCGCCGTTGCCGGCTCATCTCGCGTCAGGAAAATCCGGCGCTTGCTTAAACGGCATTTGAAGGCATTCGACCCGCTGCACGACACCCAGGTTCAGCGACAGCTGCTGGACCAGGTTCGGCAGCAATTTCCTGAGACGAAGCGGCTGAGAAGAATGCTCGCCAAGCGGGATCTGCGGTTGCGAAAGCGGGCCACGCGGCGCCTTCGAAAACTCGCCAAAGTACTGCGAGTTTTTTCCTGCCCGGTGTCGTTTCTCTCCGAGGGGGCCGTGGATCTCCCCTTGCGAAGAACCTGCCTACTGCATGCAGTGGATGAAGCGTTCGCTCGGGCTGTCCGCTGCCAGCAGGAAATGGATGCCAAGGCGGTTGAAACCATTCACCGCACTCGCGTCGCCTTTAAGAAATTTCGCTATATGGTCGAAGCGCTGCAACCGCTGCTCGCTGGCATCACGGCAGAACGGTTGGCCGCGATGCGGGACTACCAGGCGATGATGGGTGAGGTGCGGGATACGGAAGTGTTCCTCACGCGCTTGGATAGGTTCGCCCGCCGCGATGAATCGGTTGCAACGGGTCCGGGGCGTTTTCGGGATTGGTTGGTGCAGCGACATATCCTGCAGGTCGCGCACTGCCTGAAACACGCCAGTCGATTGCAGGAATTCTGGCCCTGCAGTCCCGGGTAGATGGCTACGGTTCTGGCTGCATGGCCTTCGCTGAGCCGGGATCGCTTCGGGCCCTAGTCCAGGTCCTTCCAGTAAAGATTGGCGAATTGTACGGGCCAACCACCCGGTCGGAGCGTGATCACACCTTTCGGTGGGACGCCCGGGGATCGATCCCCGGTACTTAGGTCGGTGCCGTTCAGATTCAAGCTCCACCGATCCCCGCGGAACGTCGCCCGCAGTCGATTCCATTCGCCGGGGGGTTTTTCCGCTCGCGGGCTGCCGGGAGCAAAACTGCCCAGCAAGGTTCCAAAGCGAGTAGACAGAAGTTGTCGCCAATCGCCCGTGCGATTCTTGTCGGGCCAGCGAAAGTCGACGATCAGCGCTCCGTCTCCATACTCGGTGGTGCTCGTCAGCCCGGTGCCAGTCCCATTGTCAGACAAGGTCCAGTCCTGGACTACCCAACTCGCCGCAGCATCACCGTCCGCCCGCCATCCGCGAAGATCGATGCCGGTGTAGAGAGGGCGGAACCCTTCTGCCGGTTCCGCGATGTCGACGGGGGCGAGCGCATGGGTGGCCGGCAATTCGCGGATGCGCAGGTTGCGAAATTCTGCCGGACTGCCTTCGGATTCGAGTCCGAGATAACCCTTCCGGGGAGTCGATTGATGGCCGCGTGTGACCACTTTTCCGTTCACGGCGAGGGAGATGTTGCCATCGACACACTCCACGCGGTAATGGTTCCACTCCGGCGACGGCTTCATCCGCTTTTCGATGGGGAACGCACGATCCCCTCCGCGGCCATTTTCCGGCACCATCTTGGCGCCATGAATTGGGAAGATGTCGCCATCGGAGGTAAACCCGGCTCCCTCCCGTCCATCCAGAACTTGGACTTCCACTGCCCGGGTGAACGGTTGACCGCGGGCAGTCACGGGATCCGACCAGATGTAAAATCCCGAATTACCGCCCGCCTTGAGATGACGCCATTCGAGTTCGACGATGAAATTTTGGTACATTCGTTCCGTCCGCAAAATGCCGGTGGGGAAGCCCGTGCAAGAGACGATACCGTTCGTCGCCCGAAAAGTTTCCGGCGCGCAATTGACATTGACCCAACCGGCGAGGTCGCGCCCATTGAACAGGGGAAGCATCTCCTGCGCGACCGGTCGAATTGCGGCGATCGCCAACCA
The DNA here is from genome assembly GCA_945900455.1 of Akkermansia muciniphila. GTDB lineage: Bacteria > Verrucomicrobiota > Verrucomicrobiia > Limisphaerales > UBA9464 > SIBK01. The sequence continues at coordinate 13,508 of CAMDJH010000008.1, forward strand.
GGCGGCGACGATGGGAAATTGGGGGTGCATTCCCTGTTTCAACCACAGATCTCCGCGGATGAACACATCAAATCGGCCGAAGACTTGCGCGGCAGCGACCCATTATTTCAGGCCGACCTGACGAAACCGCCTCTTGACGTGTTTCAGGTGGAAGTCGACGGAGCAGAGTTTTTCAAGTTCACCCTTGGCAAAAAACCGGGCGACGGCGGGGTCGGACTTGAGCTGAGTGAGGAAATCAGCATCGTCGCGGCCGGCGTGCTTGGTCGCCCAGGTAGCCATCGCGTTGCGTTGGACGAGTTCATAAGCGTCCTCGCGGGTCAGTCCCTTGCGAATCAGGGCCAGCAGCACGGTCTGCGAATTCCACATTCCGAGACTCAGACCGAGATTTTTTTTCATGTTCTCGGGATAAACTTTGAGCCCTTGCATGAGCCGCGACAACAAGCCGAGCATGTAATCGAGGAGCGTGCAGGAATCGGGAAAAATCACGCGTTCCACCGAGCTGTGTGAAATGTCCCGCTCGTGCCAGAGGGCGACATTTTCGAGCGCGGCCAGAGAGTTCCCGCGGAGGACCCGCGACAGCCCCGTCAGCCGTTCCCAGGTGATCGGATTCCGTTTGTGCGGCATGGCACTCGATCCTTTTTGTCCGGGGGAAAAAGATTCTTCCGCTTCGAGCACTTCGGTCCGTTGGAGGTGTCGGAATTCAACTGCCCATCGCTCGATACTTGCGCCGACGAGAGCCAGGATGCTCATAAACTCTGCGTGTAGATCGCGTTGCACGACCTGGGTGGCCAGCGGCGCGGGTCGCAGTTTGAGACGGCGGCAAACGAAGGACTCAACCCGCGGCGGCAGGTGCGCGCTGGTGCCCACAGCTCCGGACAATTTACCGACCGCCACGACTTTTCGAGCTCGTTCCAACCGTTCCTGCGCGCGGCCGAATTCGTCGTACATCAAAGCCAGCTTCAGCCCAAAAGTGGTTGGTTCCGCATGAATCCCGTGACTTCGTCCAATGCACACGGTGGACGCATGTTCACGGGCGCGGAGCTGAATCGCCTCGCGAACCTCCTGAACGTCGGTGATCAAAATGTCTGCCGACTGTGTCATTTGGACTGCGAAAGCGGTATCGCCAATGTCACTGCTCGTAAGGCCGAAGTGGAGCCAACGGCTCGCGCGATCCTGGATCTTCTCCGCCACGGCCGTCGTGAAGCCGATCACGTCATGGTTCAAGGTCCGTTCCAATTCCTTGGCGCGGGCGACGAGCGCTTCCATGTCCGCGAAGCAAGCGGCGACTCCGGTCTTCATTTTGGCGAAGTCACCCGCGGGAACGATACCTTCCTTTACCAGGGCCTCGCTGGCCAGCAGCTCGATCTGCAACCAGATTCGGAGCTTATTTTCGTCGGTCCAGATGGCCCGCATTGCCGGCCGTGAGTAGCGTTGAATCATTGCCCTCCATCAAACCGTTGACGGGCGTCTGTGGAAACCAGAATTCCGCTGAAAATCCATCGCTTGGACCCGGGCGGGTGAACCGTTGGGCACGGTCAGGAAATTCGCGGTGACCGGGTTCTCCGAATTGGGGCGGGGCTATTTTAGATCTTCGCCCGCGAGGCTGCCGACGGTCCAGTCGAGGTTGTAGATCAACCCCGAGGCATCCTTGAAGGGCGCATTGAGCCGTTCATAGTTTGCCAACTCAGAGTGGCCGTCGACGAAGAGCAGCATCATGCCGCGCGGTCCATGCGCTGAGCTGGTGGTCGCCCCGCGAACATCATTCGCCTTGCCCTTGGCACTGGCAAAACAGGGAGAAATGGCCTTTTTGGACGGAGATTTGACATCGCTCACCTTCCGGACGCGCAACGCGTCGGACGCATCGGTGTGGTAGAACTGATTGTAGTAGTAATACGAACTCGGGAAGAGCAATTCGTTGGTCTTGATGGCGGCGGTACTGATCGCCCACTCGATGTTGAAGCCGCGGCCTTTCTCCGCCGGGCAAAGATAGAACGCGCGGCTGTTCGTGCTGATGTAGGGATCCAGGAGCTTCAGCAGGTCCACGAAGCCCATTTGAGGCCAGTCGCGCCCAGAGAAGGGAAATTGGTCGCGGTTGTCGGAGGTGTAAAGAGCGTACGTGATCCCGACTTGGCGGAGATTGGAGAGGCATTTGGCCTGGTGGGCTTTGGCCTTCGCCTTGCCGAGTGCTGGCAACAACATTCCGGCGAGGATCGCGATGATCGCAATCACCACGAGCAGCTCAATGAGCGTAAAGGCGGCCCGGGTGCGGACGGGTTGGGGGGCAATCGAACCAAGCTTCAGTTTACTCATTGGGTCGAACCATACACTTCCCCAAGCGGGTTGTCGAGGTCACTCCTCCGGCCCAAATCCGCGGATAAGGAAGCCGCGAAGAAGAACCGCGGATGAACTCGGATTGACGCGGATAGAAACGGCCTGGAATCTGCGTCGATCGGCGTTTGTCCGCGGTTCCCACTCCCCTTTCGGCGGTGGCGACGAATTCAATTCTCATAGCAAGCACTGTCTCCGGGGAAAGAGGGCTGCGGTCTGGCGGCGCTCCGCGCCTTCCGAGTGTGAGCTCCCATTTGCCTTTGCGATCTTTGTGATCCTTGTGCGAGGAACTCGTGAAGATTTGTGTCCGTCACCCCCGGTCAGCCGTTCGGTCGTCCACCATTTCATTGCCTCGATGGCCTCCTTCCTGCTTGGATCCTGCGCCTTGCGACGAAGGAGCGGGTGTAATTTACAATTATCAACACATGAAGAATGGGTGGCTGGCGTGGTTTGGGTGGTGGCTCACAGCGGGACTTGCCCTCGGGGCATTCCCGGAGATCACGTGGGTTGACCCGATCATGGGAAAGCCCGGGACGGTGGTGACGATTCTGGGTAACAATTTTGGCTTCGTGATCCGTGTCACCGTGGGTGGGGTCGATGCCCAAATTGTGGATCGAGTGACGCTCAAGATTGTCGTCCCACTCCAGGCCCGATCGGGGCCGATCTACGTGTACAATGACGTCGGCGGCTTTGATGATTCCGACGAAATCTTCCAGGTCACACCGCGGATCACGGGGTTCACCCCTTCCGGTGCACTGCCGGGAAGCCCGGATCCCGTGTTCATCAAAGGGGCCAATTTCGAGAATCCCGGCTCCTTCGATCCTCCCCTCGTCTTCTTTGGATCGGTCGAGTCTCCCTCCGTGTTTCTTGCAAGCGACGATACCCTCCAGGCAGCCGTTCCTTTCGATGCCAGCACCGGACCGCTTTCCGTCGTCACGTTTGCCGGCCAGGTAACGACCAGTTCCAATTTTTTCTTCCCTCCGATTCTCTTGCAATTGGATCCACCGGTGGCGACCGCGGGCGCGCGGTTGAATTTGATCGGCTGGAGTTTGGCCGGGGTGACGGCGGTCGTGTTTCCGGGCGATGTGCGGGTCAAACCGACGACGGTCAGTTCGACGAACGTAACCGTGTTCGTTCCGCTCGATTCGCTTGATGGATTGATTTTTTTCGAAAACCCAAACTTCATCAGTACTCCGCTCAATCTGGTACTGGCCCCCAAAATCGTGTCCATCGAACCGGAGGCCGCTCCGGTGGGAGCGGTGGTGGCGTTGCGTGGCACGGGATTGCGCAATTTTACCGGTGCGGTGCTGGGAGGCAAGGCGACAACAATTGCCAGCAATGTCCCACCCCGACTGGTCTACTTGTTCGTGCCGGCGGGTGTTGAAACGGGGCCGGCGACGGTGTCGACAACGAGTGGCACCAATACGAGTTCCGTGCTGTTTTACGCACCTCCGGTGCTCGACTCATTTTCTCCCACCGGTGGAAAAATTGGCAGTGCCGTCACTCTCAAAGGGCACAATTTTACCGGCCTCACCAATCTTTCGCTGGGTGCGCTCACGGTGTCTCCTGTGTCCGTGACGAACACGGAAGTGAAACTCTTCATTCCGTTGGATGCAAAAACGGCCCGATGGATCATCCGGACGCCCGGTGGAGGCGTGACGAGTGCGGCTCCTTTTCAAGTGCTTGGGGACGAGCCAATTATCTCCGGATTTACGCCCAGTTTTGGGCCGGTGGGAACGGTTGTGAAAGTGACTGGTACCAACTTCCTCGCCGTCTCCAAGGTCGCGTTTTCGGGGATCGCGACGGTGCCAACGATTCTGACAGACAACGCATTGACGGCGACGGTGCCGATTGGGGCCATGACCGGCCCCATCCGTGTTGAATCACCCAAGGGGGTGGCATTGTCCACCCGCGATTTTCAAGTGGGTGAGGAGGCGGACCTAGCGGCGGCCCTCGCGACCTTAGCGGAGGCGGCCGCCGGCACGATCGTGTCGGTGAGGGTCGACGCCCGCAATTTGGGCCCGATCTCGGCCGAACCTGGCACCGTTGGAATCAGTTGGAACTTGGGAGGCACGTTTGTGGCTGCGGACAGCGCCCAGGGCACGGTGGAACGGTTCGGTTCCGCGCTGACCTGGAAGTTGAGCGTGTTGGGAAACAAAGGAACGGCGACTCTGGATCTCAGGTTAAAGTTGTCAGGCAGCCAAAATCTCGAGGTTACGGCTAGCATCCAAAGTGACCGTCCAGACAATGACTCCACCAACAACTTGGCCACCGCAATCGTCCGATTGGTGGTTCCGCAACTTGCGGTTGAGGTCGTGCCCGCCGGGATTCAACTCACATGGCCCATTGCGGCGATTGACTTTGACCTTGAATCATCCCCTGGAATTGCCCCTCCGGTGTGGACGCGGGTGACGGTGAATCCAATTCTCACATCGAATTCTGTCCGGGTGGTGATACCGATAACTTCGAATCAACGGTTTTATCGTTTGCACTTGCCCTAGGCACCGATGAAGGGATGGATCGAATGATTGGCCTGTGGACTTCCTCCGGCCATCTGCGAATGTTTGCCCTGTGATGTTTTCGGTTACGGAACTCACCGACGCCCTCCTAGCCAGCTACAGTAAGCATGGCGGCATTAATCGTTTGGACGGAGTCAATCTCCCGTCCAAGGGTGCCGTAGTGGAGATCACGCTGGATCTGCTACGGTTGATCTTTCCCGGATTTTTCGATGACCGTGTCATCCACTCCTCCGAGTTGAAGGCGGAGACGGCACTGAGGCTCGATTCCGTTGCTGGCCGTTTGGAGGATGAAATCTACAAAAGCCTGCGGTGTTTCGAGAATGCGGGAGCGGCCGCGAAAGACCCGCGGCGCGCGTCGCACGAGCTGACCACTGATTTTCTTGGGCAACTACCGCGGGTTCGGGAACTTCTTCAAAGTGACGTGGAAGCAGCATTCCAGGGGGACCCTGCCGCGCGCAGTCGGGACGAGATCATCGTGGCGTATCCGTTTGTGGAAGGGGTCGCTGTGTACCGCTTGGCCCATGAGCTGTACTCACGGGGGGTGTCGCTCCTGCCACGGATTATGAGCGAATGGGCTCACAGCCGAACGGGAATGGACATTCATCCGGGGGCTGTCATTGGATCTCACTTTTTCGTCGACCACTGCACCGGGACGGTGATTGGGGAAACCACCCGCATCGGCCAGCACGTAAAGCTATATCAAGGCGTCGGGCTTGTTGCCCGATCGTTGGCGGCGGGGCAGGCGTTGCGCGGACAGAAAAGGCATCCGACCCTGGAAGACCACGTAACGATCTATGCGAATGCCACGATAGTCGGCGGCGACACGGTGATCGGGGCCGGCAGCACCATCGGGGCCAATGTCTTCCTGATGCACAGCGTCGCTCCGGGCAGCCTTGTCTTGATGCAAGACACCGAACTTCAGGTGTTATCCAAGAAGGATCGAGCGCAAGCTCCCGTCGATTTTCAGATTTGAAGAGTGGCCTCGTTCAGCACCCGGCATTTTGGGCAAATCAAAGGATTGAAAATAATCGTGCCAAAATAGATTGATGCACGGTGTTCCCGAGGATTGTCCCTCGGTCCCAGCCCGGAGTGAAATTCATGCCTCTCCTCGAAATACGCGGTCTCCAGGTCGATTTCGGCTCCACCCGCGTGGTGGACGGAGTGTCGTTGACCGTCGAGGAAGGCGAAACCGTGTGTCTTGTCGGCGAAAGCGGGTGCGGCAAGAGTGTCACCGCGCTCAGTATCGCTCGCCTGCTTGGCACGCCGCCCGCCCGGTATGCCGGAGGCGAGATCTTACTCCAGGGCCGCGACGTCCTGCGCATGTCGTCGGTTGAGTTGCGAAATATGCGGGGCGGCGTTGTCAGCTATGTCTTTCAGGAGCCGGGTGCGTCCCTCAATCCGGTGATGCGCATCGGGGCGCAGATTCGAGAGATGCTCACCGTGCATCGTCCCACCTGGGCGAACGAAAACGAAATCATTCGCTTGTTAAAACTCGTGGGGATTCCGGCGCCGGAGAGCCGGATCCGGGACTATCCCCATCAGCTATCGGGTGGCATGCAGCAGCGAGCCATGATCGCCATGGCGCTCGCCAGCGAGCCAAGGCTGCTGGTCGCCGACGAACCCACCACGGCGCTGGACGTGACAATCCAGGCTCAGATTATTGAACTGCTGCGTGAGCTCCAGCAACAGTTGGGCATGGCGATCCTGCTCATCACTCATAATCTGGGGATCGTCGGAGACATTGCAGATCGAGTGGCGGTGATGTACGCCGGCCAAATCGTTGAAGAAGCGCCGGCCGACACACTTCTCGATCAACCGCTCCATCCGTACACCCAGGCGTTGATCCGCTCGGTGCCGCACATTGGTCGGGAGCGGCAGCGCCTCGAATCGATACCGGGGGCAGTGCCTGCGCCAGGCAGCTGGCCGACGGGCTGCCGGTTCGAACCTCGCTGTCCGATTGCGCACACAGAATGCGCCTCGAACTCCCCCAACCTTGCCGCCGCCAAGCCCGATCGACGGGTTCGTTGCCCATTCTGGGAATAGTTGATGCCATGCCGCTGCTCGAAATCCAAAACCTTCAGGTTCATTTCCCCGTGAATCAGGGCGTCTTTGCCCAAAAACGTGGTTCGGTTCGAGCCGTGGAGGACGTCAGCTTCACTCTGGAGCCGGGCGAAGCGCTCGGTCTCGTCGGCGAAAGCGGCTGTGGCAAGACCACTCTCGGCCGTGCGATTCTTCGTCTGATCGAACCGACGGCGGGACGCATCGTGTTCAATGGCGAAGACATCACGCAACTGCCGGCAAACTCCCTCCGGGCTCGTCGCCGGGAATTTCAGATGATTTTTCAGGATCCCTATAGCTCGCTGGATCCGCGGATGACCCTTGGTGATGCCATCGGCGAAGCGCTCGATATTCATCGCTTGGTGCCATCGGTGCCCGCTCGCACGGTGCGAATCAGCCAATTGCTCCAGAGCGTCGGGTTGGAGCCGGCGCACGCCCGGCGGTATCCGCATGAGTTCAGCGGCGGCCAGCGCCAACGCGTCGGCATTGCGCGAGCCCTCGCGGTGGAACCCAAACTAATCGTCTGCGATGAGCCCGTGAGTGCGCTCGACGTGAGCATCCAAGCGCAGGTGATCAATCTCCTGCAGGACCTGCAGCGCGAGCGCGGACTGGCCTACCTTTTTATTTCTCACGACCTGGCCGTCGTCGAGCATCTTTGCCGGCGTGTGCTCGTGATGTATCTGGGCCGTGTCGTCGAAGCGGGCGAGACTCGTGAGATTTGTCGTGCGCCGCACCATCCCTACACGCAGGCCCTATTGTCCGCTGTGCCTGGCGTTGATTGCGATTTAAAGCGGCGGCGCATTGTGCTGAAAGGCGATGTCCCGTCGCCCATCCATCCCCCGGACGGATGCCCTTTTCATCCGCGCTGCCCGATTGCCGAGGCTCGATGTCGAACGGAAAGACCGGAACGGGTCGAGACCTCCCCGGGCCGTTGGACGGCGTGCCATCTTGTCGGGAGGCAATAGATTCAAGCCGTAGGGCTCTTTCTGGGAATTACCCCGAAGATCCCCATCGAAAGACGAATGCCGTTGCGCCCCATCCATTCTGCGAAATACTGGACGTCCTGTGTCTGACACTGTCCGTACTCGACAAACCTTTCGCCGTGAGTTGTGGCGATCAGCGTCCAGTGGAATCCTGGAAACCGCGGGCAGCACGTTTCTTCTATTGATTGCGGTTAAATGGTTTCAGGCGGGGGCGAACGCGAAATCCCTGTTGGCGGCGGGTGGCAGTCTGGGTTTGTTGCTGTCGCCGGTCACCGTCACCGTTGTGTTGCGCTGGGGGTGGCCGCCGGCGCTGGCAGCGTCGCGCTTGTTTGCGTTGGGTGCGATTGCGTGTGCGGTCATGGTGGCCTTTCCGTCGGAGGCCGTTTTTGTGATCGCCGGCATTTTGGCCATGATGACGACTTCGGCCTGCATCCCGTTGATGACGCAGATCTACCAGGACAACTATCCCACCGAGCGGCGCGGTCAGTTGTATTCGAGAACGTTCATGGTGCGAATCGCGGCCACCGTTTTGTTTGGATGGGGGGCGGGGTGGTGGTTAACCGAGCATCTGGCGTGGTACCGAGTATTGCTGGCGGCGTATGGTGGCGCATTCGTCGTGGCGTCAATCGCCCTGGCCGGGATTCCATCGCTGCCCCTGCGCGGCAATGTATTGGCGCATCCGCTGCATGCGCTCAGTTTGGTGGCTGAGGATCGGGTGTTTCGGCAGGCATTGTTCGCCTGGATGTTGATGGGGTTCGCAAACCTGATGATGTTGCCCATGCGAGTCGAATACTTGGCGAATCCGCGGTATGGACTGGGGCGTCCTTCGGACGAGATAGCCTTGTTGACGGTGGTGATTCCGAATCTGGCCCGGCTGGGACTCAGTCCGATTTGGGGGTGGGTCTTTGACCGGATGAATTTCTTCTCGCTTCGAGTGATACTAAACGTGGGTTTTGCCCTGGGCATTTTGACGTTTTTCACGAGCACAAGTCGTACGGGTTTGATTGTAGCGGCGGTGGTGTTTGGGATTTCCAATGCAGGCGGCGACGTCGCCTGGGGCTTATGGGTCACGAAACTCGCTCCGTCGGGCCGCGTTGCGGACTACATGAGCGTGCATACGTTTCTGACTGGAGTCCGGGGCGTGGTGGCTCCGTTCGCGGCCTTTCATGCGGTGAGTCGGTTCAGCTTGGGGACCTTGGGCGGATTCAGTGCGATGCTCATCCTGGGTGCCAGTCTGCTTCTATTGCCCGAGATTGCGCGCTTGAAGGGTGGAAAAACTCCCTTGGTCGTGCCGGACAACGATCCGAGTTGACGCAATCTTCATCGTTCAGTCGACGTTCCAATGCAATACAGGTGGGAGTCCGTCCGGTAGAGGATTGCGTTGCCTGAGATTGCCGGCGACGCCGTGATTCGTTCGCCGAGATTGTTCGTGGCCAGCAACTGGAATTGGGTCCCGGCCTTAACCACGAATGTTTGGCCGTCGTTGTTGCTAAGATAAATTCGCCCGCCGCTCGCCACGGGCGACGAATTGCAATCGCCCCCGAGTCGTTCTCGGTAATGCTCTTTACCGGTCGCTCCGTCCAAACAAACCAGCACGCCGTTATCCATCAGCACGGTGAGCAAACCCCGGTAATAGAGCAGGGATGGCTCCACACCACCGGGTTTGTCACTGATCCAAACGGGTTCGGGAGACGTTCCATTGGGACGCAAGCGAATCGCGTGAATGCGGCTTTGCCTCCAGAGTTGCAAGAAGACCATGCCATCACCAAAGACCGGACTGACGATGATTTCGCCGTTATACGGGCCTTCGCCTTCGCCGTATTTCCACAATTCCGAGTGGGTTTTGGCATCGAAGGCCGTCAGGCGATTTTTCCCGGGGACAAGGATGTCTTTCTGGCCATGATGCTCCACGAGCAACGGCGTCGCATGGGCCGTTCCGATCGGGCGCTCGTTCTTCCAAGCGATCTCACCCGTTTGTGGATTCAGGCCGATCAGAAAACAGGGCCCCGTGTGATGATCCCACGGGAACAGGATGGAATCCTCGAGGACGAGCGGGCTCGGCGCGTATCCCCAAGCCATTTTCGGATCACCGAAACGAGGGATATAGCGATTGACCCACTGCAACGCTCCATCGTGTGAATAGCGGGCGATATCGGCATTCCCGAAGGCGACGTAGACCGCATCCGCCGTGACGGCCGGAGTGTTGACGGCCAGGTTTGATTTCTGGTGAACGCGCTGATTCACACCCATACCAAAATCATGTCTCCACAATTCACGTCCGTCCGTCCGATCAAAGCAGAACGTGAGTAGCGATTTCTTGGCACTTTCGTTGACTTCCGAAGTGACGAACACACGGTTCCCACGAACGACCGGTGAACTCGTTCCCCAGCCGGGCAATTTCACCGACCAGAGGATGTTTTCGGACGGGCTCCATCGAATGGGGAGATTTCGGTTGTCCGCAACGCCATCGGCCGTCGGCCCTCGCCAGCGAGGCCAGTCTCGGCTTGGCTCTTCGGCGAGAGGGGTCGTTGCGAGGGAAACAATTCCCGCGGCCGCCACCAAAATGCGTGTCATCACGAGGCCACAATATAGGGGAAGGAATCCACGGCTAGGGTTTCTTCCGCCAAATGCCGATGAACGAAGCGGGGATATTGCCCGTAAAATGGAAGTCGCCCACGACGATCACCTGATCGGGGTTCGCCAGGATGCCGTTGACGCGTCCAGGGGCTCGCGGTTCGTTCGCAACGGCCTCCCGTTCGACACCGAATCCAAGCGTGGTCCACCGGAGGCCGTCCCAGCGGCTAATTCCGTTGGCTAAAGTTCCCCTGCCATCGGTGGTCCCCCGGAGGCCGGCATAGGAGTACTCTCCTCCCGCATAGAGAACATCGCCCTCCCATGCCGTGGTATTGACCGGACCGTCCAGTCCCCCGGCGAAGTCCGTCCAGGTGGTTCCGTCCCAAGTCGCCAAGTTCTCGACGGCCCTGGGTTGGAGCAGCCGGGTCCAAATGCGATGATAACTGCCGCCTGCGATCAGGCGCGCGGCCGTTGTGCTCAGAGCGCGAACGTCGGCGGGGTCAAACCGCCCTGCGCCCGCAAAACCATCCACGCCGAAACGAGTGTTATTGAGTAGCCCGTCGAAGCCGATGCCTACGATGTCATTCCCTGGAAACTGAAAATCACCGCCAACGATCAACAGGTCACCAAAGACGGCCAAGGCGTGAACGACTTCGCTGGTGTCCGGCCGGCCGCCAATGCCGAATTGGTCGGGCAGGCCGAGAAATGTATGCCAGCCGACGGCCGACCAAGCCGACCCATTCCAACGGGCCAGATTCGTGACATTGAGAGTGCCGGAACGTTGGAAACGACCGCCCACGAACAAGTCGTTCCCATGGAAGACGAGCGCCCGCACCTGGAACGCCGGGGGACTCACTGTCAGGCCATCACCGAGTGGATGCCATTTGATGCCATCCCACCGGGCGACCCCGTTCGCCGTGATTCCCCCGATGCGCTCGAAGTCACCGCCGGCATATAAGTTACCGCCTTGGGCCAGGAGGGTGAATACAGCCGCCGGATTGCCATTCGTTTTTTCGGCGCGGCCAAAGCCGATCCATGTGTCACCCTCCAGTCGGGCAATCGACGAACCATCGCCGAACGGGCCGGCCACCACGATCTTACTATCGAAGAGCGAGATCGCGAACGTCTGGTTCGTCGGGCCATTCGCCTGCTGAAGCGCCAGCCAATTTCCCGCTGGACTGATGAACCGCTGGAGTGACACCTCGTAACTGCCCGCGTCTTGGAGATCCCCCCCGTGGCTCACGGTCAGGCGGTACGTTCCATCCAAGTCTGTTATTAAATTGTGGACCTTCGCTCCGATGCGTTCCGGACCGAAGAGGATCTGTCCATCAGGAGCATTCAAGGTCCACAGGGCACCGGTGGCGGCCTCGCCCTCTCCGGGGTCACGGAACCTCCAGGACTCTCCGGCAGCGAGCCGCAGTTCGTAAACCCGGCTGGCTCCCGGTATGTCGAGCACTCCACTGTCCGTGAAACGATTGGTAGCGGTCAGATCGTGGGGCGTAATCGTGGCGGCGGGTTTCACGATTTTGAATTCGTACGTACCCAACCCTTGCAGCGTGCCGGCGACGCGCAGCTGATAGCGCCCTCCCCGAGCCACGTCGGGGAACTCGATCGCCCCGCACATCGACGCCGGTTGGTCTGTGAAGAGGGGCCTGCCTGCCAGATCCGTTAGATCCCAATCGAGGCACGCGAAGGTTCTTCGGGCCACGAAGGCAAACGGAGTGCCGGCTGGGAGGGTCAGGTTATAGGTGTCCACACTGCCGGGCACATTCAGATTGGTCCGGGCTATGTAGGTCGTCAGTCCACTCAAATCCACGTTGAAGGTGCGTTCGTGGGCGCGTTTTATTGTGAAAATCGGCGGGGTTACCGCAGCCAATTCAACGACGAAGCGGTAGGTCCCGCCGGTAGTAGTCCTCCAGATCTCATTTTGATTGGCACCCGGATTTCCGGTGAAAAGCACCTTTCCCGCGGGGTCGAACATCGTCGAGCGCTGGTGGCCATCCACCGAACTAAATGGATCCCATTCAAGGAAAAATCCCGTGTTCGATGGCAACTGCAACTCGAAGACCAGGAGATCGCCAACCGCCCGCGCGGATGCATTCGCAAACCGGTATTCCTCCGCCACGCTGAAGTCCACTCGGTTCGTGGTCGTGGCGTACCGGCCCACGAACAGATCGTACGATGTGGGAAAGTTCTGCCCGTTCTCGTAAAGCAAGTAATACGTGCCATTGGTCGGCACCGTGATCTTCAGCAGGTCGGTGGTCTCATCCGAAAAGAGCGAATCTCCCTCCGGCGGGCGTAGCGTCATGCGGTGGAAGCCCGGGTTGGCGATCGCCAGCGGCACGCCACCCGGCAGTGCGAGGCCGAACTCATCCGCGAGCCCGGCGGAAGGAAAGTTGCCGGTGATCTTTAAAGTCGTGTTAGCGATCAGACTGGGCTGCAGGGTGCGGAAATCCCAGACTTCGTTCGTCTTCAGCCGATTGCCTGCGGTGTCTGTCAGGTTGCTCGATAACACGAGCCGGAATCGATTCACCAACAACGACGGGTCGAAGGTCATCAACGCCGTGAACCGGTCCGGATCGTAACTTAGGACACCGCGGGTCACGATGAAGTCGTCGCTGTTGCCCAGGTTCCCATCCGAACCGGCGTTGATGAGCTTGAAATTCGCCGGTGTCATCGAAGCGGGATCCATTGGCCCATTGAACGTAACGCGGATAACCTGACCGCCGACGAAACCGCCGGGTCGCGGCAACCGCCCGGTGATCTTGGGTCCACTCACCGTAAAGCTCCACTTGAACGCGTTGGTCGTGACGTTCCCCACTGAATCCGCAATCCCCGGAGACACCAGGCCGCGATAGAGCCCGATGGGCAGTCCTTTCGAAAACGTCCATTGCGCCGTGTTGATTCCCGGATTGTAGCTCAGGGCACCCGTCAACACTGGTACGTCATCCGGAGTCTCCAGCTTGCCATCCAAACCCGCCGAGAAGAGCTGCAGGCGTGCCGCGGTTAACGTCGCGGGATCGAGCAATTCACTGAAGGTGAGGGTGACGATTTCCACGGGGTGATCATTGTCCGTAGTGCCCGCGCGAGGCGTCGCGAGTCGAACCACGGGCGGCGTCCGGTCGGCGATCAATTGAATCTCCTGGGTGACCGCATCCGCCGTGTTGCCTCCCGTGTCGATCGCTCGCGCTCGAATGCGGAAGGACCGCTTGGCGGCTGTCAGCTTCGGAATCGTCAAGCGGTACTCAAACGGGAAGCTGCCGTCGCGTGCCACCAGCACCTCGTCCAGGTAGAACTCCACCGCGCGCACTTCAACATCGTCCGTAACGATTGCGGTGAAGGTCGCCTGCTTATTTTCCTCCGCCGTGCCGTTGGTGAAGCGTGACTTCAGCGTCACGGTTGGTGGAATTCGCTTCGTGTCGGCGGCTTGGTAACGGACGACCTCGAGTCCATTCCGGCCGTCGGCGACGTAGCCCAACCCGTTGTGAATGGCGACGGCGGAAGCGAGTCCCGGTGTTGGAAAAGTGGTGACAAACTGTGCATTCGTGCCATTGGGGCGGAGGTCGTACAACGAAACGTCGTGTAGACCGTCGTCGGTGCTGAAGGCGCCGACCGCGGCGAAGCCCATTCCGCTCCCATTCACGATAAGTTGCCGCCAACCCTGCTGACCCGTTTGAACGTGGCGAACGAGCTTGGGAGGGACGCCTGACGTCAGATCCAACACATTGAACCCAGCAGTATATGTCGTATAGAGCCGGTCGCCGCCACCGTGTAACCGCAGCCGTCGCTGGCCCGCGCCAATGTTTCCGGGAACATTGACCGATCCGATGACGCTGAAGTCGGCGTTCGCCAGAGAGATGACCGAAACTCTGCCCTCGGTGAGCGCGTAGAGGAAGTCGCCCGCGAGGAAAAGATCCTCCACCGGTCCAAGAATATTCACCCGAGCAATGGCATTTCCGGTTAGCAAATCGACCGCAACGACCTCACCCGATTCAAGGCCCACAAACGCCATGCCGGTCGCCACCGCAACCGATTTCGCCGGACTTCCGAGGCGCACATGGTGGGTGATGCGTGCCGCCACGGGATCCTGGAGAGCCACAATGGCGAGACCTTCCTGACCGTCCGCAACCGCCGCAAAGCCATCGCCGCACGCCACGGCTGTCGCGATTCCCGGGGTGTCCACAATGGCGATGAGTGCTGGATTGAGGCCGTTCAAAATATTGAACACCGCCACGCCGCCCTCCTCCAGGGCCACGACGGCGAGAGTATGGTCGGTGCAGAGATCCACCGCGTTGCCTGGCAGGATTACCGAAGCGATGATTCCCAGAGGTTCTTCCGTAGCGGCCCCCACGTTCGTGCCTTCGCGGGCTTCTTCCGCATCCGTCACGCCGTCGCCGTCGCTGTCCGCCTTGGTTGAGTCACTGCCGAGAATGAACTCTGCGGCGTCGGGCAGACCATCGCCATCCGTATCCAACCCGGGGGCGGGTTCCAGATGAAATTCTGGGAGATCGAACTGCCCGCCGTCTTGCGGGGAAGTATATTCCGAAGAGCCGATATAGAATCCGTTGGCGCTGAGGATATACTCCCGGTAATGCGTCTTCGCGGACAGCACGATGCCGCGCGGATGTGCGATACCATAAGTGCCCGTCTTGCCCCGGGTGATGCGACCCGTGTCGAGATTTTGAATGAGAAAATAATGCAACCCCAACTGTGTGACCAGGGGCGGCTCGGAGACATTTCCAGCAAGGCGGGCCCGCGATCCTTCGGAAGCCTTTAACGTCGTCCCCAATCTGGCGATCGACTCCAGATCGCGTCCGGTCGGCTCCTGGCCCCACCAACCCGAGGGATGCCCGCGGACGAAGTCTTCTCGTAGGCTGGCCAAAAGCAGATCATTATTGCCGGATGCCGGGGAGGGGAGCGCAGGTGGGTCGACCGTGATAGGCACCGTCAGGAAACAGCGTCGTCCGCAACGGGATTGGAGGGTCGCTGTCACTCCGTACACTCCCGCGGCATCGAAGGTCACGACCATCACCGATCGGAAGTCGGGTGGGTTCAATTGTTGTTCGAGCGGTGCACGGGTCTGACCACCGACGACATCCCATGTCAGCGTGCCCTCCTCGGAGCCGACCGTGCTGATCGCGAACGGTTCTCCCGCACGCGGGTTGCCACTCGGTGCGGTGAGGATGAATGGAGCAAGTTCGCAGGGTGAATCTGCGACCTGGAACGAGATGCTCTTGGAACAGATGTCGCCACAACGTGTGGTAAAACTCACCCGAACCGTCTTCTGTCCCGGAGTGCAGAATCGCACGATCGCAAATGCGGAACGTCCGGTCGTGGGGTCAGGCAACGTCAGTGGGCCTGGTTCCGTGACCACCCCGTCCCCGGCGTCCCAGCGAATGTCACCCACCCCATCGGACCCGGATTCGATCAGGATTGGGCGACTCACCTTAAGTTCACCCAGGCCGATTTGTGGCGCGTCCAGGTCGCAGATTGCCCCTTGAATCGTAGCGGTGAGCGTCTGCTCGCAGGACTCGCCGCACGGGGTGACGAGACGCACGCGGATGGTCTTCTGGCCGGGCGTACAATAGCGAATGATCGCGAAGGCATCGTAGGCGCTCGCTACCGGCACCTGTTCCGGACCGGGATCGACGACCGTGCCGCCCGAACCCGCGTCCCACGTGATGCGACCCGACGTGCTTGCCTTGGTAAAAATGGCGAAGGATTCACCCACACGGAGATTCCCGAGCTCAATCCGGGGCGGGTCCAGGCTGCACGGTGCGGCGGCGATATCCACGGAGAACTCCTGGGCGCAAACTTCGCCACAGGGCGTCCGTAAGGTGGCTCGGATGGTTTTTCTGCCCGGCGTGCAAAACTGAAAGCCCGAGAAAGTCTCGTATCCGCTCGGACCGGCTTGCCAGGGAAGCTCGGTTGGCGCTTCCAAGTTCAAAATGGTCGCGCCGCCCGCATCCCACGTCAGAGTCCCAGGCGACGTTGCGGTGGTATACAAGACGAAACTCTCGCCCAGCTTGGCCTCACCCAATCCGACCCTGAGGGGTGAAAGACCACAGACGGTGTTCTCGATTTCAAAGATCTGGAACTCACTACACGTCGTGCCGCAAGGCGTTGTCACGGTCCAGTCCACCCGATGCCGCCCCGGGGTGCAGAACCGGATCTGGGCGGGAATGCTGGAGCCCCGGTTCGGTGTGCCGGCAGTAGCGGTCCACTCGACGTCCCCGAGGATGGGTGAGCCGTCGGTGTCCTGGAGGTTAAGAAGGATGGGTTCACCGCGTTTAAACGGCGGAGCGTGGGCGGGGATGAATCCAGCGTGACACACCGGCAATTCGTTCTGACTGACATTGAATGTGACGCTCTGCTCGCATGGATCACCGCATTCGGGTGTCAGCTTGGCCGTGACCGTGTGGTTCCCCGTTTGACAGAACAGTGCCGTGAAACTTTCTCCCGACTGTCGGCGCTGCCCTCGGGCGGAAGGGGCCGACCACGTCACCAAGCCGGGAGTGTGTCCGCTGCCAACGTTGAAGGTGCGCTTGCCGTCGGGGCCGATCGACATCGTGACTGGGCCAAGGTTACACTCCTGCGGTTCGCAGCGTCGCTTGATCTTGCCCTTTCGACCCCGGGTACCCGGTTGGGTTCCGTGCCATCCCGGTTTGCGAATGCCCACATCCGGATCGGTTACGACAAAGTTCCCGTCCGACGTCACCGTCATCGAACCAACAATCTCCCAGTCTCCGAGATCATGGTCGAAGCTCCACAAGGCTGACTTCGCCCCCGGCAGGAGCTTTTGGCCCGTCCGCGGATCGGGCAGGTTGGGAAATCGTACGGGCACGGGTTGTGCGAAGTTCTGCCCCCCATCGGTCTGAACAGTGATCACCAGGGCGAACTTCAGGTCGTCGGGCAATGGTTCGGGCAATCGATCGGGAGCAACCGGTGCGATGCCTACTT
The DNA here is from genome assembly GCA_945900455.1 of Akkermansia muciniphila. Lineage (GTDB taxonomy): Bacteria > Verrucomicrobiota > Verrucomicrobiia > Limisphaerales > UBA9464 > SIBK01. Next base: position 30,930 of record CAMDJH010000008.1, read on the forward strand.
TGCCACCGCGGGTCCCGTTGTCGCTATAGAGCGCATTCGGTGGAACTTCGATGCGCACCCCCTCCAATTCGGGGTTTCGCGCCAGAACCGCCTTGGGGAATTCGATTCGGGTTTCCGCAACCGAGCTGACGCGTTGCAGCGTCTCCGGCACAATCAACGGGAGGAATATCTCGCCCGTGCCGCTGGCCAAGTTGTCTCCTTTGCCGGGAATTGCCTCCCAAGCCTTTCCGATGAACGGGTAATAGTCATTCGTCGGCCAATGGCTTCCTTTTGCTGTGCGGCCATCGATGTGCACGAAGAATCGTCCCGCCGGGGTCGGAGCCAACGTGAAGTTTCCACGAGCATCCGTCCTCGTCCGCAGAGTTTCCTCCCTGCCATCCACGGTGATCGTCACGCCTTCGAGCGGACGATTGACGGAGTTCGTGCCGACCCGTTCTGAAGCAAACACGCGTCCGATGACTCCGGTGCCCGGTACGGCACTGATACTCAACGTCTCGAAATCGATCACGCCTGCGCCACCGGCTACGCCGTCCCCATCGGCATCCAGCGTGGAATCTCCGTCGAGAGTGACACGGATGTGGGCACTGCCGGGAAGATCTTCGAGAAAGAACAGCGTCGCCGTCTGCCGATCGCCGGAAAGTTCACTGCGGGTCAACAATCTTCGCCCACCGAACTCCGCCCGGAAATGATCCCTCGAAAGTTCGGTGTTGCGCGCCAAGGGGCCGCTGAAGCGCAGAACCGTTTCGCGGGTTACGGCAACGCCTGATTCTCCGTTCGCGGGTGACGATTCGACGATGTGTGTAACCGGGGGAGCAGTTTGACGAAGCCGGAAGAATCGTCGGGAATTTTCAGCCGGAACATCGACGGTAAATTTGCTGCCGATCAGGACCGGTACGGCGAGGATCGGCGTCCAGGACGTTACTGCGCCGAGATCGTCGGTACGTTCCAGTTGGAAACCACCCGCAGCGCTCGGCCACTCGACGCGGACGGCTCGGTTGGGCAGCAACGTGCCGCTCACCGTCGGCTGACCCTGGAGATCAGCCAGGGGGAGAACCGCGAGCAAGGTTCCGAGGGCCGCTGCGTGTAACCATCCATCGCGCACGCGAGGGACGCGGATATTGATAGGTTCCATACGAGCTCGCGTGTCTCACCGATACAGCAGAGCCCGTTAATAATGATCAGGGAGGCTAACGCATGACGGAGCCGGCGACGGCATCCGCCTCGTGCTCAAACACGTCACTGTTACTGCTTACGATTAATTTCCCGCCCTTGACGGAATTCTTCGGCCGGGCCGCCAGATCTTTGATCTTTGCACTCTTGCTTTTCGGGTTCGCACCTCGCTTCGAATCGGTTTTTGCCATGGGAGCCTTTCGTGTACTGGTGTTATTGAAATTTTGGACCGCGTCACCGAACTCGATATCGTTCCAACGCTTCTTCATCAACATCCAAACCAATTCCTGGCAAATCGGGCAGGACGATTTCCCCGTCCTTGAACCCGAAGAACTTGCCACCGTTCAGAACTTTGAAACCCGGGCTCCATTGCTCCTCAGGCAAGAGCGGTGGTGTAATAAGGGCTAGTTCCTGCCATTCTGCACCGATGGCGGCACTGGCTTGGACCCAACCGGCAAGGCGCAGGCCCATGGTGCCATGCAAAATGCAGGGGACGTGGAACGCCTCAGCCATGGCGGCGACCTTTCGGCAGATTAGGATGCCGCCTGACCCGCCACCTTCCGGTTGGAGGATGTCATAGGTGCCGTTCATCAGGCACTCGCGGAATGAATCTAAACCGACATAGCCTTCGCCCCCGGTGATCGGGATGTCCACATCGCGCGCCAACCTCGCCGGGCTGAGGAAATCATCCCGGTCGAACGGCTCTTCCAGCCAGGTCGCCTGGTGCTTCTCCATCGCCCGCGCAACCTTGAGCGCGGTCGGGTAGTCCCAGGTTTTCTGACCGACCGAATGCGGCAAATGGGCGGTCCGATCGAACATGATGGCGAAGTCCGGACCGACGGCCGCGCGGATGACCCGGCACGCTTCGGCATCGTCGAGCGGCTTGGGCCGCCAAGCCCGAATTTTCATCCCCTTGAATCCCGCTTTTTGAATTCGGACGGCCATCTCGGCTTGTTGATCGTAGGAGACGTGAGATTGATCCAAATTGCCTGGCCAAACGCACGTTAAATAGACTTTGACACTCTTTCTGGCTCCGCCGAGGAGACGGTATACCGGTTGCCCGGCCAGCTTCCCAATGGCGTCCCAAAGCGCGTGTTCGAGTCCACCCCATTCGATCAGTCCGTTCTTGAGATGACGTTCGATCGCGAACAGATCCTTGCCGACGAGTGATGGGCGAATTCGGGCATCGAGCAATTCCGATGGCGGACCGGCGAACGAGTAACCGCGAACCCCGGCGTCGGTGTCAACGCGGGCGACTTGATACGACGCGATCTTGCCCACCGCGGCCTCTTCGCTGGAGATCGGGATGCGGATCGCAAAACTTTCGATTCCGGTGATCTTGACCGACCGAATGTCCTGAAGAGCGGCGTGCAGCCGCCCGATTGGCAATGTGCCCGCCGCAGCAACCGCGGCGCTGGCCTTCAAAAAATCACGTCGAGAGAGATGTGCCATGGGATTCCAATGGATAGAATTTAGTATCGATGCTCCGCGGTTAGGGAAGATTGTTCCCGCGAGGCAAATGGATGCTCGCGAGCCTTCCTCTTGGGGGCAGGTAGTCAAGGCCGAATTCTATGGCATACACGCCTTGCACAAGGACACACGTTAGGCCAGGAGGTTATGGATCACGCGGGAAGGTTTCCCGTCGGTGAGATGCTGCGGTTGTCCGTTGTAGTGAAATGCCAGTTCAGAATGGTCGAATCCGAAAAGATGCAAGAGCGTCGCGTGGTAGTCATTTGGGCTGACTCGATCCTCGACCGCTTTGTGCCCAAACTCATCGGTTGCTCCATAGACGGTGCCACCGCGAATACCGCCACCGGCCAGCCACGTGCTGAATCCCTGCCCATTGTGATCACGGCCGGCCTTTTCCGCAGCGCCGTGGTTTTCCGTGACGGGAAGCCGGCCGATTTCTCCGCCCCAATGAACGATCGTGGTGTCAAGAAGGCCGCGCGCTTTGAGGTCCATGACAAGGGCGGCCGACGGGCGATCCGTCTTTCGGCAACAGTCGGCGAGACCCTTCCGGATATTCTCGTGATTGTCCCAGATTTGCCCGTTCACAAACAACTGGACGAAACGGACGCCGCGCTCGATCAGTCGCCGCGCGAGCAGACAGCGGGTGCCATACTCCTTCGTGATGGGATCGTCCAATCCGTAGAGCTTCTGGGTGGCTTCGGATTCACCGGATAGATCGAGCGCCTCCTTGGCGGCGAGCTGCATGTGGGCGGCGAGTTCGTAGCTGGCTATTCGCGCTTCGAGATCGGATTCGCCGGGATGCCGAGCCAGATGCTCGCGGTTGAGTTTCTCGAGAAACTGCAGGTTCTGCCGCTGTAAATCCCCTTGCAACCGCGGTGGCGAATCGAGATTCAAAATTCGTGGTTCGCGCGAGCGCACGACCGTGCCCTGGAAGAGCGGGGGCATCCAGCCATTCGACCAATTGCGCGCACCATCGACGGGATTCCCGCCGGGATCGGTCAGGACAACATAAGCGGGCAAATCCTGGCTTGGGTTCCCGAGTGCGTACGTGACCCACGAACCCAATGCGGGGCGCCCCGGTTGAGCGCGGCCCGTGTTCATGGACCATATCGAAGGCTCGTGGCCGTTGATATCTGTGTGCATTGAGCGGATCAGGCAGACGTCATCGACGATCCGTGCAAAATGGGGCAGCAGTTCCGACACGGCCGTCCCGGATGCGCCGTGTTGTTGAAACTGCCACGGACTGCCAAAAAGCTTTTTGCTCGCGCGATCGACAAAGCTGAACGTGATTTCACCGGAATAATCCTCGCCGCTGCGACGGCTTAGCTCGGGCTTTGGATCAAAGAGATCCACGTGACTCGGCCCGCCGTGCATGAAAAGGGATATCATGGCGCGCGCCCGGCCCCGGCTCCCCGATATTTTGGGTTTCAGGTCAAAGGACTGAGCCGTGCGCGGCACGGCCGGAGGCGTGGCGAGAAGGCCGTCGTTGCGAAGCAGGCAGGCGAGGGCAACGCTGCCTACGCCGAGGGCGTTTCGCTCAAGGAACTGGCGTCGCGTATAGAACGATGTCGGCGTCATGGGAATTCAATCCAGGTATAGAAATTCATTCGAACTGAGCAGCGTCTGACACAGACTTCGGATCGCTTGCTCCTCCGGCGACGGGGCCGGTACAGCGGGGACTTTTGCTGCGGCGTCGGGTTGGGGGACCGCCTGTGCGGTGATCTTGGCGACCTGCCGATCGAGAAATTCGAGGGCAGATTCATACTCGTCGCGCGACGGCGGCCGGCCCAACGCTAATCGCCAGGCTCTTGCGATTCGCGCCTCGCGAAACGGACCCGCGTCCCGGCGAAGTCGGTCGGCGAAAAGCTGCGCCTGCTGGAGTGCGACGTCGCTATTCATGAGCATCAGGGCTTGGGGGGCGACCGTGGAACGCGTCCGTTGCTCGCAATTCACTTCCATAACCGGCGCGTCGAACGTGTTCAAGAAAGCCAACGGGCGGCTCCGGCGCACTTCGACGTAGATGCTGCGGCGGAATTCCTCCCCCCCCATTGCGACTTCGACCGGCATTTTATTGTCACCTTGTTTCTTGTCGATGCCCACGATGATCTGACCCACGGCATCCTCGCGTACCGGGACGGGCGGCCCAAACATTCGGTCGTTCAGCGCGCCGCTCACGGCGAGCAGGGAATCCCGGATGGCTTCCGCATCGAGCCGCTGAAGGGGCATCCGCCAATACAGGCGATTTTCTGGATCGCGCTGCTCCATCGCCGCATCGCGCGCGGAAGATTGACGGAACGCAGTCGAAGTCATGATCAACGCGTTCAACCGTTTCAAGCTCCAGCCCAGGCCAAGCTTATCGGGGTCAGCATTCAACGGCGCAACAAACGCGGCGGCGAGCCAGTCGAGCAATTCAGGATGGGAAGGACGTTCACCTTGCAGACCGAAATTGGCCGGCGTTCCGACCAAGCCGCGGCCGAAGTGGTGCATCCACACGCGATTGACAATAATTCTCGCCAGCAGGGGATTGCTCGAACTCGTCACCCACTTCGCGAACGCGAGCCGCCGTCGCGAGGTGGGCGGGCTTTCGGATGGCAACGGCAGATCGGGCGAAAGACCGGCCGAAGAGAGCACGGACAGCGTGGCGGGAAGTAACGCCTCCCTGGGCTGCTTGGGATCGCCCCGATGAAACCGATAGGTAACCGGTGAGGCCCCTATCGGCTCCGTGAGGGCGCTGAGAAAATCCTCCACGGGCTTGCGGGCACGGACTTCGGCGATCTTGGAATCCCTCGCTTTCAGTTCATCCGCTGCCTTGGGGTCGTATTGGTAGAGCACACCCGCGCTAATGTTGGCGCTGGGATGATCGGAGAGCAGTTTCTTCTGCTCGACTGTTCGCTGATCGGCGGGGGTCTTGAAGGCCGTCCACAGTGCGTCACGGAGCACGGAATCAAATTTTTCGAGATGCTTCCTGAGCGCCGCGTCAATGAATTCGGTTTGTTTCGCTTCTTTTTCCTTGGCGAGCCTGGAAGCTTCATCCTCCACGGCCGCTGCCTTCGCTCGGTCGGCGGCCGTGAAGAGTGAAATCAAGCGCTCAGAGGGTTTGCGCCAGTTTTTCCAGTCGTAGGCCGGTTCAAAAACGGCGCGGAGCCGATAATAGTCGGCCTGTGGAATCGGGTCATAGCGATGATCGTGGCACTGTGCGCACCCGATCGAGAGCCCGAGCAATGATGTCGAAACAATCTTGAGGGTATCGGCGACAACCTGATTGCGAGCAGTGTCCTGGTCGACACCGGCGCTGGCGGTGCCATCGGCCGCCATCCGCAGGTAGCCCGTTGCGGCCAACCATTCATGCGCTATCGGATCCTGAGCCGCGGTTTCCAGGTCGCGGTGCTGGGTCAATGCGAGTTCGTCGCCCGCGAGTTGCTCGACGACGAATCGGTCAAACGGCAAATCCCTGTTTAACGATCGGATGACGTAATCACGATACTTATACGCATAGGGTCGCGGCGAGTCGTCGCTGGTGTAGCCATCGGAATCGGCGTAGCCTGCAATGTCGAGCCAATGCCGGGCCCAGCGTTCTCCATAGCGAGGCGATTGCATCAGACGTTCGAGTAGTCGCGGATAGGCGTTCGTAGAACTGTCGAGAGCATAGGCTTCCAGATCCGACGGTGTGGGCGGTAATCCCCAGAGATCCAGGAATGCGCGGCGCACCCCGGTCAGGGGCGGAGCATCCCCAGAGAAAGTCAGGTGCTGGGATTCGTGGCGGGCCGCCAGGAAGGCATCAATTGAATTGCGGATGCGCCCACCCGCGATCTTGGGAACGGGAGGTTGGCGCAACGGCAGGAAAGCCCAATGAGCTCGCTCATCAGGGGTAATCTGCATCCCCTCGGACAAATTTGCGGGCTCATCCCGCGTAGCGACGGCGCCCGTTTGTATCCATCGCTTCAGGATATCGATTTCCTGCTCAGAAAGCTTGCGATCACGTTTCGGCATTTCGCCCGAGCGGACTTTTTCATAAATTCGGCTTGCTTCGGGCTTGCCTGGAACCAGCGCCGGTCCCGATTCGCCTCCCTGTTCGATGAATCGCCTCAACCGTAGATCGAGTCCACCGCGCAGCGCGTCCCCCTCGCCATGACAGTCGAAGCAATGCGCCTTCAGGATCGGGCGCACGTGCTGCTCAAACGTTAGGGACGATGCACCGTTCGATGCCGTGGATCCCCCCGCCACCACGCCCAGTGCGACCCAACCCAACGCGAGCACCAGGGCGCGTGCCCCGGCGCGAAGTCCGTTAAATGGAAACGCGGGCAACCGGCGAAGAGCATTGCGTCGCAGTTGAACCATGGTGTTCTGCTACCAGACGTTCGAATGGAAATCGATCGGAAAACAACGTCAATTTGCGAGAGTGTGAGACGAAACTGAGCTCCCGTAAGGTCAAAAAACTCGAACCAACCAATATTCAACGATTTGCAGGGCGATGAGGAGATTGCTCCCAGGCCGTTGCCGCAGTTAAGTCTCGTCGATGAATTGGAAACGAATGCTGGCGACCCTCTCCGGTTCGGTTGATCCGGAACTCCTCCTGCGCAACGACTATCGGGTGACGTAGAACCGGATCGGTGAAAGGGCAGGGGACATCCAGACTCGCGAACGCCTCGGCGGCCTCCTGAAATTCTACTACCGAGAGGCCGCATGAGTTTTTTGACCATACGACCATCAGGAACAGACGGCAAGATACTCGCCAACGCTCCATCGCGTTCACCGTCCGCGCGCCTCAATTTCGCGCCAGCGGGTGAGAGCGAATTCGTACTCCTGGAGAGCGGCGTCGGATACAACACCCCGGTTCCGCGCGATTTCCTCCTCGACGCGCTTGGCAAACCAGGCGGCCTCTTCGCGTTTGGGTTCCTGAGCCTTGTCTTTCATCTGTACCCACCACGGGGCCGTGTGCGCAAACCGGAAGCGATCGCCCTCCCTCGATTCGAAACAACGGACACCGATCCATCCACTTGTCTTCATCGTCACCACGGCATCCAGGCGACCCCGATACCCGCCCGTCGCCGTGCGCTTCATGGACGGCACCTCCGAGTGCACGACGTCCCCATTGGCAATCACATCGACGGACACCTGCGGTCGCTCCGAGTGCACTTCGCCCGTCACTCGAAAGCGCCGTCGCTTGCGGCCGCTGCTCGTAAAAAGCTCGCCCGGATCGAATCCTTCGACGGCGGCAAAGAGCATCGGACCCGTGGTGACAAAGCTGCGCCCCGCCTTGAGACCGCGCATCCATCCGTCATAGCTGAAGCCGCCGGGTTGATGGACGTAGACGCGTGAGAATCCGAGTGGAACGGGGTGTACACCGTTGGCGGTGCCGGCGGTGGGGGTGATGTGGAATCCGGAATTCAGCAACGCGTAATACGTGCGAAAGCCATAGAGTGTCCAACCGCGTTCGGTGTCCGTCCCGGTGCCCGAAACATTCATCCAGGTGGGCGCGGGGACAGCCCAGTTTCGCGTGGTGTAATCCGTGCGCCAGTGATGGTTGTTTCCGAGTTCGAATAGGTCGGGTGCAATCACCGGCGCGAGCATGCAAGACCACGCCCAGTTGTGTTTCTCAAAATCGATCATGCCGCCCTGCCGTCGCACCTCCGCGGCAACAGGGCCCAGCGGTGGGGCCGTGAGTTGCAGGGGTGTGCGGTGATTGATGAGGACGATGGCGCCGAGCGTATGCTTGCGGCCGGCGGTCGTGAAAATTTCGTATTCGGAGTTTCGCGGATACCAGACATGCCGGTCATCCACGAGGATCGGCTCGTTGCCAAAGTCGTTGGTTACACTCTGGGGACTCTGTGTCGGCGAAAGCTCGGCCACGGTAGTCCACTGCACCATCGGGCAGGCAACATTGAGATCCTCGGCGAGCAAGGTGTTGGGGAGATCCTTTGTCGCGCGATGATTGTGAGTGTCTCCGCTGAACCAGCCACGGGCTTCGAGGTTAATCCAGCGTTGCAGGGGGATCTTTAGGGCGACTGGTTCGGCACCGATTTCGAAATCATTGGTGGACGGCAGGTATTCCTTGCCGCGTTCGACGATGAATCGGTATTGGCCCGGAGCCAGGGCGAGTTCGAAGGGATGCCCGGATAGCGTCGTGTGCATTTCGACGGCGGCAGGATTTGAGCTGTTGCGACGCTGATAGGTTACCGATGATCCGGCGGTATCCGCGGAGTCTGGGAATTGCCAGGCCCCATCGGCGGCCTGGACGTAGAGCCGGCACGGAATCAGCGATCCGGTCGTTGCATCGATCACCTCGCCCCGCACCGAGGTGCGGACTTCGGGATGCGTTTTACGTCGTTCGACGACGGCGAGGGGGTCGGTGGGGGTGACGGACGGATCCACGAATCGGGCGAGGTCACGGAGGGCGATGACCCTGTAGCCGTTGGTGGCGAGATAACGGATGTACGCCGCAAATTTCTCCGGGGGAGTATGGACCCAGGGATGATGGCGATCCGGGACACCGTGGAATTGGATGACGGCGATTCTTCCATGGCGGGCCTGTTGGACGGCGCGTTGAAAGTTTTCCAGGGTCCAATTCGGGCGGGCGTCTCCCGCAGTGGGGATCAAAAGGGGATGATCCGAGCCTGGTTCGTAGGCGGTGCCGCGTCCCTCCTTGTAGGGAAACTCGGGCTCGCCTCCGCGGCGTGCCCACCGGAACCCGAGTTTTTGGAGGAGCGGCAGAGCGCCTGGATAGATGGAATTGCCGGGATAGCCGAAGCTGATGGGTTTCGGAATGCCGTGGGCCGCGCAACGGTCATTGATCCCTTCGATTTCGGATGCGAGCCGTCCGAGCGTGTCGGCGCTGACACCCATGTGACTGACGGTATGATTGCCAATCTCGAAGCCATCGCGGTGCAGTTCCGCGATTTGCTCCCAGGTCATGTAGTCCTGCTTGTTGGTCGGGAAGCCAAACCCTTCGGTAATGAAAAACGTGGCACCAAAACCATACGACTTGAGCAGCGGCCGGACGACCGAGTATTGGGACGCGACGGAATCGTCAAAGGTCAGCACGACCAATTTATCGGGGATCACCTCGAGTGCGGCGGCGGGCGGTGGCAGTAGGAGCACTGCGAGTGCGACAAGCGCGACGAGCGGGCCGAGAAGAAGGGGGCGGTGAAGGCGGCGCGGGACGGAGAGAATTGGGGAATGTCGCCATTTAGCCACAGGAGCACCCGGGTGCGGATCATTGCGATAGCCTGCTTGCAGAAAACATCGGGGAATCATGGGCGTGGAGCGTACGGATGGATTGCTGAAAGGCGAGTCTTTGAAAGCATTCAATTTGGTGTCGGGCTTGACCGCGGGCGCGGACCGCGTCGGAATGGCGGGACATGAATTCACCTTCGGTCACCGAAATTGAGCAAGCGATCCGCAACGTGCCCGACTTCCCAAAGCCGGGCATCCAGTTCAAGGACATCACCCCAGTGCTGGCGGATGGTCGGCTCTTTGCGGGAGCGATGGATCACTTGCTGGCTGGGCTGACGCAAGGAAGTGTCGACAAAGTGGCGGGGATTGATGCACGAGGCTTTATTTTTGCGGCTGCGGCTGCGGCCCGCCTGGGAATCGGATTCGTACCGATCCGTAAGAAGGGAAAGCTCCCGTTCAACACGGTCGAGGAGAGCTACGAACTGGAATACGGGTCGGCCACTGTGGCGGTGCACATCGACGCGGTGCGACCGGGCGAGCGGGTGATCTTGCTTGACGATTTGCTGGCGACCGGTGGCACGGCGGGGGCGGCAGTCGCGCTGCTGAATCGATTGGGTGCCAATCTTGTTGGGGTGCGATTTCTGATCGAGTTGGGTTTTCTGAATGGGCGCGAGAAGTTGGGTGGTAACGAGATCCTTTCGGTGATCCGGTATTAGCACCGAAGCCATCGAAGGAATGACTGTTTTCCAACTATTCGACCAGACCGTTTTTCACTGGGTGAATCAGGTTTGGACGAATCCGATTTTGGATCGGTTGATGCCATTTCTGAGTGGCAACCGGTTCTTTGTGCCCGGTGGACTGCTACTGCTGGGATTGATCGCATGGCGCGGTGGGCGCCGGGCGCGGTGCTACCTGGTGGTCTTATTTCTGACCCTCGCCATCGGCGAGACGGTGATGACTGGACCCTTAAAAAAGGGGTTTGGGAGATTGCGACCCTTTGTCACGCAATCGGAGACACGGCTGCTCGCCGGGCGGGGTCCATCCTACGCGATGCCGAGCGGTCATGCCGCGATCTGGGCGGCGGCGGCGGCCGTGACAGCCTGGTTTTACCGGCGCAGTTCACGCTATATGGTGCCGCTTGCGGGTGCGATTGGCTACTCACGGATGTATGTCGGAGTCCATTGGCCAACCGATGTGCTGGCGGGATGGTTGATCGGTGCGGGGTACGGATGGACAATTGCCTGGTTGATCGAGGCATTCTGGCGGCGGGCGGGCGGGGAGTGGTTTCCATTATGGTGGAAAATGCAGCCATCGCTCCTGTATCCGGAGGTGCGGTTGTCGATCGAAACCGATCCGGCTGCCCGGGGAGGTCGGGTGGATGGCGGGGTGAAGGTTGGCATCGAGACCCACTGGTGGAGGCTGGGTTGCCTGTGGATTTGCGGGTTACTGCTTGCACGGGTCGTATACCTCGCTTCCGGAACCATCGAGCTCAGCGAGGATGAGGCTTACCAGTGGTTGTGGTCCAAACACCCGGCACTGTCCTATTACAGCAAGCCGCCGATGATTGCCTACACTCAGTGGCTTGGGACGCATCTCTGGGGTGACACAGAGCTGGGGGTGCGATTTTTCTCCCCGGTGATCGCCGCGATTCTGGGGTTAATTCTATTTCGGTTCGTTGGACACTGGGCGGGATTTCGTACGGCGTTCTGGTTTCTTGTCGTGGTGACGGCCACGCCATTGCTGGCGGTGGGGTCGATTCTGATGACGATCGATCCGTTGACCGTCGTCTTTTGGATGGTGGCGATGATGGCTGGCTGGCGGGCGATGGCGGCCGAGGTGACCGGACGTGAGTCTCCGATTCGGTGGTGGGTGGTGACCGGGCTGGGCCTTGGGTGTGGATTCCTGAGCAAGTATAGTTCTCCGCTGGAGTGGGCGGCATTTGCCCTATTTTTCCTATGGGTGCCAGCGGCTCGAGTGTGTCTCCGCCGGCCGGGCGTGTGGCTGGCATTGGGCATCAACTTGGTCTGCACGCTGCCGGTGGTGATTTGGAATTTGCAGCATGGAGCCGTGGGTCTGACTCATCTTCGGGAGCGGGGCGGGTTAAGTGAGTCGTGGCGGCCGACGCTGCGCCATCTGCTGGATTTTCTCGGAGCCGTTCCACTCCTCATTAATCCCGTGTTCTTGCTCGCAATTGTGCTCGCGGCGATTGGGGTATGGCGCACGAGCTCCCGACGGGATCCTATGGAGCGGCAATGGGAGCCGGCGGCTGATGGACCGAAGCGGGGGGCGAGCGACCTCTTGATGAAGTTCATTTTCTGCCAGGGTGTGCCGCTATTTCTATTCTGGACCGTTTATACGTTGAGGGCGCAAGTGCTGCCAAATTGGATCAGCCCGGCGGTGCTGCCGCTGCTGCTGCTCGGAACGTTCTGGTGGCATCGGCGATGGACGGAGGGGGATACTCGCGGCGTGCGACTGCTGATTGCGGGCACCGTCCTGGGGTTGCCGTTGGTCGGTCTGCTGCACAACACCGATTGGGTGTCGAAGATTGCTGGGACGCCGCTCCCGGCGAGGGTGGATCCATTGCGTCGCGTGCGCGGATTCCGGGAGGCGGCACGGATTGTCGGCGAGCAGCGGGATCGACTGGCGAGCGAGGGACACCCGACGTTTGTCATCGCAGACCATTATGGTCGCACCGGTTTGTTGAGTTTCTATCTGCCGGGAACTCGACGGCAGGCCCAACGGAACCCCCAGGTTTACGTAATTTCCGCCGATCGGCCGAAAAACCAGTTTTGGTTTTGGCCGGGATACTCGGATCGAAAGGGACAATCCGCGGTATTCATGCTGGGAGAAGGGCTCCGACCCGAGAAGACAGGCCCGGCGGCACAGGCCAGATTGGAGGCGATGCTGACCCGTCTGCGGGGCGAATTTGGATCCGTCGAGTCGGTCGGTTTTTTTGAAGCAAATCTCAAGGGGCGAGTTTTTCATCGATTCCAGTTGTTCGCCTGTCGAGACAAGAAATAAAATCGAGCGGAAGAAAGAGATGGAAATGACACAGGCTTCCGAACGGGAGTGGGTGGTGACCGACTTTGACCTCACCGCGACGATGACCAGTGGTCAGGCGTTCCGGTGGCGGCTTGTGGACGGTGGATGGGAAGCGGTCGTCGCGAGACGTTGGGTGCGACTGGAGCAACGCCCGTCCGGAATTCGTGCGGTAACATCCGCCCGGAATGCGGAGTGGGGATGGATCGAAGAGTACCTGCGGTTGGGGGACGATCTGCCGGCCATTCTGGCAAGTTTCCCCGATGACCCGACGATGCGCTCCGCGCTCGGGTCCTGTCGGGGCTTGCGTTTAATCCGACAGGACCCTTGGGAATGTCTCGCATCCTTCATCGCCTCTTCGAGTAAGCAGATCGTTCAGATTCAGGAAATCGTCCGCTTGCTGTCCGAACGGTTCGGAGATCCCGTCATCGTGCCTTCGGGGCGGCCACCGCTCTGGACTTTTCCGAGCGTCGAGCGGTTGGCTGCGGCGACGGAAATCGAACTGAGGAATTGCAAACTCGGTTTTCGGGCACCGTATCTGCTGGGTACCGCTCGGAGGATTGTCTCGGGGACGTTGAATCTTGCGGCTGTGCGCGACATGGAACTGGGAATTGCCCGCGACGCCCTGATGGAATGTCCGGGCGTCGGACGAAAGATTGCGGACTGTGTCTTGCTGTTTGGATACGGATTCCCGGCGGCCTTTCCGATCGATGTCTGGATCCGAAAAGCGTTGCATCGGCTCTACTTTCCGAGGGTTCGGCGGATACGCGTCCGGCGGTTGGAGCGATTTATCGAATCCTACTTCGGAGCCAACGCCGGGTATGCGCAGCAGTACCTGTTCCATTATGTTCGGACGCACCTGGGCCGGCAGTGGAGTGGTGGGAGTCTAGTTCCGAACCGACATTCGAAGGACCGGCGCAGTGCGGTTGGGCATCGGAATGGAAAATAGTACGTACAAGTATCAATTAGGGTTGCGCCCGTTTGATTCCCGTCCGAAAGTAGCGCCAGTCGTGCGTATCCTTCGACATACGGGGTTAAGTCGGGCGGTCCTCCCTGCCTTGGCGGGGTGGCTCATGTTGCACGTTGCGGCATGGTCTTGGGACTGGCCGATGTACCGGGGAAATCCGGCGTTGACCGGGGTGGTGGAGGGCGTGTTGCCGGCGAAGCCACAACTTTTGTGGACCTTCAAGGTGGGGGATGAAGTGAACTCGTCTGCGGCCATTGTTGGCGGGCGTGTGTACGTGGGCAGTTCCAGCTCCGCGGTTCACTGCCTCTCGCTCGAGACGGGCAAACCGATCTGGAGTTTTCCAACGGGTGGCCCGGTGGAATCGTCACCCCTCATTCTCGATGGGCGTCTCTACATTGGCGACTCCAACACGAATATATACTGTCTGGACGCGCTGACGGGCCGGCTCGTGTGGCGGTTTGGGCTGGATGACAAGGTCAAGAGCAGTCCCAATTGGGTCGCGTCCGCGGATGGCAAGACCAAGCAGATTTTGGTCGGCGGGTATGATTTCAAATTGTACAGCCTGACGGCAGACACGGGCCGGACGAACTGGGTCTATGAGACGGGAAACTACATCAATGGATCGCCGGCAGTGGGGGGGGGAAAGACGGCATTTGGCGGTTGCGACGCCATCATCCATGTGCTCGATGTGACCTCTGGAGCGCGTCTGAAACAGGTCGAAGCGGGCGCCTATATTGCGGCCTCCGGAGCGATCGTGGATGGGCGGCTCTATGTCGGTCATTACGAGAACGAACTTCTTTGTGTGGATTTGAACGAGGGCCGTGTGGTCTGGCGGTACCGGGACCGGGCGTTTCCCTTCATGTCCTCACCCGCGGTAACCACGAATCGGGTGCTGGTGGGAAGCCGTGACAAACGGCTCCACTGTATCGAGCGTGAGACTGGCAAGGCGGTCTGGACATTTCCAACCCGTGGGAAAGTGGAAGCCTCGCCCGTCGTTTGCGGAAACCGGGTGCTGATCGGGTCGGATGACGGCCGGATTTATATGCTGAACCTGGAGGACGGGCGGGAGCTCTGGCAACACGAAATTGGGAAACCGGTGCAAACGTCTCCAGCGGTTGCCGATGGGCGGTTCGTGTTTGGAGCGAACGATGGAGTTATCTATTGTTTTGGGACAAAATGAAAACCCGGGGAAAAATGGAAAACGACTGCTCGCCGGCTCGGTCCGGTGGAAAAACGCTGAGGGTATGCCATGAGTGATACCGGAGATCCGATTGTATTGACGTCGGGTGCGCCTCCCTTGCAGCGGGAGACGACGGTCGGCAATTATTTTGTTTCGAATTATCCGCCATTCTCGTTTTGGAAGCCGGAGCACCTTCCGGATTTCCAGGCGGCGCTCGATCGCGGACCGAAGCCCGGGCTTCCATTGGGAATTTACACGCACATTCCGTTTTGCCGGAAGCGATGTCATTTTTGCTACTTCCGAGTGTACACCGACAAGGATTCCGCCGCGATCAAGAGTTATCTCGACGCCGTGTTGCGGGAACTGAGCCTCTATGCTTCGCGGCCATTCATCGGAGGGCGGAAGCCGGGTTTTGTCTATTTTGGAGGAGGGACCCCAAGTTACCTATCGGTGGAGCAGTTGCGTTTTCTTTCCGACGGGATGAAGCGGTTGCTGTCGTGGGATGAGGTTGAGGAAGTGACGTTTGAATGCGAGCCCGGGACGCTGACCGATCACAAACTGAAAGCGATCCGTGAAATGGGAGTGACCCGCCTGAGCCTGGGCATCGAGAATTTCGACGATCACATTCTGGAAATTAACGGGCGAGCCCACCGCAGCCTGGAAATCGGGCGAGCGTATCGTTACGCCCGAGAGATCGGTTTCCCGCAAATCAACATCGACCTGATTGCGGGAATGGTGGAGGAGACCGACGAGAACTGGCGGGAATGCATCCGGAAGACCGTCGAGTTGGCGCCTGATTCGGTGACGATTTACCAGATGGAAATTCCGTTTAACACGACCCTCTACCAGCAGATGCGGGCCGAAGGTAAACTCGTGGCGCCGGTGGCGGATTGGGACACGAAGCGCCGATGGGTGGACGCGGCATTCACGGAACTGGAACGGGCGGGCTACACGGTGGCGAGCGCCTACACGGCGGTTAAGTCGAAGGAGGAAACCCGATTTGTGTACCGGGACCGATTGTGGGCGGGAGCGGATCTATTGTCGCTCGGAGTTGCCAGCTTCGGCCATATCGGGGGTACTCATTACCAAAATCACCACGATTTTGATCCCTACATTGCGGCGCTGAATCGAGGTCAGCTGCCCGTTTATCGGGCGTTGACGCCCACCGCGGAGGAACGGTACATCCGCGAGTTCATTCTCCAGTTGAAGCTTGGCAGCGTCAGCGCCGCTTATTTCACGGGAAAATTTGGAATCGATCCCCGCACCCAGTTCGCGGGGCCGCTCGGCACCTTGAAAGAGCAGGGGCACCTGACTCAGGAGGGGGATCGCATCGGGATAACCCGGGCCGGATTACTTCAAGTGGACCGATTGCTGCATGAATTCTTCCGTCCGGAACATCGTGGAGCCCGGTATGCCTGATACCCAGTACACGTCCGCGTCCGCGGTGGATCGCTCCGGGTTGCTTTTCCCGCTCGACGCGCTCCACCAGCGTGCGGGCCGTTCCGTTCCGTCGGCCATTCCTCTTCCCCCGGAAGCGTTGCCAGAGCCTCAGCGGTCCCTGCTGGTGCATGAGCGGGACATGACCCGGACGTTGGAGCAGTTTCATCGGGGGACCCTCCACCTGGAGTTGTTGACCTGTCATCAGGAGGACGGAGCGTATTGGCGGGAGGTGGTCTTACGATTGGACGGTTCTGAAAGAGCGGTGGAATTCGGTGCTACACGTATCGTGCTCGATCTATTCGATGAACCCTGGCGAAGCCAGATCGTCGAAGGGTATCGTCCGCTTGGGGGAATCCTCAATGCGCGGGGCATCCGCTATCGCAGTTCGCCGGATGCGTATTTTTCCATTACTTCCGATCCGTATGTGACGCAGGCGTTGGGTCTCCATGGGGAGCCAACCCTTTATGGAAGACGCAACCGGCTTCGCTCGACGGAAGGAGAACTCCTCGCGGAAATCGTGGAGATTCTTCCGCCTCAAATACCGTAACGAACTCCGGGTCGGATGGACCGACTTGCGGAAACGGGAAAACGGAGTAGGAATGTTACCCGGAAAAGCTGACGTATGAATCAGATTGAATTCGCGGATGCGGTCGTCATTGGCGGGGGGCCGGCGGGGTGTGCAACGGCCACCGTGTTGGCCGCGCACGGGCATCGGGTCCTCGTATTTGAGCGGGAAAAATTTCCCCGATACCATATCGGAGAATCGTTGATCCCATTCACGTATCCCGCGTTGGAACGGATCGGGATGATACCCAAGCTCCGGCAGTCCGCATTCACTCGGAAGTATTCAGTCCAATTTGTCGCGCCCTCGGGCCGTGCCTCCCAGCCGTTCTATTTTTACACACGATATGATCGCGAGACGGTGGCTCAGACCTGGCAGGTCCTCCGGTCGGAGTTTGATCAGATGTTGATGGAGAATGCTCGGGAGAAAGGAGCGGAGGTTCGCGAGGAGACAACCGTGGTGGAGCTGCTCCGGGAAGGCGATCGCACCGTTGGGGTGCGGGTTCAGGAAAAGTCCGGGAAGCAGTACGAAGTGCGCTGTTCGGTGGTGGTGGATGCCAGCGGCCGCGAGGCGATCGCAGCCACCCGCAATGCATGGCGCCGGGGCGATCCGAAGCTAAACAAGGTGGCCGTATGGACCTATTATCGAAATTCCCTGAGGGATTCCGGTCTTGATGAAGGGCAGACCACCGTGGCGTTCATCCCGGAAAAAGGGTGGTTCTGGCATATCCCACAGCACAACGGCATGGTCAGTGTCGGTGTCGTGGCCGAGGGCAAATACCTCGCACGGGATGGCGTCCGGGATCCACAGCAGATCTTTGAGCGGGAAATCGGGGAGAATAAGTGGATCGAATCCAGGTTGGCGACGGGCGAGTGCACCGGCGAGTACCGGCTGACAGGGGAATACACCTTCCGTTC
>CAMDJH010000009.1 GCA_945900455.1 Akkermansia muciniphila
CCTATTATTCCTGGGGCGGAAAGGCTGGAATTCAGGCGCCGGTGACCGGCAATCAGTTCCGATTGATCAATCCATACATTGTCAAGACGGGCGCCGTGATGACAAACGAAGGGGGAGCCGCCCTGGCGTTCCTGTGTCCGAGTGACAACGGGGCGAAGAAGGGTCACTGGCCCAAGGATTTGAAGCCCACAGTGTTCGATCAGGATGGCAGCAGCTATTTCTACAACTGCAGCGCCAACAATAACGATGGCAACAAAGGATTGTTTGGCAAGAGAACGTCCGACGTGCGGAATCCAAGCACGGTAATTCTGGTCAATGATTTTGCGTTCAACTGTTACTTTGAATGGGTGTCCCGGAAAGCCGTATTTCAGTATATGTACTGGCACGAGAAAAACCGGCTGGGAAGCGGAAACGTGCTCTTTGTCGATGCGCATGTGAGTTATCAACAGGCGACCACCGACAAGCCCGACTTTCAGCACGGGCCATCGTGGTCGTTCGTGTATAACGATCCGTAGTTGATCGAATTATAAAAAGGTGGCGCCGGAAGGATGCATTGGAACATGCACTCCCTTCCGGCGCCCTCGCCTGCTACAGCGCCCGCTTACTCCGATCCGGGACGCGGTGGCCGATTCTCTTGGCCTTCGCCATGACCGCGAGGCCCACGACCGTCCGCACCGTGTTCTCCGGGTCCACCCGGGTGTTGCGGGCGGTATTCGTCGTGCGTGATTCTTCGGTCGCCATTCTTATCGAGCATCTTCAGGGACTGGCTGGCCTTTCCGATTTCGTCGGCGTCAATCGTGCCGTCGTGATTCAGATCGAGGGCCAGGAAGATGGGATTGATCGGGTGCGGACCCCTGGGGCCCCTCGGCCCGCCCGGTCCACCGTGTTCACGATCCGGCCCGCCGGGCCCACCCCGCTCACCGGCCGGCCCAGCCCGTTCGCCCTCCGGTCCACCCGAACCGCCCCGGTCACCACGCGGCCCACCATGCCCGCCGCCGTCGCTCTCCCGGCCTCCGGGCCCACCACGGCCACCCTGCTCGGCGTCCGGCCTGCCAAGCCCACCGCGGTCACCGCGTTCCCCTCTCGGGCCCCGCTGACCGTCTCGCTCTCCCGGTCCACTCGGGCCGTCGGGTCCGCCGGCGCGCTGCGGACGTAATTCCTCGCGGCTAATTTTGCCGTCGCCGTTCATGTCGAGGCTTTTCAAGGACTCGCTGGCTTTTCCCATTTCTTCGGCGTCAATGACACCGTCGTGGTTGAGATCGAGTGCGAGGAGGAGTGGATTCATCGGGCGTTGCCTGCCGGGCTCACCGGGTCCGCCACGTTCCCTGTCGGGGCCGCCGCGGCGGCCTTCGTGACCGGGAGGGCGTTGTCCGCCCGGGGGGGGATTGCCATCTTGCGCCGAAACGAGACACGTCGAGACGCTCAGCGCCAACGTTAGAATGAGGACTTTTGTGTTCATGATGTTTAATTTTTGCTGTCAGTTCGCCGCACCGGCCGTCTGCATCACCTCGATGCAAAATAGTTTCCAGCCGGAGCGCAGAAAGAGTTGTCGGCCCGTGAGCGCAGAAGCAGCAGGCGGAGGCGACTCATCGTTTTCATGACGCCACGTTACGCGAGGCAACCTTAAGAGAACGTGAAGCTGAAAAAAATTCTCTGCATGCCGATTTCAACCGGATTGAGTAATGCTCTTGTTCGTGAAGTGGCATGGTTTGCATCATCAAAAGGCCCCGAATGAAATCGTTCGAACGTTCGCCCACCCATTGGCATGAGAATCCTGATCATCGAAGACGAGCCCGACCTGCTGCGAAGCCTGACGATGGCGTTGCGTGATGAAGGCTACGCCGTGGACACGGCGGCGAACGGTGAAGACGGCCTTTTCAGTGCCGAGAGCATTGCGTATGACGTCATCCTGCTGGATGTGATGCTGCCGAAGCTCGACGGCTGGGGAGTGCTGCAGCGCTTGCGCAAGATCCGCAAGACACCCGTGCTCATGCTCACCGCACGCGACACCTCGCGTGACCGCGTGCGAGGCCTTGACTCGGGAGCGGATGACTACCTGGTGAAGCCGTTTGACCTCCCGGAACTACTAGCCCGCCTGCGTGCTTTGATCCGGCGGACGTCGGGTCAGACCACGACTCAGATTAAAATCGGGGAGGTGACGCTCGACACCGCGGCGCGCTCGGTGACCCGTGCGGGTGTACCCGTCGAACTCACCGCCCGAGAATACGGACTGCTTGAATACCTCATGCTCCACCGCGGCCAAGTCGTCACTCGAACCGCGCTTTACGAACACTTATTCGACGAGGACGACAGCACACTCTCGAATCTGCTCGATGTACATGTTTCCAACATGCGGAAGAAATTGGGGCACGATTTCATCACCACCCGGCGCGGCCACGGATATTGCATTGAAGGCTGACCATGATTTTTCATTCCATCCGTTGGCGGTTGCAACTCTGGCACGGGCTGATCCTGCTGTCCGTGCTCGTTGGATTCGGCTTCACCGCCTACCGCCTCCAGTACGCGAATGAACTTCACCGCGTGGATCAGGATTTACAGCAACGACTGGGGCCGGTGCTGGAGGCTTTGCGTCGCCCGCCGACCGGCGACCGCGGAGGCCCCGGCGGGCCTGGCGGTCCAGACGGTCCGCGCGGCGGTCCAAACGGCGCGGGCGGCCCGCGCAGACCCGGTGGCCCGCGACCGATTGAAGGTGGGCCGGACGACCGGGGACGTCGGGGGCCGCCGCCGCGTGAGGCAGGGGGAGAATTTCGAGCACCGCGAGAGTTCCGCCTCGGTCCCAACCGTGCCGGGCTGTTCGAAGGCGACAGCAATCCATTCTATTATATCGTCTGGCTTCGTGACGGAAGCGAACTAAGCCGCTCCGCCAGTGCGGCGTCCGACGTTTCGCGGCCCGATCCGATCAGCAGGCAGGTCCCGGCGGTGCGACTGCGCGGAACGAACCGCGAGTTCTACCAATTCACCCCGCCCGGCGAATGTATCCTCGTGGGTCGATCAATCGGGCCAGAACTTGCCAGCCTTCGACGGCTGGCTCTCGTGCTTTCGGCGTTGGGCAGCATCGTGATGGTCCTGGGACTTGCCGGCGGTTGGTGGCTCGCGACCCGTGCCATCCGTCCCATCGGCGACATCAGCGCCGCGGCCGCGACGATTGCCGGGGGCAATCTCTCCCATCGCATCAATACGGAAAATACCGACAACGAACTTGGCGAACTGGCGACCGTTCTAAACTCGACCTTCGCTCGCCTGGAAGGCGCATTCGCCAGGCAACAACAATTCACGGCCGATGCTTCCCACGAACTGCGGACCCCGATCGCCGTGATTCTTTCCCAGACCCAGGCGACGCTTGCCCGCGAACGCAACTCCGCCGAATACCGCGAGACCTTGGAAGCCTGCCAGCGCGCCGCTCAACGGATGCGCCGGCTGACCGAGTCATTGCTCGCCCTTGCCCGGCTCGACGCCGGACAAGAGTCGTTGAAACGGGAGCGAATCGACCTGAGCCAGACGGTGCGAGAGAGCCTCGAATTGTTGCGCCCCCTGGCCGAAGATCGCCATATTCGGATCCACTCTGAACTCGCGACGACGGAATGCCTCGGCGACTCCGAACGTCTCGCGCAAGTTATCTCCAACCTGCTGTCGAACGCCATTCTCCACAACACGAGCGACGGGGAAGTTCGCGTGGTAACCCGGCGGGAAAATGATTCTGCACTCCTGGTTGTTGCCGACACGGGGCCGGGAATTCCCGCGGAAGATCTCCCTCGAATCTTTGAACGTTTTTACCGCGCAGACAAATCCCGCACCGGCGCAACCGGCGGAACCGGTCTCGGCCTCGCAATCTGCAAAGCCATCGTCGCTGCGCATGGCGGCAGCATCGACGTCGCCTGCCCGGCCAGCGGCGGTGCCACCTTTACCGTCCGTCTCCCGTCAGGTCTCCGTTAAGCCGGCTGTCCTGCCCAACGGCGGGCCAGGCACAACAGCCCCATCGCGGCAGCCACGACGGTGAGAATCGCAAATCGTGCCGGAAGCGACACCGCCACCGCCTCGGCGGCCTGAAGGGTGACGCGAAGGCTTGTTTTGGTCTCCACCTGCACCGATCGCGTGAAGATCAGGCTGCGCCCCAACTCGGGAACCGAGGCCCGGATGGTCGACGGATTCGCCACCGTGGCTTCCTGCTGTTGGATCAGGCGCTCGACCAGGCGCGTCTGCACGGCATTGTCCTCGGCGGAGTTCCGCTCGAACAACTGTTTCGCCTCCAGCTGGGTGTAGGCCGTTTCCCGTCCGTCGCGGAGACTCCGGGGTGTATTCGCCAGAGCGGAGGTTTCACCCGCGCCCCGTGCCTGGCGCACATTAAGCCCGACGAGAGCCTGCTGTGTCTTGAGATTGTGAAGTTGCACGCGGGCATCCTCATTGAACGCATTGTCATGCTGGGAAAGCCCGTAGGCGTTCTGAAATGCGCGGCGCGCCCGTTCGGGGTCACCTTTCTCCAGGAGCGAGTTTGCCATCGAGAGGAACTGCTCCGCCTCACGCGTCTTTTCCGTCTGCACTCCGGCCTCCGAGCGGACATAACTATCGAGATCGACTGCCACGGGGCTCGCTTCACTCGATTGCTCCTGCAATTGCAACGATCCTCCCCAATTTTTCAGACGCCACTTTTCATTTAGAAATACACGCCACGAAATGTTCTCAAGCGGCAGGTCAAATTCCGGCCCCAGCAGGGACAAATCCAACGAACGCGACCGTTGTCCGCCAACGTTAGAGGCATAAAAAAGCTCCACTGCCAAAGGCTCGCCCGTCCTCGAGTGTTGATCGAGGGGGATCAGGATCTGGTCCGCCTCTCGCCACGGCCAGACGCTTTTCTGGCCGACGAAGGCAAACCAGAACCGCGAATGCTCGGGCAGCCGGAAGTGCAACTGCTGCTGGTCGCCCGGGATCATCGACAATTCAACACGGGTCAACACCGCACCGTCGTCCGACACGACCGACGTCAGCGAGATGCTGTTCACGCGAGCGGGAAGAAGCTTCGCGGCATCGTGCCGTTCGAGCGTGAGAGGCAATTGAAATGTCGGCTCGACCAGGCGAAACGTATGATCCGCGGACGCCCCCGGCAGATCCTTCTGCAGAGTCCGTGGGATGGACTGCCATTCCGCGGGCTGCAAGGCTGCTGGCACACCGCCGAGATTCGCTTGAAGCCGGTTTCCAGCCTGCAGGGTGAGAAATCCCCGCTGCAGATTCACCTCCTGCGCCTCGATTCCCTGAACCAGGAATATCGGCGCCTTTTCCGCAAGAGGCTGCGTAAAGGTCACCTGGAGGAGGAGCTTTCCCGAGGTTCGCCGGGCTAGCCGAATTTCCCAGTCACGATAGGCCGCGTTCGTCTGAATTGAGCGCAGCAGGAAATCGGCGACCTGTTCGCCGCGGAACCGGACACCCTCCGCCGTGCCCGGGAGTCGCACGGACAGAGACTTCACGCCGGCATTTTCAATTTCATAGAGCAGGTTGCCGGCCACGCGTACCTGCGCCTCGTCGATGACCAGATGCTGAAGACTGGACACCTGGGTCCAGGCGTCCACGCGCTCCAGGTCCAGCGTCAAAGACCAATCCGCCTGCAACAGTCGAAACGCGGCAACCCCCTTCTGCCGAACGCCCGCTTGAACCGGATCAAGTTGCGTTACGCCGTCGCGAGTCGCCACCTGCAACCGCAGACCCTGCTCCGGAACCACCACCAGTTGTCCACGCTGCTTCGACGCCTCGCGCACAATCAACCGGGGAACCGCCCAACCTTTCGCCGAACGAAGTCCCGGTCCACTCAGGCTCAAATGAAACACCTGCGCCCCATCCGTCCGCCCCTTTAGATGCAGTGTAACGATCCGCTCCGAATCCGTCTTCAGCTCCGTCCAGTGGCTCAACAACGGACCACTGATCGACTCGACATCGAGTCCCGTCGGCAACGGGAAACTCAGCTTGAATACACCCGCGCGGGTGATCGACACATTAAACGTCGCCACCAAAAGGTTGCGATCTTCACCAAGCGAGAGCGTTTGTTGCGACTCAACCCGCACGTCCGACTCCACCGCCGACGCCTTGAGGACCAACGGTAGTGCAGGGTTGGAATACCGGTAGGCGCGCCTCACGGTGAGTCCCGCAATCTGTGCCCGGAGGGGTTCCAAAATATCCACCGGAAAATCCTCCAGATTAATCGGAGACATCCCCTCCCCTCGCACGTCATCCAGTTGCACTTCCCCGCCCGTGGCCACACCCACTCGTCCCACCTGGCCGGCCGCTTCAGAAACGGAAATGAGCCCCACGGGGTGTTCGAGTGGCAACGGACCCGTCGACGTCTGCGACTGGATCAACAGGGGAAAGGCGCGGGATTGCGCCGGGCTCAACCCGACCCGCAGCCGGCGAGCCACCGGATCATACCGCCAGAGCGAGACGACTGGCGCCACAACGTCGGTGATTGTCATTCCGCCAGGAATTTCAAAAACCAGTTCGCTCAATTCGCCTTGCGCGGGCCGGATCTGTGCCTGATGCAATCCCTCCACGACGCCGGCACCCGGGACATATAATTGAGATAACTCCGCATAGAACACCGCCTTCTCCCGCCGGGTGTCGCGACTCCGTGGCTTCCAGCCGATCCAGCAATCCGCCACGGGTGCGAGCACGAGATGAAACACGCTGTTGGTGGAACCCGCACGATCGCCGGGAAGAACGGACACCGCATCCGGCGCATTGACGTCGGCCTCCAATCCCGCAAGCACGAGCGTCATCCGATTCACCAGCGCATGCTGAACCGGGAGCGCGAATCCGCGGTCCTGTTCGCGTGAAATCACGGGCAACTGATAGTCCAATTCGATGTCGATCATCCCGGATTTTTCGGCCATGACGCCGTGTCCGACTGCGTTTCCAAACGGCAATTGTACCAAGCGGCCCGCATCAGCCTTGCATTGCCAGCGGGTTAACACACCCGGCGGATGCAACAGCGGGAGCGTCTGGCCCTGGATCGCCTGCCAGCGGAGTCTTGAGGTGCCATAGACAAAACCATCCTGGACCCGGACATCCAGGATTGCCGAATCTGCCGTCACCGGTCGTTGCAGAACCCCATCGGTGGATCGGGGCAAAACCGGAATAGCGTCCAAGCCAAACGTAGTCGATGATGCCGCGAATCCCGAGAGAAGAAGCATCCAGGACACCGTGGCAGCGAGACCGGGGGACGGGTCGAGAGACCCGGCGCGTCGGGGCACTTGCCACCAGCGGCGCCCCAGCGGGAGAACGACTTCAATCAGAACGAACGCCAGCGCCAGCACGAACAGTGTCGGTGCCCCATTGGGCGCGCGCAACGTCGACCAGAATACCAGGAACCACGCCACAAAGATGGCAAGGCGGCGCAAGCCTCCCTCGATGAAGACAAAGGCATAGGCACCCAGTATCAATGCGACCCACGCCGGCCAGTACATTCCGACGCGAGCCAGAAATCCGGGAACCAGAGTTGTGTTGAGGATATTGACAGACTGCAGACTGTTCGCCTGCTGGATCGCCGCGATAAAACGAAGAGGGGGCGGAACGGTGCTGCCGAAGGACGCGGCGATTGCCGACAACCGCGCCAGTGCGATCGCCATTCCGAGGAATCCGATCAGCCCCAATAGCCCTCCCAACACGTGACGCAGGCCAAACCGCGAGACGGTCCCACCGCTCGAATAACGCCATACGGAGATGCCCAGCAGCATCAGGGCAAGCCCCTTCCCCAGCCAGCGCAAGACCTCTCCCTGCCTCCCATCCTGAACCATCCGCAGCAATACGGCAAAACCCGACACGCTCGCCCCCGGTAATTCCGGTGTCAGCGTGCCTCCTCGATAGATTAGAGCTCGACCAGCATCGGGTTCCAATCGCCATTCCGACAACAGAATTGGGGCTGAAATTGCCGGCGCGGCCACCGTCAATCGGCCCGGACTTTTTGAGTGGGACGCTATCTTGATTTCCAGATCCTGCACCGCGTTCGGATCCCCCTGCGGCAGCAGTGGAACCAAGTTTGTCCGGCCGTCCGTCACGGGCACCACGGATTTCCCATTCACGGTCACGGACCAGAGTTCGGTGCCATCAGGCACCAGCAGTCGGATGTTCGGTGCGCCTTTGTTCTTCAGGAAATACCGGGCGTCGGTGATGACCTGACCTTCGCGCGACACGCGGGTCGTGAGGGCGGCGCGGTCGACCACCTGCCCGAGCGTTTCACCCTGCGTCAGCGGGAGGAGCTCCAGTTGGAGGTTGAACGGCCGGCTGGAATATCGGTAAGCCGCGAGGATCGGAGCATCGAAGAATAGCCGGTATTCCGCGGGTACTTCGCCGGGTTCGAGGGGCACCAGGCTGGACGACACATTCACTCGCTTGACCTGGAACTGGTACGTACTGACCACCAGGCTGTAGCCATGCTCGGATTGCACGTCGAGCGGCTCGGCACCATTGAAGCGCAAGGTCTCGCCCTGAGCCTTGAAGGGCCGTTCGTAGGTTGCTAGCAGCGTATAAGATCCGGAGACTGGCGTGTGCAACTGGACAACGTAACCGCCGTCCGCCCGTTGCCAGCTGCGGACATCCCGCCCGGTGAACTCGACATTCATATATTCGTTGGTCAATCCGATTCGGAATGCCGACACCGGTGCACCCGAGATAACGTAATTCACGAGCGTGCTGCCGAACGCTATCCCTTCCCCAACGGTGAACAAATGCAACGCGTCCGCCTGAATTGACTGCGGCACGCGCTCCACCGCCAAGGTCGCCTGCCACGACGGATCGTTCAGCCGGAACGCTGCTTGCAGCCCGATCACTTTCTTCGGGAAAAAGCCCGTCGCGATCTCCGTCAAACCCGGGGTGCCCCCCGTGGAAAGACGAAAGCCGGCATCCGCCGTAATCCCGATGTGCCCCCGCGTGGACCGGGCCTTCACCACTTCAACGCGTGGAAGAACCCACGTGCTCGCCCCGAGCGCCCCGTTCCGCTCAAGCCGCAGCTGCACCGTCTGTCGCCCCGCGACCGGCGTGCCATAGATAATTCGCAGAGGTGGATCCGTCGTGTTCGTAGGATCGGGCACAAAATAGTCACTCATCCCCGACGCACTGAGCCGTGCCACCGCGTAACCAGCGGGTACCCGCAGGGCCAATTCCCGCAGCGGCGCCTCCCGTATATCGATCTCGATGTCCGCATCAATCGCCAACTCCGTTTCCCCGAGGTGAAAAACAATAATTTGGGACACCGCAAGCTCCGGCAGGATGTTGTCGGCCTGAATGCGTAAATCGACGTCCCCTCCGGAAAAACGGTACGCAAATACCTGGGATGCCGGTTGCGAGAACAGCGAGCGCGTTGCATCGGCCGGTGGGAATTGCTCCGGTGAAATCTGGGAAAGGCCGCCGGCCTTCAACACCTCCAACCGCACGGCGCCGTCGTTGACGATTCGATAGTATCCTCCGAAGCGCGTTGCGCCCTCGGGACGAAGCTGCAAGACATTCGTCGCCTGCGGAAATGCTCCCAACGGTGTCTGGGTTTGAACCTGAAGTGGGAATTGATCTTTCTCTGCCTGGTTTAGTTGGATGTTCAACCGGCGATCCACGGAACCCACGATCGGTTCCACCGCCCACGACAGGACATGCGCCCCTTGCACCCGCGTCACTTCCCCGTCCCCGTGCAGGATCAGACTCACGCGATTCATTTCGCCCTGCATCACCTTGAAATCCAGCCAAGCCAACTCTCGCATCAGGCCGGGACCTACCGTGACCTGTGAGAGTTGTTCCACCGAGAAGAAGAGAGCTCCCTCGGCCTCGATGCGCTTTTCCTTCCAGTCCAGCAAAACGTGCCCATCCGGTGGCAGGTAGCCTGCAAACAGTTCACCCGAGCGCACCGGTCTGGCGGCATCCGCAAATCGGAACTGAGTGTCCGGACCCCATCCCGCAAGCGTCACGGCCGGGAGCGCGCTGGGTGCCACGGAAAAATCCAAGTGGCTCCATCCGTTCGTGAGCCGGACCGCCGCATTGAATTTAAGGCGGACTGCAAAGTCTCCTGCATGTTCAAAGACTCCCACGAAACGGCCCTCGCGATACTCGATGTGCCATCCGGGCTGAGCGCCAATCTCTGTCAAAGCAACGCCGCCGGTCAGCAAATCAATCGAAGCTCCGACTGGATTTTGCACCCGCGCTGTGGCGGTCAGGGTAAACGCCGCTCCATCCAATCCCAACTGACCGATCAGCCTGAAATTCTTCAATACCACGCGGCGCGCCTCGGGATCCACCGGCACTACTTCCAACGGAATGGCATACGCCGTGCCAAGGAACCGGAAGGCGTGCAATATCATCGAATTCGACGATCCGACCGTTGGCGGATCGAGCAGGAATCGTGGTTCCACGGGAACCAAGCCCTGAATCGGGCCGACTCTTACGTCGAGGCCGGCGTCGGCACTGATCCGGACCTGACCATTGCCTAACGAGGGTTGTTCCAGGGTTAAGCTCAGGGGTGTGACCCGTTTTTGCGCATCCACCACCGTCTCGGCGATCACTTCGGCCGAAAATGTGCCGACTGGATTCTTGCCCTTCTCTTGCTTGCGCAAATGTAACACCAGCTGTCGGGCACCCGAACTCGCCTGTCGAACACTCCAATCCTCCAACCCCTGCCCTGTCACTCGCCGGATCTCGCCGTCTCCAGCAAGGACAAACACCATTTCGCGAAGTCCGCCCTGGATCGAATCAACCTTGATCCGAAGGGTGTGTCGCAGCTTGTCCGACTCGGCATGCAACGAATGCTGAATCGTCGCGCCGTAAATGACCTTCTCGCGGGCCTCGCCCGCCTTGAAGTCGGCCTGGATGGCGAAGTGCGCCTGTTCCGCGTTCACGTCGGCCTCCACCGAAGCATTTTGTGGCACCCGGCCACCGGAGGATTCCGCCGCCTGCGGCCGAGGCCACGCGGAAAAGGCCACGATCAGGCCGATCGTATGGATTCCACGGGCAAACATTCTCCAACTCCTAGACGTGTTCATAAAGCGTGTGAGGGATCGACTCTTGATCCGTGAAGGGTTCGGTTCGTTGAATCATTTCCTCGAAATCGACCGCGCCTGCCCCAGCATCGCTTCGAGCTTCAAGGGTGTTGGGTCGGGCGCATAAGCCTGCGGTATACCTTCCAGTTGCCGGATGAGGACGTCCGGGGTCGCCGCTGCCGCATAGGGACTCTGTGCGAGCCATTCCGAAAAGGCGGCGGCGCATGACGCCAGGCGCAACCCTACCGGTGCCCGTTCCATGGCAACCGCCGGACCGGTATAGGGCACCGGCCATTCTTGCTCCCGATAGATGCCAGTCACCGGGTCCCGATGCCTCACCCGGACGGTCGCGATCGGTCCGTTGCCCGCTGCATCCGTCTGGACAACATAAAGGGCATTGCCTGATTCCGCCGCCGCCAACTCGGCGGCATCCACGGTGTTGTCCCGGAATTGCGCCTTCGTCAGTTGATGCCGGGCATAGCCGATTTGGCGCCAGACACTCACGCGCTGCGGATTAAATTCCACCTGCACCTTTACGTCGGCCGCCGCGACGCGCAGCGCTCCCGCCAATTGATCGGCAAATCCCGTGGAAGCATCCTCGGCGCTGTTGATGAATCCGTACCGTCCATCGCCGTTTCGCGAAAGGACTTCCAATAAATCGTCATTCAGCCCCTCCCAGCCGATTCCGAAGCAATCCAGCGCGATCCCGCGCCGACGCCACGCCTCGACCTTGGCCTTGAGGGTGCTGGCACGGACATCCCCGAGGTTGGCTGCGCCGTCGGTCAACAGGACCACTCGATTGCCGCCCCGGCTCAGAAAGTGACGTGACGCCGTCCTGTACCCCAATTCCAAGGCCTCCTCGAGGTTCGTGCCTCCTTCGGGTGTCAACGTGCCCACGCGATCCGCCAACTCCCCTGCATGATCCCCCGCCAAGCCGTCAATCCACAAACGGGGTGTCCGGGAAAACGTCACCACGCTGATCCGGTCCTGTGGATGCAACAGGCGTCCAAGAACCCCGACCGCCTCGCGCACAATCCGCACACGATCCGCCCGCTCCATTGAACCGGAATTGTCGAGCAAAAGGACAATGTTCAACGGGTGCCCAGCTTCGCGTCCTTCGGCCGCGGTCCGGACGGCAAAGCGGAGAATGTCACGATCCTGTGCAAAGGGATTCCGGGCTCGTTCCCAAGTGAAACCGACCGGCACACCCGGTACGGGTTCCGGATCGCGATAGTGAAACGCGTTGATGAATTCCTCGCTCCGAATCGACGCCAGCTCGGGCAGAATCCCCTTTTCCAAGCTCGCCGCCGCAAGCTTGAACGACACATCGCTGACATTGAGGGAGAATGTGGAGAACGCATTTTCGGCCGTGGAAATTTCTGGTTGAGGCTCGGTTGCTGGCGAGCGGGCGATTGGAGCGATTGGAGCGATTTCATCGACCGACTCGTTTAGTCTTTGAGGTTCCACATGAGGATCCGGTGCGGCCAATTGCCGCTTCGCACTCAGGCGACCTAACTTCGCCTCCGATGTGCGCCCACCCGCGGCGGTCTTGTCGCGGACCTGGCCAGCATTTTTCACATCGAAATTGGCGGCACTTTCCAATTCGATCTCCGCCAGCGGCGTCTTAGTCGGGAACCCATCGATTTCCCGGGATCGTTTTCTGGGAGCAGCCTCTGAGACAAATGGGTCGGCTTGCCGAACCCGTGTCGGCGGGGTCTGTTCACGGAATTTTCTCAACGCCTCACCTTCTTTTTCAATCGAGTCCTTGGAATCAGAAACCGGTGCCAATTGTTCTCCTAATTGACGAAAAGCTGCCGCCGGTGCCGGTCCGACGGGAGCGACAAACCCGTCCGCTTGCTTGGATCTAGTGCGACCCAGGGGCAGCCCGGATCGATCGGCCTGAAAGAAATATCCGCGTGCCTCATGCGACGGCTCAGCGAGTGACAAAGCAACCGTCGCACCGTCGGCCGAAGCGGCTTCACCCGACTGTCCAAAATCTTCGAGACTGTTTTCCAAGGGCGGTGCCGCCAGGGACTTTTCGTGATAGGTCCCAAGGGCTTCGCTCCTGGAATGGGTGCCTCCGGCTTCCCGCAGCAGCCCCTCGACTGACAACAATCCGATTACCAACGCCGCCAAGCTCATCGGCACGTACCACGGCATCCGCCAACGGTGAGCGGTATGTGACCGAAACTTCGGCGTCTCCCGCGATGTGACGGCAGGAGAAGCCTTGAAATGTCCCAAGAGCCTCTGTCGACGATCCTCCGATAGTCTCGGTACAGACATCGAAACGGATCTATCCGTCGATGCCAGGGTCGCCTTTAGGATGCTCATCGTGAGTTGCAACCGATCGTGCAGTCGTTGCATCTCCGGATTTCGTCCAATTTCGTTGCGGACTTGCGCTGACTCATCCGCCGACAGTTCACCCTGTAAGAGAGCCGTGATGCGCACTTCGTGCTCTTCGGGCGGATTGGGAGGGAAGGCGGTTTTCATGAAATAAGTCCGGCCCGCGCGAGCTCGGCGGCCAGGGATTTGATCAAGTGATGCAGCCGGTAACCCACATTCCCGAGGGACACCCCGGTTTGTTCCGAAATTTGTTGATACGAAAGGTTCTCGGTAAACCGGAGCCGGATCAGCTCCTGGCCGGACGCGTCCAGGTTCTTCAGGCTCTCCCGGACCAACCCGGCACCTTCGTCCCGCACGTACTGTTCATCGGGTCGAAGCCCAGGGTCCTGCAGATTGTCGTCTCCACCCTGGTCATCCCCTTGCGGTGTCATCGAAATGATTTTCGAGGAGTCGCGCCGATGATTCAGGGCCAGGTTATGCACGGTGCGGTACAACCAACTCCGGGGCGCGCGCACGGCGGTCCTCTGCGCATGCAGCTTCATGAATGCTTCCTGGACGATGTCTTCCGCCACATGGGTGTCGGACAGCAAACGACGGGCATAACCCAGCAAGGGACCTTCCAGGGTTGCGAACAGTTCCTCGATCGATTCGATGCGTAGGACATCCGCGGGTTCTGCTGGCAGCGTCAAAGCCATGCGGTTGATTCCCACTGCAGGAAACTGCGTGTCGTCCCGATCCTTGCGATTGGATGGCTCGTCATTCTGTGCCTTCAGAGTTAAGACACAGGAGTCAGGATTTCCTTAGAAGATTTTCAATAAACCGATGACGACCCTCTCACCCATGCGGATCCGTGGCCAAATTCATGTGCCGCCCGGCGGGCCAGCCCATCCAAAAATAGCCGAACTCCTGGCGAGCATTCAGGTCCGCAGACGAAAACAAGAGTTTGGCTGACATCCTTAAGCACGGCCCCGTCCAATGGGTTCCTAGACATCTCGGGTCAAGAAAACAGCCTGTTTTTCAATGGAATCAGGTTTTTTTCCTACATTCTCAACGGTTTTCTGGTTGGACTTCGAACGGGATTTCATAGAGAAACGGGCTATGGCCGACGACAATACACCAGCCCATAAGGCCGGGGAGTCCGTTCCTCTGCCGGAGTGGGACGCTCTTAATCGCCGCAGGTTCCTGTTTCAACTGGGCTCCGGCATCGGGTCCGTCGCCTTAAGCTCTCTCCTGGCTCGGGAGCAGGCCGTCGCTTCCGAATCGCTTGGAATCAACCCTGTGATCAATCCGCTGGTGCCTAAACTCCCGCATTTTCCGGGGCGCGCCAAGTCCTGCATTTTTCTGATGATGGAAGGGGGTCCTAGTCAGATGGATACGTTCGACCCGAAGCCCAAACTGAAGGAAATGGCAGGCAAGCTCTTCGAACGAAAGGATAAGCTGAAGTCGAACCAAAACGGCGGGGAGCGTTATTTGACCGCATCCCCATTCCAGTTTCAACGGTACGGCCAGTGCGGTCGGGATGTGAGCGAACTCTTCCCAAATGTGGGGGCCTGTGTTGACGACCTCGCCTTTGTCCGTTCCGTTTATGCCGATAGCGATAATCATCCGGCGGCCCTTTTCCAATTTCTGACCGGACAGGCCTTTCAAGGCAGCCCCTCCATCGGCTCGTGGATGGTGTACGGACTGGGAACAGAGAACCAAAACCTTCCGGCTTTTGTGGTCCTCCGTGACGGGCGTCCTTTTGGCGGCACCGCCACGTGGGGCAATGCGTACCTGCCCGCTTGCTACCAGGGGACCCAGCTCCGAAGCGGTGCGATTCCCATTCTCGACTTGCAACCGCCCGAGGATGTCAGCCCGCAACGCCAGCGGAGAAATCTCGACCTGTTGCAAATACTGAATCGCCAATATAGTCAGCGAAACCCGGCGCATCCGGATTTGGAAGCGCGGATTGCCAGTTACGAACTCGCCTTTCGGATGCAAGCGGAAGTGCCCGAGACTCTCTCCATCGAGGGCGAGCCGGAGTCCATTCGAAAGCTATACGGGCTGGATCGGGAGAAGAGCAAGGATTTCGGGAGCCGTTGCCTGTTGGCCCGCCGCATGGTGGAACGGGGAGTGCGCTTCGTCCAGCTATGGTCCGGCGATTGGGATGCGCATGATAACATCCTCAGCCATCGCACTTCCGCCGATAAGGTGGATCTTCCCATCGCCGGACTCATTCAGGACCTCAAGCAACGGGGATTGTTGGATGAAACACTCGTCGTTTGGGGCGGCGAATTTGGACGCACTCCCGATACCAACGCCGGCAATCATAAAAAGAACCGCTGCGGCCGCGACCACAATCCGAGTGCCATGACGATGTGGTTCGCCGGCGGCGGGGTCGGCGGCGGCAAACTTATCGGGGCGACGGACGAGCTGGGATATAAGGTGACCGAAGCTCCGCACCATCTCCGGGATGTTCATGCGACGCTGCTTCACCTCTTCGGCCTCGATCAATCGAAGCTCACGTTTTACCACGCAGGCCGCTTCAAACAGCTTACCGACACCGGCGGGACGGTCATTCGCGATCTCCTCGCCTGAGCGCTCACAAATACGTGTTCGGACAATCATTTATCCAGCGATGGCTATGCGGCGATTGCGTGGTTTTCATTCCGGCTTCCGAGCCAGCCCAGCGCGATTGGCCCGACAACACGACACTGCCGAGAATAGTTCCTCGGCCCGCGTCGAGATCCCGCACAAACCACTCGCTAGCGCGAAGCCATGAAACCATTCCGGCTGCTTGTTTTTCTCCTGCTGATGGCATTGAGCGTTGTCCTGGCTCAGCGACGGGGCGGATTCGGAGGGGGGCCCTTCGGCGGAGGCGGCTTCGGCAGAGGGCGAGGTTATGATTACGAGTCTTTCCGAACTCCGCGGGAAATTCCCCAGGATCAGAACCCAACGCCCGTATGGACGAATGCGCCTGGCTTCGAGCGCGATGGGTTTACCTTTGTTCGCATCAAGCGCAGCCGCCGAGACGGCTCCAGGGGCTTCGGCGGCGGCTTTCCGTGGTCAACCGACACACCGGACAGCGACTTAAATCTTTCTTACCGTCTGCAGCAAATGACGTCGATGAAGGTGGACCCGAATGGACTTTTTCTCCACCTGACGGACAAGGAACTGTCGGACCACCCGTTCATCTACATGGTTGAGCCGGGCAGCCTTTACCTCAGTGATGAAGAAGTGGGCGCGCTCCGCAAATATCTCCTCAACGGCGGATTTCTCTGGTTGGACGATTTCTGGGGTGATTCCGCGTGGGTCAACGTGGAGCAGGTAATGAAAAAGGTTTTTTCCGACCGTGAGTTCGTCGAATTACCGCTGACGAACCAACTCTACCACTGCGTCTTCGACATCAAATCCAAAGGTCAGGTGCCCAACGTACGGACCGGCACTCAGAGCCAATATACGGGTGCCACTTGGGAAACCTTTCACGACGGGGATACCCGAACGGTTCATCATAGGGCCATCTTCGATGACAACAACCGCCTGATGGTCTTTGCCACTCACAATACGGACAACGGTGACGGCTGGGAGTGGGAGGGTGACAACCACTATTATTTTGAGAACTTCTCCGAGAAGATTTCCTACCCCCTGGCGGTGAACGTCCTCTTTTACGTGATGAGCCACTGAACGAACGCGCGTCGAGAGATTTATTGCCAGAGCTGACCGATGGGATGGGCAATCGCGCCTACTTCACCGGTTCGAACTTGAACTTTTGTCCACCCACAGCCGCCGCCACCATCGCGCCGCTCTTGGGCAGCGTGAACACCGCGATGCCCTGCTCATACTTCGCATTCGCCGCCGCGCCCGACGCGGCGACGTTCGCCTTGGCTTTCGCGCTCATCTCCCACTTGCTTCCCTTGAAGCCCTTGAGCGCCGCCTCCGTCTCAAAGAATATAACTTCCGCATACGACCCGCCGCCCACCTGGGCGCCGACGCTTACTTCCGACATAGTGGCGTTGCCGACGACCTTGCCTTTTTCGAACACCAATCCCTTGCCGCGCGCGCCGCCGAGAATGAATCCGCCTTCACCCACGCTGGGGAGAATCACGTAGCCCGCCGCCTTGGCGAAGAAGTTCGTGATCGTGGGGTCGGCGGTCTTGAAATTCACGATGGCCTGATGCGATTCGGTTTCGATTTGTTTTGCCGCTTCCTGTTTCTTGGTCTCGGCGGCGGCGCGGGCGGTGAAAGTAGGCGTCAGCGCCACGACCAACAGCGCGGCCACCATGGTGTGATAGAGTGTTCGTTTCATAGTTATTGCTTTTTGTTATTACTGCCTGATTTTCCCGATTCTGGGAAAGGTTGCGCTCATTCTCGAAGCTACGGGTTCGTACGGTCAACAATCCATCGCTCCTACCAGATCAACACGCGTGTCTGGATGACGGAACTCGCGCGGAGCCTTGGTCGCCCGGCGACGCTGGAGGATGTTGCTGACGATCACCCGAGTCCGTGTTACGTCCGCCTTCCGTACCCCGACCTCCGAGGCCGAAGGTGGCGGCTGCGTGATCTTCTGGACGAAGCTCAGTACCCGTATGATGGCAGTGACCTTCAATCCCGCGGGCTTTATCTGGATGTGCCTTCGTGGCAGTGCCACGTTTTTGAAATGACGCCTGTTTAATCATGCACGACGCAGATCCACGACTATACACGACGGGTTCCTTAAGGATTCGCTTCGAGACGGACAGCCGACCGATCTCCCCAACGACTGGGGTTGATGCCCGAAGCTTCGGTTCTCATGCCGGGCGGCTTGTGCTGCTGTTCAAAGACAAAACCGGTCGTGTTCAAGCTCTTCAGGAAGGGCTTCGCAAGGTCCGGTGCGGCAGCGACCAACTGCGGGTCCCATTCCTCAACCGGCTGAATCGGCCCGGCCCAGGCGGGGCGGTAACCGAGTTGGAGCAGTTCCCGCGGCCGGGAATCTCGGTTAGGATGGCTCCCGTGGAATAGCAGAGACGGAATCACCACGGCTGAGCCGGCGGGAACGACCAACGTGATCTCTTCTGGATGCGATTTGTAGCGGACATACGGACTCGCTTCCGCATGAAACGAAAGATGAGACCGCGGGATAAGTCGAAACGGCGCCCGGCTAAGGGTTAACTCGTCCAAATAGTAAAGCACGCGCAACAGCCGGGGACAACTTCCCTC
Source organism: Akkermansia muciniphila (assembly GCA_945900455.1). Lineage (GTDB taxonomy): Bacteria > Verrucomicrobiota > Verrucomicrobiia > Limisphaerales > UBA9464 > SIBK01. The sequence goes on from CAMDJH010000009.1 coordinate 18,537, forward strand.
GTAGCCGAACAGATTGGACCCGTGCGGCTGGCCGTCGGTGTGCATCGCAATCCCTGGCGATCCCGGCAGTGTGCGCTGGAAGAATCCGCGAGTGAACACAATCTCCGGACCCATCAGGTCGGTGAGGAATTCGATCATCGGCGGAAAACCGATCAGTTCGCAGGCCGCTCGACTCGTCCACTGCGGTTGTTGAACCGCCCGAGTCTGATTCACACTGTAGCTCGTGTGCCCCATGTCCGCCCCGGCGAGTTCCTGCTTTATGCGTGCGACGAAGTCGGGCGGGATGATCTGCGGGAGCACGACATAGCCCTCGACTTCCAGATGCCGGATTTGCTGGGGGCGCGTGAATGACGAGAAGTCCGTCCCGTCCACGTGCATAAAACCAATTTCATCGTCCGAGGCGATGGGAGGAGTGTTGGCAGGATTCATGAATATTCCATGTCGTAATGGGGGTGATTTCTACTATCTTCGCATCTCATCTCGACGGGCTTTTTTGACGGTCCCCGCATCGAATGCAGCGAGCAACAGTGTTGCAAAGCAAGGTAAATTTAAGCGGGCGGTAATTCGGTGATTCGCATGACTGGATGTACGAACCGTTTCAACGATCAAAAACCGCGATGAATGCCCAACGCAATGCAATCCTGACTGCCGCCATCTTTCTTTCGTTCATTGGCCGCCCGCAACCCATCCCACCGGAAGTACTCGTCTCGTTCACCGGCGTCAACGGGGGGTGGTCATCCCAAATCCGCGGATAAAGGAGAGGAGAACCCCGGATGAACACGGATTGACGCGGATAGAAAGGGCATGGAATCTGCGTCTATCGGCGTTTATCCGTGGTTCTCATTCCTCAATAGTCGGTGGCGACAAATTCCATTCTCAAGGCAAGCATAGTCTACGCGGAAATAGCGCTGCGTGCCCGGGTTGGGAAGTGCCCCGAAGGCGGTCTTGGACTGGAGTGGTATGCGCGCGGCGCATTCGTGTTCGATACAGAATATATAACATATGCAAGCGAAAAAAGCACAGTAGAGAGCTTTTTCCCTCATTTTCAGATTCCTATCCGCGGATCAGGGTGGCGGGCCAGCCTTTGTTTTCTCGAATCGACGCGATTTTTGTCGCAAGGAATTCGGGACAAGGGCGATTATTCGCCCCCAGAAGCTGTTTTTATGCCTACCCCTGCGAACATGCTAGCCAACTCCACCGGCAATCCAAGTCTGCCGAATTCGGTCGCTCCCGCAGCGCTCATCCAGAATCCGCTGACGTGCATCATGCCCATCAAATCTCCCCAAGATTATCAGGCGCTGGTCAAGTTGCTGCCGTCGGCCCACGACCAGATCACCGCCGCGTTGGACGCCATCGGAACGGTTCATTTCGCCCGATTTATCTTCCTGCAAAACAACACGCAGCTGGGGATTATCACGGACTACGATGGGGACTTCGCGAAATACATTTCGGATTTTGCCACCTACATTGGGCCGATTTTTGACGCGATGTTCGCGCACATCGCCGATGCCCCACCCCTCCCGGTGAAGAAAAATACGGAGGCGTTTATTGAATACGTGCGTCAGCACGATCTGCCGTCGGTTCGCTTCTACAGCGCGTACCCGAGTCTTTCGGTGATCGAAATCCGTCATTTATCGACTTCGGCCTGATCCTCTTGCTCACACACGGCAATGCCTGCGCTAGACATGTCGGACATCCAAGGATTGGTGCTCCGTGGCTACCGGATGCCCTTGGTGCGATACTTCATTCTCGAGGTCCTGGATGCGACCCTGGCCCGCGCGGGCCTCGGCGCTACGGTTGCGGGTGGCGATACTTCCCGGATGCCCCAAGTTACCGACTCACGCGATTGGGGTGAAGCCAAGCCTCCCTATTGCCTCAACATCGGTGTGACGTGGACCGGACTCCAGGCGCTGGGCGTAACAAACGCCCCGGGCGTGTCCTTTGACTCCTTTCGGTCGTTTCGACTTGGCGCTGCCGCCCGGGCAGCGGCGGTTGGGGATCACGGGAGCAGTGCACCAGACCACTGGGGTGGCGGGCTCGGCTCGGGACGCGACCACTTGCTCCTCTGCCTGTATGCGCGGGATGACGAAGCGCTGACGCTGGCCACCGACCAACTTCGCGGGGTCTTTGTCAATTCTGGCGCGTGTGCCGAACTGGGTCTGTATGAAGGGCGGGCGCTGCCGGATTCGCGCGTTCATTTTGGATATCGCGACGGGATTTCACAACCCGCTGTCGAAGGGGCCGGTGGCGCGAATCCCGACGACAACCAACCGGCGTCCGCCGCGTGGAACTTCGTTCTGGTGCCGGACGACAACTCCAACTACTACGTCCCAACGCCGCCCGCACTCGGGCTGAATGGCAGTTTCGCCGTTTTTCGCGTGATCGAACAGGACGTCGACGGGTTTGAGGAATTTCTCCAATCGCAAAAGGATCGCATCGATCCCGAATTGCTCGCCGCCAAACTGTGCGGACGATGGCGCAATGGGACGCCACTGGCGTTATCACCGGATACGGATGCGCCGTCGCCACCCCTCCATCCCAATCAACTGAATTCGTTCGACTATGTGCCGTCGCCATTCAATCCGACGGGCATTGACGACACCCAGGGCGCTCGCTGTCCGATTGGTTCACACATCCGCCGTCTCAATCCGCGGGGCGAAACCGTCGCGGGGGGCGGGAACCGGCTCCATCGAATTATCCGTCGCGGCATGCCGTATGGGCCGCCCTACGATCCCAAGCATCCGCGGGACGGTCAGGCGCGGGGTTTGCTGGGCTTTTTCATCAACGCGAGCATCGAAAGCCAATTCGAATTTCTCATGATGTTGTGGACCAACGACGGGGGATTTGCGGGCGGGTTGGCCAAGGCCTCCAAGGACCCGCTGGTGGGGGACAATGATCCCTCAACCAGCATTTTTCAGATTCCCGGCGATACGCCCGCCACGACAAAAACGCTGACCGGATTGGGTCGTTTCATCGTCACTCGAGGCGCTGCGTACTGCTTTCTGCCCAGCCTGACCGCCATCCGCTTCATCGCTTCCTTGTAAGGTTTGAGGGCCGCCTGATTCTCGTCGCCGCAACCTTGCAAAACCAACCGAGTGACGACCAGTTTCGGAACCACTTTGTAATCGTCGCGGGTGTGACTTTTTCCCCAGCGCAAGACACGAGCGCCTGCTCCAACGCCTGTTCCAGCGGACAATGTTGCTGCAAGGCAGATAGCAGAACGAATTGAGCCGGTGTGAGTCGCTTGTAAAAGACGGCATCTCGATGCCGATGAACGGCAAGATGGATCGTACTGGATGGTCGAAAACTCCTCCAACGCATCGGTTGAAGTTTGCGCCGTTTCCCAACGGCATTGCTCGCCTCATGACGGAGGCCCTGATGGCGCCGCACCGCGATCAAGAACTCGTCGAGCGGATGCTCCAATCGGAGCAACGTTAAATAAGGCTGCAATCTCAAGCGCACGTGTTGCGGATCAAAATTAGCCAGATCACTCAGGACCAACGGAACCTCGGCGGCATTGTCAAAGGCCTCGATGTGCGCCCATTCGAGCGTCGCCATCTCGATCGCCAAAGGACCCCTGGGAGCAACGAGTTCGGAGTGTGATTCGATAAAGCCGACCAGCGATCGTCCCAGATTTCGCATGGTGAACGACTCCGAAGGGCACTCCGCCAGATAGGCCTGGGCGAGATTGGAGAATGTCTTCCCCCCGAGGACGGCTCGTAAACCCGGATAATCCTCGCTCAAACACTCCAACAATCGAAACCAATACTGGCGATTGTAGAGTTCCAATCGCTCAAATGAAGTCATCCGATCATTCGGCCGAATAAAGCCCGCAACGACTTGAGCCGTCGAACCACCGTCGATCCATCGCGGATTCGTTTTGTGAGCGCTTGTCAATCGACGCATCACGACTGCCGCGGTGAGCCGTTGAAGTTCGCGCAGTTCTGCGACGGTTTGCCGTCTAGGGGGCAACCGCTTCCGGTGGATGCAGGAACCGATTCGCTTTGAGGGCTTCATCGTGGACTTCGTCAAACGTGGGAATGCGATCATCCCACTCCAAAAGGGTCGCAGTCGGGCCGGTGAGTTGAATTGCGCGCGCGTACAGTTTCCAGACGGGATCGACCACCGGGTGATCGTGGGTATCGAGAATGTACTTCCGATACTTGGAATGACCCGCGATGTGAATCTGTGCCACACGATCCGCCGGAATACTGTCGAGATATTCGACCGGATCGAAATGATGATTGAATGACGAGACAAAGATATTGTTCACGTCCAACAGAATTCCACAATCCGCACGTTCGACAACTTCCCGGAGGAATTCCCATTCCGTCATTTCAGAAACGTGAAATTCCGCGTAACTGCTCACATTTTCGACGGCAATTGGCACTTCCAAGTAGTCGCGCGCCTCCCTAATTTTTCGCGCAGTCACCTTGGCTGCCGCAAAGGTATACGGCATCGGCAGCAGATCATGCGTGTATCGGCCGTCCACACTGCCCCAGCAAAGATGATCGGAAAGCCACGGGGTCCGCGTCCGCCGGACGAGGCGTTTTAACTGCCGGAGATGCTCCCGATTGACGGGTTCCGCCGATCCAAGATACAGGGAAACACCATGTTGCACCACTCGGTATTGCTCGAGGATCTTATCGAGCATCGCCAAAGGCCGGCCCCCCTCGCAAAGGAAGTTCTCGGAAATGATTTCAAACCAGTCGACGACCGGTTTATTCCGGAAGATATGCTTGTAATGCGGGATGCGAAGACCAATGCCGATTCCGTATTCCGTGAAGCCATTGAAACGATTAGCCGGCATAATGAATAACTGCGCCGGAGTGATCGGCACTCAGGCCAACCACTCCAGCCGCAGTGCCGCAGTCCCAAACCTACATGCTGCAACCGCCCTGTCCCTTGCAGGCGTTCTGCCCCTTGCAGGCGTTCTTCGCAGTCTTGCAGCCGCCCAATCCCTTGCAGGCATTCTTGCCGGCACAATCATGCTTCTTCATCGAACTGCTGGAGTGTTTGCCCGCCTTGTCATGGGAACATCCGGTGGTACTCAGCATCGTCCCACTGACGAGTCCAGTAACCGCCGCGGCAACAACTAACGATCGTGTCTTTCTATTCATAGTTTATCCTCGGTTGATGTTTGTGTACGAATTCCCCGTATCGTTCCCCTCCGGGGCCTACTCGTATTTCGCGAAAAACCACCGTAGATTCAGCTTCGCCTTTTGGAAAGTTGATTTGCACGCGGCTTCTCTAGGGTTCTCATCCGCTCAGGGACCTGTCTCCGACCGGTCGATCCCGAGCGCTCCGACTCCACGCGGGGCTATGCATGCACTCGACCCGTCTTCCACCCCATCGATTTAACCACAATAAGAACGTCCGGGTTGACGGTCCGATGACTTGACGCTGGCCACGGGGGATTGAACATTACTCGCGTGAGCTCGACCGAAGCCAATCGCCTGCTGATCATGGAGGAGACTCCAATCGCCTTTCTCAAGGTGATCGGGCGGGCGACTGCCAGAGAGGCACCCGGGTTCGCCCAGGCGATCGAGGGTATGCAATCCCGCGGGGTCTGTCAGTTCATCGTCGATCTGTCGGAATGCCTGACCATGGACAGCACATTTTCCGGCAAGTTGGTTTTCTTTGCTCTCGCGGATCTGCCCCCGCAACTGTCTACGGAGAATGGGAGGCGCTTCGTTCTCGTCCGTCCCAATGCGGCCGTCATTGACCTGCTCGACACGCTATACGTAATTGAATTCTTCACCATTACTCATGCCGATGCCAGGGAGGCTTTGCCCACTGGCGAGGTGCGGGAGCAACCCGCAACGGCCGTGGAGAAATCGGCGATCAACGAATGTTGCCTCGATGCGCATCGGGTCCTCAGCCAGTTGCACCCTAAGAACGCGGAAAAATTCAAGGATGTCGTCCGATTTCTCGAAGAGGATCTCGCGTCCAAGGTGTCGTCGGCCATTCAAACCGCGGTCGGTATCAAAGCTTGAACGCATCGCGGGCAGAGCCCCGGGTGATTGCTATCTTGTCCAACTTCAGTCTCCCGGTGCCAGCAACGCTCGCACTTCAGACCCTGCGCCGGAGTGACCGTGATACCGGCCGTTTCTGTCCCCGAAATGTTGAGTTCTGAAACATTCAGCAATTCTTGAAAGTCGCGAAGTCGGGACTGGGCTGCGGAAAGAGCGTCACCCGCCGCCGAGATTTCAACCCGGGCTTCCAATGCCTTCCCGATCAATTTCGCCTGTCGCGCCTTTTCCAACTCGGGAAGAACGCGGACGCGAAGTTCCAGCAGATGCCTCCAGTCCGCCTGCTCTTCCGCGGTCAGCGTAAACAACGACGGCTGCCATGTGCTCAGATGAACGGAGGTGACATCGGTCCCAGGGATGTGTTCCCACGCTTCGTCAGCGGTGAAAACCAAGATCGGGGACAGCATCTGGCATAGGCCTGTGACCAGTCGGTACAGCACCGTTTGTGTGCTCCGCCGTCTCGCCGATCCGGCGGCGTCGGTGTACAGCCGGTCTTTCACCACATCGTGGTAGAGGCCGCTCAATTCAATCGAGGCGAACTGCGCGATCTTCTGATAGACGACGTGGAATTCGAAGGCATCGTACGCCGCGGAAACCTCGCGTTCCAGACGGCTGTACTCGCCCAGAATCCAGCGATCCAGACCAGTCAGCGCGTCATCCGAAACGGTGTGCCGCACCGGGTCAAAATCGAAGAGATTTGAAAGCTCGTACCGGAGTGTGTTCCGAATCAGGCGATAGGTCTCTCCAACTTTCTTGATCCGTTCTTCGCTAACAACGATATCTCCTCGATAATCCTGGGACGCGACCCAAAGCCGGAGAACGTCGGCACCGTATTCCTTGACGAATCGGTCGGCGGTCTGGGGCTTTTGGTATCCACCTTGACCTTGTTTTGATTTCGATATTTTTTCCCGATCCTCGTCGACCATGAAACCGTGGGTGAGCACGGTCTTAAAGGGTGCCACTCCATTTCCGGCAAGAGACAAAAGGAGGGACGACTGAAACCATCCACGGTGTTGATCGGATCCCTCGAGATAAACATCAGCCCGCCAGGCGTCCGGGGTCCCGGGTTTCGCCGGCGTACCATGTTGCAATTCAAACCGACGCATCAACACGGCGCGCGAAGATGACCCGGAATCAATCCACACGTCCAGGGTGTCGTTCGATTTTGCGACCGGGTCGGGTCCGGCCCAATCGACCGGCCGGCACAACGGCCATAGTTCCGCGCACGTCTTGGCAAACCAGACATTGGACCCGTGTTGCTCAATCAGGTCGGCGGTACGCCGCACAATGGCGGTGTTTAGGATCGGCTCTCCCGCCCCGTCGTAGAATGCCGGAATGGGCACTCCCCACGTTCGTTGGCGCGAAATGCACCAGTCCGGACGCGACTCGACCGCCCCCGTAATACGGGTCTTCCCCCAGTCCGGCACCCAATGCACCGAATTGGCAATCGCTTGCAGCGCGGTCTGGCGAAGCGGGGGTTCGCCCGACGGCGAATGATCGATGCGGATAAACCACTGATCCACCGCTCGGAACACGATCGGAGTTTTCGAACGCCAACAGTGCGGATAACTGTGCGGGTAGTCTTCGCGATGGACCAACGCTTTGCTCTCGGTGAGCAGTGCGATGACCGCGTCGTTTGCCTCGCTCCGGTTGTTTTTCTCGAGCACTGATTTTCCCAGCAAGGAAGCGGGAATCTGGGCCTCCGCCGGCATGTCACTGGTATGCGTGAACCGACCGTCGTCGTCCACCGGACAAAAGACGGGCAAGCCAACACTCCGCCCGAGAATGTAGTCGTCGGTACCATGCCCGGGAGCGATGTGCACAAAGCCCGTGCCGGTCGAACTGTCCACAAATGCCGCCGCGAACAGTCTTCCAGTGCGATGGCAAAAGGGATGTTCGTATTCGATGGTGGACAATTCCTCCGCTCGCAGGGTTCGAATGATTTGGTAATTCTCCCAGCCAAGCTTGGTTCGGACCTGACTGATGAGATCGTTGGCCACCAGGAATGACTCCCCGTTGGCGAAGACGAGCGAATAGAGAAACGTTGGATTAAACGCAACCGCCAGATTTGCAGGCAAAGTCCACGGAGTCGTCGTCCAGATCAGGACCGATGTGTTCGGTTCCCCAACGAGGCGAAATTTCACGGTCACACTTTGGCTGATGTGGTCCCGGTACTCGACCTCGGCTTCGGCAAGGGCGGTCTTAAACGGAATACTCCAATAAACCGGCTTTTTCCCGCGGTAGACGAATCCTTTCTCAACAACATCCGCAAAGAGGCGTAGTTCGTCCGCCTCGTAGTGTCGGTCGAGCGTCAAATAAGGCTTTTGCCAGTCGGCAAGAATGCCAAGTCGCTGAAATTGGGTACGCTGAAGGTCGATGTACCTCCGGGCATATGCATCACAGGCCGACCGAATCGCAGCAGCGTCAACGCCGGTTTGGCCGGCCTCCCGAAGTTCCTGGGTCACCTTCGACTCGATCGGCAGACCGTGGCAGTCCCAACCTGGGACATAGGGGGTGCGAAACCCGCGGACGGTCTTATTCCGAAGAATAATGTCCTTCAAAATCTTATTGAGGGCAGTCCCGATATGAACGTCCCCATTAGCAAACGGCGGTCCATCGTGGAGAATGAATGTGGGAGCTGCCGCACGGGCATTCTGAATGAGCTCGTAGAGCCCGGCCGCACGCCATTTTTCGAGTCGCCGCGGTTCTTGTTCCACGAGGCCGGCCTGCATCGGAAATGCAGTCCGCGGAAGATTCAGCGTCGTCTTGTAATCCATCGCCATGTCCTTCAAAGGTCGCTTACGCTAGTCGGCAGCCTCAGGCTTGGAAAATTAGAAATCGTGAGAAAACGCCCGGCCGGGTGTGGGACAAAACTCTGAAAAGATTCAGTTTTCAGCCTTTTTTTGATGAAATATGTCTATTTGCTAGACATACATTCTCAATGAATGATTCGTTTTTCTCCTAACGCACCGCACTCCTTCAACAAATGGCCTCACCAGGCCCTCTGCCTGGATATTCCAGTAGTCGAATTAACCCGAGTTTGGAACCACGGATGAACGCCGATAAACGCTGATTCCGGGCGCTCACTCAGAAGGTGAGAGGCAACGGCTTCCTCTTATCCGCGTCAATCCGTGTGAATCCGCGGTTCTTCCCCCCCGGTACTTTGCGTTTCGACTCGAATCTCTGCGGGATTCCGTGCCCTCCAGTGCCCGTTTCCCGGCGCCGATGCGCTCAGCCTGGAGATTGGCCATTGCTACACATAAAATGTCCCGGTCGGGACATGATATCCGTCAACGGATTCGGCACCCTGCGGCTGCCAGGCCTTGGAATCGCCCGTGCTCGACTGCCCAGCGGTGACAGCATCCGAATCGAGTCAGATCCATGCTGACGTTGTTGTCCGAGCTTGCTCTGCTTTGCTTCGCGGCTTCGCGTGCGAATCCTACCGCGTGGCTCCAGTCGGGAAGAGCCCGATCAAGGCATCGACTCGTTTGCAGGAGTAACGGGGGTGATGCGGGAACTCGTGAAGATTTTTGTCATACATCCCGCCCGGCCTTTGTCACTCGAGACAAAACCAACGGGATCCCCGTCAGACTGGTTCAGACGCCAAGTTGAACTTCGGGCACTGACTGAGAAATCGGATCGGATTCTGGTAAATTACCCGATCCACCGCCTCCGCCGTCCAGCCCCGCCGGCGCATTTCCAGGGCGGTACGCGGAATCGCCAACGGAACACTCTCCCCCCAGTCGCACGCTGAATTCATCCACAGCCGGTCTCCGCCACAAACATCCAGAATGTCCACCGCCCGCGCCGGACTGCATTTGCTCACCGGATACAGAGTCATGCCCCCCCAATGGCCACGATCCAATACGAGCCGTACGGTGTGTTCCTCAACATGATCAATCAGGACCCGCCCGGGCTGGATGCGCGAATCAGACCGGATCACGTCCAGGATCAAACCCGTGCCCTTGAATTTATCTTCAAGATGCGGCGTATGCACCAGGATCAACTGTTGGTGCCGGGCAGCAAGATCCACGTGCATCTCGAGCACTTTCATCTCGTTTCGGGAGTTCTTGTTGAGCCCGATTTCACCGATACCCAGCACGTTCGGTCGTGGAAGAAAACTCGGAATAATGCCGATCACGTCCTCGGCGAGTTTGACGTCTTCCGATTCCTTCGGGTTGATGCACAACCAACTGAAATGGGGCAGACCGTAGCGGGCTGCCCGCTTCGGCTCGAAATCGGTGAGCTGGCAGAAATAATCATGAAATCCGTGTACCGTGCTTCGGTCGAATCCCGCCCAGAAGGCCGGCTCACACACCGCCGCACACCCGGCTGTGACCATGTCCTGATAGTCGTCGGTGGTCCGGCTCACCATGTGGCCGTGGGGTTCAATGTAACGCATGGAAGGAATTAGAAGTGAGAGAGTTGTGGGATTGGCGAGCGCACTTTTCAGGGCACTATGGCCTTCGATACGTTCGCACCCGACCATGCCCCCACCGCCCCCTTGCCGAGAGCCTTCCCAATGGGATCAACCGTCGGGTCGCTCAGCGCTAACAAGACCTTTTCCGCCCGAGATGGCTCCGATCCGGTGAGCGCCTTTAGTGAGTCCTGAAGGGCACCCAGGCGAAAATCCGCTTCGCCGGTGCCACGGTCGACACGATCCAGGAATGCGGCGAGGTCGATCAACTTGCATCGGGCGTCCATAAAGTAGAGGTCGAGCACTTGCTGACGGGTCATGGGGATACCCTAGCTGGGTTGCAGCCTAGGACAACCGTTTGCTTTCTCGACCGTTGGCATGCCAAGAACCGAAATACTACAATACCATTGACCGACCCCATATGAGATCTCGATTCCTGCTTGGTCGGCCAGCCTGAGTCGGTCAGCCTTGGCTGATGAAAAAGTTGGGAATCGTCTACCTCGTCGGAGCCGGACCGGGAGATATCGGGCTCTTGACGCTCCGTGGAGCGGAGCTGCTGGCGCGTGCCGACGTGGTGGTGCACGACGCCCTCGCGAACCTGGAGCTGCTCGTTCTGGCTCCCCCGGGTGCCGAGTTCATTGATGCCGGAAAGCGAGCGCGCGATCACACCATTCCGCAGGCCGAATTGAACCGGCTACTGATTGAAAAGGCACAGGCCGGGAATGTTGTGGTGCGCTTGAAGGGAGGAGACCCGTATGTGTTTGGGCGAGGAGGAGAGGAGGCGGAGGAACTCGCCGCGGCGGGAGTGCCTTTTGAGGTCGTCCCCGGTATTTCGTCGGTGGCGGCAGCTCCGAATTATGCAGGCATCCCGTTAACTCACCGGGATCACTGCGCAGTTGTCCAGGTGATTACCGGCCACGAGGATCCGTTGAAACCGGCGAGCCGAGTGGATTGGGCCGCCATCGCCCGGGTGCCCGGAACAAAAGTGATTCTGATGGGCGTTGAACGGATACGAACGATTGCCCAGGAATTGATGACGCATGGATTGCCCGCGACGACACCGGTGGCGATGATTCGAAACGGGACAACGAATGACCAGGAAACTTTGGTCGGCACGGTCGGGACGATTGCCGATCTGGCGGAGACGCGAAAATTCTCAGCGCCAGCCGTCACAATCATCGGGGATGTCGTTTCCCTACGGAAAAAACTAAATTGGTTTGAGGGACGCCCACTGTCCGGTCAACGGATCGTGGTAACGCGGACGCGGGCGCAGGCGAGCCAGCTATCGGAGGAGCTTCGCGAACGGGGCGCCGGCGTGTGGGAGATTCCAACCATCCAGATCGCGCCGCCGTTGGAGCACGTGGCGTTGGTCGAAGCAATCTCGGGAATCGGCTCGTATGACTGGCTGGTCTTCACAAGTCCAAATGGGGTCACGGCATTCTTCGACTACTTCTTCAAAGCCTACGATGACATCCGGGCCCTCGGCGCATTGCGGATCGCGGCCATCGGACCGGCGACGGCGGCCAAGTTAAAAGAGCTTCACCTGCGAGTGGACGTAACGCCGGAGGAATACGTAGCCCGAAAAATTACGGATGCCATCAACCAGTACGAAACGGTCGAGAATTTGCGGTTCCTGCTGATGCGCGCGGAGGTGGCCAGTCCAGAGCTACCCAAGATGCTGGAGGAAAAGGGGGGCATTGTGGACGATGTGGCGTGCTACCGGACAATTCCCGAGACGGAGGATCGCGCGGGAGTGGCGGAACGGTTCCGGAAAGCAGGCGCCGATTGGCTCACGTTTACGAGCGCCTCGACCGTCGAGAATTTTCATGCGCGATTTGATCTGCCAAAGGTGGCGGCAGCATTTCCCCGCATGAAATTGGCCAGCATCGGCCCCGAAACCAGCCGAGCTCTAACGGCCCTCGGACTGAGTGCAACGGTCGAGGCAAAGCCGCACAACATTCATGGGTTGGTAGCCTCGATCGTTAAGTCGAGCCGAGCGGGCCGGACGGGTTGACAGCACAACTCACCCCACCAACTCCCGCATCGGCTGATAGCCCTTATCCACCAGAAACTGCGGCCGGCCGTTTAGGTCCGGGATCGTCACCTTGTTCACGTCGAAGCCAAGATTGTGATAGAGCGTGGCGAAAACCTCACCGAACTGAACGGGCCGCTCGCTCGCCTCGCCGCCAAGTCGGTCGGTCGCGCCGATGATTTGGCCGTGCTTCATGCCGCCACCCGCTAGCAGAGCGCAGCTCACGCGCGGCCAGTGATCGCGGCCGCCGTCTTTATTGATCGTGGGGGTTCGGCCGAACTCACCCCACACCACAACGCTCACGTCCTTCTCCATCCCACGGTCGTGCAGATCCTTAATCAGCGCGCTCAGGCCTTGGTCGAACAGGGGCAGATCCTGGCGGAGTGCGCCAAAATTGTCGCCGTGATGATCCCAGCGGCTGAACGCGAGCGTGACACATCGCGCGCCGGCTTCGACGAGGCGGCGCGCAATGAGAAATTGCTCCATTAACTTCGGCCCGCCGTCATCCCGGTTTTTCGGATCGCCCTTGCCGTAACGTTCCACGAGCTTCGGGTCCTCTTTCTTGATATCGAGCGCGTCGGCGAGTTTGCTGGACGTGAGGATGCCGAAGGCCTGCCGGTTAAAGGCGTCAAGACCGCTCATCGTGCCGCTCGAATCTACTTCCCGCCGGAACGTGTCGAGACTCGCGAGCAACGAGCGGCGGTCCGCAAGGCGGTCGAGCGTGAGGCCCTTGAGCGTCATGTCCTCCGAGCCGCTCCCTTTGTTGGGTTGGAACGGCGCGTGGCCCACACCCAAGAAGCCGGCCCGGCCATTCTCGGACCATGGTTCGTGGCCCATCTTGGGCGCGAGGCCGACGTACGGCGGAATGGACGGATCCACTGCGCCCTCCAGTTTGGAGAGTACCGAACCCAAGGCCGGCCAGCCCCCCGACGGCATGTTCTTGTGGTCGCGGCCCGTGACGCACTGGACCGCGTAGTGGTCACCGTTGCAGCCAACGATGGAGCGGATGATGGAGTACTTGTCCGCAAGCTGCGCCAAACGCGGCATGTGCTCACAGATCTGAATGCCCGGGACGTTGGTGCCGATCGGCTTGAACTCACCCCGCACTTCGGCCGGCGCATCCATTTTCAGGTCAAACATGTCCTGATGGGACGGCCCACCAGGCAGGAAAATCATGATGACCGCCTTATGCTGATTTCCGGCGGAACGGACGCCCGCGGCCGCCTCGGCTTGAAGTATCTGCGGCAGCGCAAGGCCGCCGAGGCTAAGCCCGCCGATACGCAAGAAATTGCGGCGCGAAACGCCGTCACAAAAACCGCAGTCGGCCGGTCTGGGTCCAAGAATTTTCAGCATAAGCGCTTAGTAGCTACGTTTTGGAGAGATTAACTGCTCATCTTTACACCCCGGGCGGCCCGTCTGGCAAGTACCTAGAATGGGAAAACCGCAGGCGGGTACGTCCCGATGTTCTTGGTAGAGGTTGTCGCGCTCCCTCACGGCAAATGACCTGTCCCTTGATTCCGTCCTTAATCCCACGGGTTCTTTTGGGCCAACGGCCCGCAATTCCTCAGCCCAGGCCAACGGCCTGGGTAACGGGGAAATGACAACTGTACGCACCCCAACGGGGGGCGATGGATGGGGGACATCCGGCCAATTCTATCGCGGCCCTACAGGCCGCCGACCATTGCCATACCGATGCCCAGGCCGATGGCCTGGGCTAAGGGATGACGGCCCTTTGGGCCTGAGGAGTGAGGAGAATGCAAATGGGCGAATGACCTGTCCCTTACTCCCCTAAATGGGCGAATGACCTGTCCCTTACTCCCCTCAAACTACCCTTCTGAGGTCAGCCGCCTTGCTCGGTCCAACCTGTCTCCCGCTTGGTCCATTTTGCAGCAAGAGCACATCAGCAGGAGAATCAATGCAAGGAGGCGTATCATTTCGCATTGCCAGCCAAATCACGCGAGCAGATGGTCGACGAGCGCCTCGAATTCGTGCTGCTGCACTGTGCGAAGCCACGCGGCCTCAGGATCTTCGACGGGTCTTCGGGCAACCCGCTCGCAGGCATCGACAAACGCGAAGGGATCCAGAGGTCCGGCGAGCGTCAGGTTCTTTAACCATCCGGCGGTTGTGGGATCTAGAGCGAGACCGTGGAGACGCTCGGGAAGATGTACGTAAACGGGATGCTCGGTTACTCGGCGGAACCAGTATTTGGCATTCCAATAGTCCGGTTCGCGCCGGTGCAGAATCCCATGGATGAAGGCGGCCTCGGGATCGACGAGTTCCTGCACGAGGTCGTGGGCGGGGTCGTGCTGATCGTGGTACAGCAGCGCCGTGGCTCGCAGATGCACGGCCGCCGGGAGCGAAATACCGGTGGTTTGAATCCAGGCGTCCAGCCTTCGGTTCAGCACGGCGGAGGACGCAACGCCGTTGCGTGGACCCTGTCCGAGCTCGGGACGCTCGGGGGTGGCCACGATTTGCCAAAACGATTGGGCGCGCGATTCAGTCATGGGGCGGAGAACCGCGACCATCGTTGAACTCCCCCGCCCCGTCAAACCTGTCATCGGTTTGTGTCGTGGTTTTGGATTGAATCCTTGGCGTCGCGGACTCATTCATGGGTGGCCCGTAGCAACGGGTTCTGAGTCTTGAAGTGAAACCAACCGATTTGCGGGGAATTCTCCGCTACATACCCCGTTTCCGCGAACGCATTTTTGTCCTGGCGGTGGATGGCGCGGTCCTGACGGACGAGTACATCTCCAACCTGCTGCTCGACGTGGCCGTGTTGCGATCGTTGAACATTCGCATTGTGCTGGTGCATGGTGCCGCGCAGCAAATCTCCCAGCTGGCGGCGGAGCAAGGCATCGCGGTGTCCAATCTGGATGGTACGGGAATCACCGACGCCGAGACATTGAAAGTCGCATTGACCGCCGCAAACCGCCTGACGCACGAAATTCTCGAAGGACTTTCCGCCAACGATCTGCGGGCCGCCTGCACCAATGCCATCATTGCTCATCCGTTGGGGATTCTGTCCGGTGTGGACCACCAGTTCACCGGCAAGGTCGAGCGGGTGGACACCGAACTGCTCCAGACCCTGCTCGCTCAGGGGATCCTTCCGGTGGTGCCGCCGCTGGGATTCGACGGAGACGGAAAGACGTATCGAGTGAACTCCGATGCGATTGCGGCGGCCTTGGCGGATCAATTGAAGGCGATCAAATTGATCTTTGTGACATCCCAAGACGGACTGTCGCGGCAAGGGCGGTTGCTGCGGCAGGTGCCGGTCGAGGAATTGAAGCAAGTACTCGCACAAGCGGCCGGCGAACTCGCGCCCGAACTCGTCTCCAAGGCCCGGGCCGCGGTGCAGGCCTGCGAAGCGGGTGTGCCCCGCGTCCACATCATCAACGGCCGGGTGGATGAATGCCTCCTGGCCGAGGTTTTTTCGAACGAGGGCATTGGGACGCTGGTATACGCCAACGAATACCAGCAGATCCGGCAGGCGAAGAAGAAGGACATTCGCTCGCTGCTAATCCTGACGAAGAATTCCGTGATTAATTCCGAACTCGTGAAACGGACGCGGACAACTATTGAAAAACAGCTGGGAGATTACTACCTGTTCGAAATCGACAAGAACCCCGTGGCCTGCGTCGCCTTGCATGTTTATCCCGAGTTCAACAAGGGTGAACTTGCATTCTTGTTTGTCAGCCCGGCTCACGAAAACCAGGGCATCGGCCGCAAATTGGTCCAGTTTGCGGAGACGAAAGCGCGCGAGCTTGGGCTGGCCGAGGTGGTGACCCTCTCGACCCAGGCCTTCACCTGGTTTCAAAGCAAGGCCGGATTTGTCGAAGGAACGGGGGACGATCTTCCGCCCGCGCGTCGCGAGAAATACGAGGCCAGTGGCCGCAATTCGAAAGTGCTGGTCAAGCGGTTGCGCTGACCCTAAATCCGCGGATAAGGAGAGGAGAACCGCGGATGAACACGGATTGACGCGGATAGAAAGGGCATGGAATCTGCGTCTATCGGCGTTTATCCGTGGTTCTCATTCCTCAATAGTCGGTGGCGACAAATTCAATTCTCAAGGCAAGCATAGTTTACGCGGAAATAGGGCTGCGTGCCCGTGTTGGGAAGTGCCCCGAAGGCGGTCTTGGACTGGAGACGTATGCGCGCGGCGCATTCGTGTTCGATACAGCATACATAACATATGCAATCGAAAAAAGCACGGTAGAGAGCTTTTTCTCTCATTTTCAGATTCCTATCCCCGGATCAGGGCTGACGTCGCCAACAATTCCCCCCGTGGAGGGGGCGTTTTTTGGATATTCCGATTTTCCTTCACGGATGCCGCCTCTAAGTTGCCGCCCCGATGTCACGATTGCCCTTCGAACTGGCCCTCGCTCTGAGGTATCTCCGGCCAAAAGGCACCCCTGTTTCGATCATCACCTTGATCTGCATCCTGGGCGTGATGCTCGGCGTGGCGATCCTGATTATCGTCATCGCGGTAATGACGGGTTTCGGGCATCAACTGCGGGATCGCGTGTTGGGATTCAATGCGCATGTCAAAGTGCTCCAGGCAAACGGGCCCATGCACGACTGGCGTGGCGTGATGAAGACGGTGGAGCGTCTACCGGGAATCAAGGGGGTCGCACCCTATGTACTCCTCCAGGTGCTCGCCGAAACCCAACCCGTCGACGGAAGTCCAGTCGCGTTGGCACCGTTCGTCCGCGGCATTGATGTCAAAGCGGAAGGACGCGTCAGTGTCCTGACCAACGCGGTGATCGCCGGCCGTTTTGATCTGCGCGGGGAGAGTGTCCTCATCGGCATGCAGCTCGCGCGAACATTGCGCCTGAGCGTCGGGGACTCGATCGCCATCTATTCGCTCAAGGATCTCAAGAAAATGCGGGATAGCCGCCAGCGGGGTGAAGACGAGCTGCGCGTTGCGGGTCATTTCACGGTAAACGGTATTTTTGACGTCGGCTACTACGAGTACAACTCATCCGTCCTCGTCATGTCCCTGCCAAATGCTCAGGACCTGTACGGACTTGAAGATCAGGCGCACGGGCTGACGGTGATGCTCGACGATGCGGATCCGGAGAACACGCGCCGGGTTGCGGATCAGCTTGTGACCCAGCTCGGACCGGACTTCGAGGTCATCACTTGGATGCAGGAATTCGGCGTGATCCTGGGAGCGGTCCAGGCTGAGAAGAGCATGATGTACTACCTGCTTTTCTTCATCACCATCGTGGCCGCGTTCTGCATCATCTGTGCGCAACTCGCCTTTGTGATGCAGAAGACACGGGAGATCGGCGTGTTGAAATCCCTCGGAGCAACCCGATCGCAAGTGGTGGCATTATTCCTAGCGCAAAGTTCCGTGGTCGGATTCACCGGAGTGCTGGCGGGCGTCGGCACCGGATTGCTGGCGGTTCACTATCGCAACGATTTCTTATTTGCCATGCGCCGATGGACGGGAAAGGAACTGTTTCCGGCCGAGATCTATAATTTCACCGAGCTTCCCGCACGCGTCGTGCCCGGTGATCTGATACTGATCTGCGGGGTGGCCCTGCTCATGTGCCTGCTGGCCGGCGTGGTACCCGCGTGGATCGCTGCATCCATGCGCCCGGTGGAAGCGTTGCGAAATGAATAGTACTCAACGCCTCGATCCCGGGGCGCCCGGTGACTTGACTAACGAAACTTTACCGATGAATCGCGCAGAAGAGGTGTTGAGGGTGGACGGTGTCGAAAAAAGATACCGCGTGGGGGACCGTTCCCTCGATGTCCTTCGCGGAGTGAGTTTGGCGGCCAACCGGGGCGAATATTTGGCGCTGCGCGGCTCCTCAGGTGCCGGGAAAAGCACGCTGCTCCACCTGTGCGGTGGCCTCGACACCGTCGACGCAGGAACGATCATCGTTGCGGGAGAAAGGCTCACTTCAATGAACGGCGGAGCTCTCGCACAATTTCGAAATCGACGCATCGGTTTTGTTTTCCAGGCTTACCAGTTACTGCCCGAGCTGACGGCCTGGGAAAATGTGGCCCTGCCAGCCCGCATCGCCCGGATTGCCGCACCCATTGCCGCTAAAAAGGCGCGCGCCCTGTTGGACCGTGTCGGTCTCGCCGGCCGATTGGAGCACCGCCCGAATCAGCTCTCCGGGGGAGAACAGCAGCGAGTCGCCATTGCCCGCGCGTTGGTCAACGACCCCGAGGTCCTCCTCGCGGATGAACCCACCGGAAACCTCGATTCACGGACCGGAAGTGAAATCTTGCGACTCCTGCTGGAGCTGCGGGCCGAACACGGCACAACGCTCGTCATCGCTACGCATGACTCGCGAATTGCGGATCAGGCCGGCCGGACAATCGAACTGGTTGACGGCCGTATAGCGAGTGAGCAAGTGTAAGATTAATGTGTTCCAGCCTACGCCTCGTCAGCCAGATCTTCTACCAAAGAAACGATCTCTGTTCGGCAAGCACCAACGATCCATCGACGAGCCGCGCCCGCCACGCAATGACCTTTCCCGCCTTCTGATAGGCGTCGCCATCGAGTTGTACGTGAGTCCATCCGCCGTGCCGCCGAATCTTTGTGAGGTCGGATTCGAGGACGAGGGAATTTGTCAACGCCCGCCCCGCGCAGCGCAATTCCATCTGGAGACGGCCATGGGTCTTGTTCACGTCCCCTTGCCGCCATTGGATGTCATATCGGATCCCGGAAACACGGCCCGGATGCTTCCTCAGTTCCGCCTGGTATGCGTCCCGTTCGTACAGGCTGGGCGAGAGGGAATGTCGCCCCTCCATATCCAGCAGATGCGGCAGCACCTTGATGATTCGATCCGGCGATGTCGCCGCAATCCCGACCAAAGCGAGAAGCAGGCTGACGATCGTTTGAACGCGTTTCATCCGCAGTTTAAAAGAGCCGGCTCGGCACCGGCAGGGAAGCCGGCGGCGGACGAAAGGTGGGGCTCGGAAGGGAAGGCGCAGGAGTGCTAAACGGCACAAAAGAGCTCGGTGCCGCTCCCGACGCAGGAACGAAATCCTGTAAACTAGAACGTCCCGATGACGGCGGAGCCAACGAAGCCGCAGAAGGCAGTTCGAAACCTCGACCTCGCCCCGACGTCGGCAGTAAGGCCGAGTTCCCGGCACCGCTCGAAGTCGGTGAACTGCCACTGAGTAAGCTTCGAAATTGTGCGGCCCGGTCGCCCGTAGGCTGACCAAAGTTGCCCACTCCGGATCCGGCAGGCTTGTCACTGGCATCGGGCCCCGACATGAGTCGCTGAAACCGCTGAGCCCGGGCCGACTCGTTGGCATTGTCCATGACCGGTTTCTGGGAATCCAAATCCGTAAACGAACCGAAGGACCGCAGCCCAGTCGTCTTTCGAACCTCGGGCACAAACGGATCGTCCAGTTCAAGCTTGTCACCCCCAAACCCACTCCGCGCCGATTCTCGCGCCTTCTCGCGCTCATCCCGAAGTTGCTGGTCCGGACGGTACAGTCGCCGGGGACCATTCTCTTCGGTGGTCAACCCATCCGTGCGGGTGTCTGAATTCTCGCGACGCCGGTCGGTGGCATCCAGGAATCGCTTGCGATCCCGTTTCTCACGCTTGGTGCCCCCCGGTTCGCCGGTTCCGTCGTCGGCGGCATCGTCGCCCTCGATAGCCCGTTGAAAGAGCGTCTTGCGCTCATTTCCGAAGGGTTCGTTCTCCGCGTCAACCTCGCGATCCTTTTCAGACCGATCCGACTCGAAGCCCCGAGTGTCCGACTCCTTCCGAAAACTCCAGTTCTTGTCACGATCCATGGCGTCCAATAGTTTGCGCTGAGTGCGCGGATCGAGCGTCGGACTCTGGCTGGAAGGGCTCACCGACGGAGCATCCATCGCTCCACCCGTCGAACTGCGACGATCCAGGAACTCGAATGGCGTGTCCCCCCGGCGCCGCTTCGTTCCACTCTCGGGCAAGTCGGGAAGATACGCCGATTTGTCCGGATTCGAGAGCTCCAGCTTGTCGCCACCCTGGAGAATTCCTGAAAGGAACCCTGACAGGAGAACCAAGGTGAGGCCGCAGTAGGTCGGAGACGCCCAAGCGGACCGCGCTGCAAGAAACCGGGGATGGGAGCTCATCGTAGTAGGGTGAACCGTGTGATCGACCTGTTGCTTACCTGAATTCCGCTCTGCCGTCAAAAGTCAAAATAAAGTCAAAACCAACCCGGGGGCCACATTACCAACCGGCCAGCGGTGGGCGAGCGCGGCATATCCGAAATCGCTATACACTCTCAAACTTCGAGCGGATCGCCCGGGCAATGTTCAAAAACGCTTCGGCAGGAGGCGAATCCGCGGCCGAGACCACAATGGGAACCCCGCGGTCTCCCCCTTCCCGGATGGCTGTAAATAACGGAACTTCGCCTAGGAACGGAATACCCTTCCGGGTGGCTTCAACTCGGCCGCCCCCATGTCCAAAGATCTCATGGCGGGAGCCGTCCGGGGCGATGAAGTAACTCATATTTTCCACCAATCCGATGAGCGGAACATTCACTTTCTCGAACATCGCGATGCCCTTGCGGACCACTCCGAGCGAGGCTTCTTGCGGTGTGGTGACGATAACGCCGCCGTCGATCGGAACCGTCTGGCAGAGAGACAATTGGGCGTCGCCCGTGCCAGGCGGCAAATCGACCACAAGATAATCCAGCGTTCCCCAGTCCACTTGATGAATGAACTGATGAATCGTCTTCTGGATCATTGGCCCACGCCAAATCACCGGTTGTTCGTCGTTCAAGAGGAACCCCATGCTCATGAGCTTCACGCCATGGGCCACCGGCGGAATCAACTTGTCCGCATCACTCAGCATCGGTTTCTGATGAAACCCCATCATCAAGGGGATGCTCGGACCATAGATGTCGCAATCGAGTAACCCAACCGTCGCGCCCAGTTGACGCAGTCCACAGGCCAAATTTGCCGAGCAAGTAGACTTGCCGACACCCCCCTTTCCTGAAGCCACGGCGATAATCCGGCGAATCCCGGGAATCCGGTTCCGCTGCGCAACTCCCCCCGGCGCGGCCGCCGCGACCTGCGCGCTCGGAACCTGCACCTGAATGTGGGCGTCCGTAAGGCCGGGAATCTGTTCCCGGAGCGCCAAACGCGCCGCATCCGCGATCTGGTCGCCGATGCCGGGCTGATTGCCTGTCAGTTCAATCAATACACCGACCGCCGAGCCATCGATCTGAATCCCTTTGATGAGACCAAAGGAAACAATGTCCCGGCTATAGCCAGGGTACTTGACGGTGCGGAGAACGGCGAGGACATCGTCCTGGGTCAAAGTTTTCACGAGGGCGGAAATTGAGACAACCATCGGCCCGGGTCAATCGTGCGGCTCAATCTTCCGGGTTTGAACGAAATCAGTTCAGTGAGCCGATTTGCCGGATACCAACGCCGCGTGATCCGAAAACGACTTCCCGCGGCCCGTCGGCGCAATGACGGAATCAATGACCCCGCGCTCGAATTCATCCCACATGGGGGACATTCCGCGAAGTTTCGTGACGATCCGCGCAAATGATTCAATGACGTAATCGACATCCGCGTCGGTGTTATCTTTGCCGAGCGTCATGATGATATTACCCTGGGCAAGAGCATGATCCAGACCGATCGCAGCAAGGACGTGCGAAATTTTGAGGGACTTGCTGACGCAACTGGAACCGCTCGCCACGGCAATACCGTTGAGGTCACACAGTAGCAACTGGCCTTCACCCTCGATAAATTCCGTGGAAAGGTTGAGATTCAGCGGCGATCGATTGGAGCCCGGAGCCGGGCCGTTGAACTTCAGATATGGGATCGTCTGCTTGAGACCATCCCAAAGACGCTTTTGCAGCCGTGCGCAATGAGCGGTGCGGCTCGCCATCTCGCGCTGGGCAATATCCGCAGCCTTTCCTCCCCCCACAATGGCAGGGACGTTTTCCGTGCCCGCACGTCGCCCCCCTTCCTGCACCCCCCCGTGGAGAATGCTAACGATGCGCGCTTTCTTGTTCCGGTAAAGCACGCCGACCCCCTTGGGTCCATAGAACCGATGGGGTGAAAAAGAAATGAGGGCCGCGCCAAAGTCCTTCACGTTCACCGGAAGCCAGCCCGCGCTCGCTTCGCAATCGACGTAGAACGGAACTCCCTTCTCGGCACAGATCCGGCCGATATCCGCGATCGGTTGGATCGTTCCGATGTCGTGGTTCACGTGATGAACCGCCACCAAAACCGTTTGGCCGGTTATCGCCATCGCAACATCCGCCGCCCGGATCAATCCTTCGGGATCCACCGGCACCTTTGTGCAGGTCCAACCCTGCTTCTCCAGAAACTCGACCGAGTTCAACACACTCGGATGTTCGGTGGCGGAAAGTACAATATGTTTGCCGCGCCGCTCGTTGGCGTAGGCCACGCCCTTTATCGCCAGATTCGAAGACTCCGTGCCGTCACTGGTAAAAAAAATCTCGTCCTCACTCTCCGCTCCGATCAGGGCCGCCATCTGCTGCCGGGCGGTCTTCATCGCCTCGCGCACCCGCAGGCCCTGCTGATGCAAGGAGGACGGATTGCCAAATACCTCCGTGAAATAAGGGCGCATTGCCTCGAAGACCTCAGGCAGGACGGGGGTGCTAGATTGATGATCGAGGAAAACGGAGCGCATCAGAGTGATGATCGAATCAGAACTCATCCCGGGAACAGCATGGCACTGCCCCGGTTAGGTGGCGTGGGCAACCTGTGCGACCGGAGCGGCTTTCGTAGCCTGGGTGGCTTTTTCTGGATGTCTCTTGACATAGTCCTCGAGGGCCGCCTTGAGGGCTTCTTCGGCCAAAACCGAGCAATGTATCTTTACGGGTGGCAGCCCGCCCAACGCGTCCACGACCTCCTGGTTCGAAAAATTCATCGCTTCGTCAATACTGCGGCCCTTGATCAACTCCGTGGCCATGCTGGAACTGGCAATGGCCGAGCCGCACCCAAAGGTCTTAAACCGAGCGTCCTCGATGCGCCCATCTTTGATCTTCAGGCTGATCTTCATGATGTCACCGCAGGCGGCCGCGCCCACTTCACCCACACCATCCGCGTCCCGGATGTCGCCCATGTTGCGGGGGTTCATGAAGTGGTCCATCACAGTCGAATTATAGAGGGTGTAGGTATCGCTCATAAGTTAATCGGGTTGGAAAAGGTTTCGTTGATCGTGTCTGGCTGTCGTGAACTTGCGGTAAATCCGGGGCAGAATTGCAAAATTGAAAAATTAGCGGGCGGCGTGTTCCAAAGCGATGCGGTTCCCTTCCCGAAGGCGGGCGCTCTTGATCAATCCACCGGGCAGATGCCGCCCGGAAAGCGCTGCCACCGTGGTACTGGCGAAGACTTGCTTTACCCGGTCCTGCGCCTCCGCAAATAAGCTGCACAGTGCGCATCCCGCAGCGTGTTCACAGTCGGGTTCTTCTTCCAGGCACCGCTGGAAAGTGATCGGCCCTTCGATCGATTCGATAACCTCGAGCACCGTGATCTCCGTTGCCGGTCGATTGAGGCAGAACCCGCCTCCCGAGCCCCGCGCCGACCGCACCAGCCCGGTCCGAGCTAAATTTTGGAAAATCTTTCCCAGAAAACTCACCGGAACATCCTCCTCCCGGCTAATGACGTCCAGCATCACCACCTCGCCCAATGGGCGGCGCGCCAGGGCCAGCAACCCCAACATTCCATATTCTCCAGCGCGGGTAATTTGCATTGTTTTGAACCAGACCATTTCAGTCTGCTTCAAACAGGTTACCCCGCAACTTCTCGATGTCAAATGGGTTTGTTCAATGGAATCCCCTCACTCTTCGCGCACGCGATAAAACTGGACCGTCTCTCCGGGACCCATTGTGTCCCGCACAAGCGAGCCTCCGGCAACCGCCAGGTTCGTTGAGATGCTCTGCCAGATCTTCAGTTCGCTCGAAACTTCCAGCACGCACGTATGACCCGCGTGGCCGTGCACCCGCACCCACCGTGCGCCGTCCTGATATCCTTCCAACCGGACCAAGGGGAGCGTGTCGTTGGATAACAGAAAATTCGCGCTCACATAATCGCCGATGCGTTGGCCCGTGGCTTTGCCCTGCACATTGTCGAACATGAAATGGAATCCACCGTAAATACGGCTCATGCCCACCTCGTTCACACAGGCCGACAGACTGTCGAACTTACGGAACACTCCGGGCAGCGAATCGGATGATGCCGTGAATGAAATTGCGTCGGTTCCATAAAAATGGGTGAGAACCTGCCCGCTGGCCTTGCTAAAGGTGCTGTGGCCGCTGGTGTAGCCCGGAAACGGCGGAGACGGGAGATCTTGCTCCCAATTCGGATCCGCCTCGGTCAGCGGATTGTTGTCGGCCACCGCCTGCTGGATCGCGGTCACCGGCCGCCAAAAATTATACCGATACTTGATCTCCCAGCACACAATCGCACCGTCCGCCTGCGCCAGGCCGATCAAGGCAAAGAGCCGGGCGTTCTCCGCGAGTGAATTGTTCCGATCCCGGGCAATGGTGGCGGCAATTCTGTCCCAATGACCGGGAGGCATGGATGTGTAACTGAAATCCGACCAAAAAACGGCAATCTGGCTCTGTTCGAGGGTACGAACCGAGCTGGTCTTGCTCCCAATCGCCTTCACCTGATTGAAGGCCTCGGCGTATTCGGGACTGTCAAGAGCGGGCGGTGGCGGTGGAAGAAACGATTCGAGGTCCGGCAAGCAAAACGGGGTAACGTAACGCCACTGGGGCGTCAGCGGTGGACGAAAGAAGGGCGGCGTACGGCGCCACTGGCCCGGCGCGTCGCTCGGAATATAAGGCACGTCCGTCTGAGACCCATCCGCCTCACGACTTTCGATCGTCTGCTGGGCAACTTGGATTCCGAGGGTCACGCCGTTCGTCAAAGATTCGCTGGACCCCGTGCCAGCGACATAGGTCGAAAATAAATCGTCCGCGGGTGCGCCGAACGAAGGATACAGCGTCTTCATCACCACGTGGGCAGCCCCGACCGCCGCGGCCTCGGGCGAGGTGCCCGGTGGGGAGCTGAGTTGCCACCGATACGGCTGGTGCGTACGAAGCACCGAATTCACCGCGTCGTACATGGCGGTGTGGAGGATTGCGAGGTTACGTGAGCTCAGAGTTGGGCCACTGTTATCGACGCGGATGGCATCGATCATCAGTGCATTCCAGTCAAGAATCGCGTCGGCATCCAACCTCGCTGCGACGAGATGCATCATCGCTGCCAGGACTGCCACCAACCCAAAACACCTGCCCTTGTAAGACGTTTTCACGATTGCCTTACGATGCCTGCGTTTCTCGAGTGCCGATTGAATTCAGTGACGCACCGGTCGGTGGAGGGTAAACGTCCCCACGTCGTACTTTGAGTCATAGGTGGAGAAGAAATTCGTCCCGGAAGCCCATCCGTTGTACCGGTAGACGCCGCCCGCCATTTTGCCCAGATCCGATTCGCCGTGGAATCGAAAGCGGTCCGCCTCGCGTTGACCCGCCAATTCCACGGTGTAGGCGAACGAAAAGATCCGCTTATATCGCGCGTGAAAATGAGCCTGATACGTTCCATTACCGGAATCCTTCAGCACCGCTCTCATGGTGTCGCTATGGGTATTGTTCGTGTTTTGCCATGTGCCGATCCACTGGCCACTGATTCCTTCGGATGGCACGGGTTCGCGACCGGCAGCCCGCCACTCGCGGTTAAAAGACGAGCAGCCAGTGAGGAGTATCGCGACCGCAACGATGGCATTCCAAGTATGTTTCATGAGATTATGGGTATCGCATACCGCAGAATTACAAGCTTCCGGAGAGAAAGTCGACGAGATCGTGCCCAAAAATCGACTCCCAAGACAGCCGTGATCGCACCGTGACCAAGCGGTCTGCCTGACGCGCAGGAGATCCTGACATTTTGAGTTACTGGATCCTCTGCGATGGGCATGTGAATTCCAAGCGAAGGCGGACCAGCGAACGAAGCGCCCGCGTCACGGTTTGTTCCAGAGATCCAGTTGTGCACACCGTCGCAAAACGGCGCCCTCTCAGTTCCAACGGTGGGTCGTAAAGGTTTGCCAACCGTTGAAAGTCTTCGAACCGGGCATCGGAGACCTCATTGGACTTCAATTCGCGCGCCTTGAGACGCCGTTTTGCTGCAATGTCACTCGCTTGAGCTTCGACAAACACGACCGCGATACCTCGTGGCGAGAAATGATCGCGCACGGCTGCACGGTGTTCGCGGCGCGCAAACGTCGCGTCAAGAATCACACTGCGGCCTGCATGCACTTCAACTTCCGCCGCAGCGAACAGACTCCTGTACGTCTGTCCGGTCCTGGCAGCGGAGTAAAGGCGGCGGCGTAAGACGGCGCGGGTGCGTTCGTAGAGTGGGACGCCCGCCAACTGTTTGCGCACGCTATCAGAGGAGTAGATTGGCCAACCGAGTTTCGCAGCGAGAGCGCGGGCGAGAGTGCTCTTGCCGGAGGCGATGCGGCCCATGACCACCAGCACCCGTGGCTTGGATCCGGCGACGGTATATTGGAGAGCGAGCTTGAAGTAGCGGCGCGCCCGCTCCGCCGCCGCCAACCGTTCTTTCTCCGGCATGGCGCGGGCGATGCTCTGAAGGCTTTCGACTTTGCCCCGCACATAGGCGCGGTAACATTTGTAAAAATCCATCAGGCGCGGCATTCCGTCGTCCTGAAGTTCCGCAGCCATTCGTCGGGCAAAGTAACGACCAAGATCCGGCCGGCCTTTGTAGTCCAAATCCATCGCCAGGAAGGCGGCATCGCTGGCCACATCCACATAACGGAAGCGATCGTTGAATTCGATGCAATCGTATATACTGAGATCACCCGGCGTGAGATGAACGTGCTCAAGGTGCAAGTCACCGTGGCAATCGCGGATCCACTTTTCCCGCACGCGCGACTCGAACAAACGGGCTTGGCGTTTGTAGAACTCGTTCGTGTAAAAGCGAATCGTTTCGAACGCGGGGCGAGAAATCGTCGGATTGACGGGACAGTCCTGCACCCCCTCAAAGGCAGATCCCTCACCCACCGGGGCATCGGTAGAAACTGCCGCCTCGCCAACGAACTTTTCCGTCTGCTGAAAGTTCTCATCGGTGCTGATACGCAGCCGTTCAATGCGGCCCCACGACTCAATCTCCTCGTTTGGGCGTTGCCCCTGGTAGAAGTCTTTCAGGGTCGCGGCAATGCGGTCAATGTCACCGGGATCCACGCCATTTCGCCCAAGGAGCTTGTCGAGAAAATAACCATCGGTCATCCGGCGCATTTTCACCGTATATTCCACAACCGCCTCTCCCATACCAAACGTGAGCCGTCCCTGGATTCTCGATATGGGCAAAACATCGAGGTAGATTTTGGGCGCCAGCCGGCGGTTCAACGCGACCTCACGCTCGCAGAAGTGGCGGCGTTTTTCCAGGCTGGAGAAGTCCAGGAAACCGAAGTTAACAGGCTTCTTCACTTTGAACACGAATGGCGGCGCGATGAAGACGAACGAGGCGTGCGTCTGTAGCAGGTGCACGCGCCTGGGCCGGTGCGGATAGGAGCGCGGATTGAGCAGGAACGCCACGAGTTCCTCGGAAGAGTCAACGGCCCCTGCGGAGCCTGCTCTGCGAGACGGAGGTGCCCGTCTGCGCACAGCCGTTGGCGGGATGGGATTCATCGTTGGGACATCTCGAGGAACGTGATTCAACCCCAGTCGTGTCAATTCCGTGTGGGAAACTGGCTGGCGCGTTCCAGCAATTCACACACTTCGTCGTCGGTCGTCTGCGAGAAATCCCGGTACCACTGACCGACCCCATCAAATTCGGCCGGCGTCATGACAGCGACGAATTCGTCGAGCGGCGCATTGAGTGCCCGCGCAATCTCGTAACCCACGGGCACTCCTCCGCGAGGCAGCGCGAGTATCAAAACGTCAGGACGATCGGCATACGTCATCAGTCGCTTCGCCAATTGCCGGCCGGCTTCCACACGATCGCGAAATATCACAATAAAAGTATTCCTTTCATCGAGTATGCCTCCACCAATACTGCCGCCGCTCCCATGCGCGAAGAGGACGATGCCCCTCGCACCGGCAGGCACACGCAACTCGCCCCCCAGCGGGGCGGAACCCACCCGAATGCGCACGTCGCGCGAGGCGAACTCGGTCGCTGGCGTGAGGGATTTCGAGTTCATATTCATTCCCCGTGTGGCACCGGTCTAATGCCAGTTTTTCCAAAGCGTTGTCAGCGCGTGGAAAAAGCTGAATGCTCCGGCAATTTTCTGAGCCACTCCCGCCGGGGACCGATTCCGTCCCCGCCACAATGATAGCACGGGTGCCAGCACACTCCAACCGGCCGACGCCTTGCGGCCGACGTCCAGGCCCAAATCCACCCACGCAACAACCGGGCTAAAGTTCTTCGCTTCCGTCACCAGTATCCGCCGGTGTGCAGCGCTTTGCTGGAACAGTTCCGTCTTGCGTTCCTGGCAACGAATCAATTGTCCGGTTTCAAACATGCAAGATCCTTCTTCAACTCACTAATAGTGCCCGAAAAAGCACCGAGCGCCTTCAGACGCGATTGAAGAGCGCGCCACGCCAACACCGTGGCGATCATATACGACACGCTCAATCCAACGAGCGCCGGCAATCGGCCACTCTCCCAAAAAACGACAACCACCGTGAAGGTCACCAGCGAAAGCGTCATCATCCCGAATGCAGCCACGGCAGCCGCCCAGAGGACCGCCTCCACCAGCCGGCACTTTTCCTCCCGCAACTCGACCGCGAACAATTCGACACGGTTCTGTGCTGTCGCCAAGAGCGCGTCAAGGATCCGCTTCAGCGACATCCAGACGCCCCCTTTCACTTCATACTCTTCGCTCATGCACGCCTACTTTCTGCTGACGAGTACACCCATGAGAATGCCCACGCCAAACGCGACACCGATCGACTGGTAAGGATGCTCCCGGATCGCCCTATCGGCGACTTCCGCACCTTCCGTGGCGTTCTCCTCCAGGCGGCGGCAGGAACGTTTGGCGGTGTCGAGTGCGTCCGCAAGGCGCTCACGGGCCTCGACGGCTTTGTCGCCCGCAGCGTCCTTGGTGGCGAGGAGCAACGCTTCAGAGTCCTGAACGATGCGCTTAAGTTCGGTCATAATTCTATCCGTGTTCACTTCGGTGGAGCTCATATTCAATTCTTTCGTGATGGTTAATTCCTGCTCAATTTTTGTGCGACCCGCACTACACGGCGTCGCCTCACTGTATTAAGCTGCAACAACAGTGCGCATCGCGCTGACCGGAGATTGGCGAACGTTAGCCATAAATTGAACATTCTATCGATGGATTGGGAACCATATCACTGCTCATGACGGATCAGGCTGGTCCTCGCCGACGCATGAGGCTTCGCGGCGTTTGCCCAAGATCGGCTATTCCTTGCGGGCGCAAGCGCCCGGCTGGAGATTGGACATTTGGATCTGGAGTCATTTTTATTCTGCGGCCCAACGGGCTGCAATTCCTTAGCCCAGCCCAACGGGCTGGGAATTCGTGCCAATAAATCGGGCGACCTGAAGGGCCGCGATAGTCGGGTGTGCTCTTAGACGTTGACGATTATCGCGCCGCCGTTGGGGCGCATAAATGTGTCGGTTGCCGGTTACCCAGGCCGTTGGCCTGGGC
>CAMDJH010000010.1 GCA_945900455.1 Akkermansia muciniphila
TCCGATAACATCCCCTCGGAATTCGCTCAAAAGCTGCGCCAAGTCGTCTTCCGTCACCGTTTTAAGCCGCTTTGACCCTAACCGGAGAATTCCGCGGTCTCAAAAACCGCCCCCAACCGTCCTGTCCTTCCTTATCCGCGGATTTGGGAAAGAGTTGATGCGTTGCATCAAACACATTCATTCATGAAGAATCCCCTTGATAGCCGCCAGTTGCAGGCCTTCGTCACGCTTGCGAACAATGGCAGTTTCACCCAGACGGCACGCGATCTTTTCCTGACTCAATCCGCCATCAGCCATGCCATGAAGGCGTTGGAGGGCGATGTAGGATGCCGTCTTTTAGACAGGCTGGGTAAAAAGGTGACACTCACCCAGGCTGGGGAACAACTTCTACAACATGCGGAACGAATTCTCGCCGAGATGACCGTCGCGCGCTCCGGTCTGGAGCATTTGGGCAAATGGGGGCATTCACGGTTGAAGCTCGCCGCCCCAGCCGCGCTCTGTGTCTCGCTGCTTCCGACGGTGCTGCGGTCGCTGCAGATCGGGTATCCTAAATGCGGAATCACGATCGAGCCCTGCGATTCGCTGACCATTGTGGAGATGCTGGATGACGGTCGGGCGGAGCTCGCCGTGACGTTGGAAACCAAGCCCGAAGAGCGCTTCCAATTCGATCCGCTTTTTCAGGATGAACTGCTGTTTATCGCCGCACCCGAGCATCCGTGGGCCCGCACTGGCCAGGTTCCCCGGGACGAAATTCCCCGGCAGCAGGTGATCGTTTATGGGAAGCAGAGCCTCACATGGCGACTCATCGATGACTATTTCCGGCAGGATCGCATTACCCTCAAGACCGTCATTGAACTCGCCAGTACGGAGGCCATTAAAGAATTGGTTAAGCTCAATCTCGGAGTGGGAATCGTAGCTCCATGGGCGATTGCGAAAGAGCTGAGGGAGGGAAGCCTTCTCGCGCTGCCGCTGGGGCGGCGCAAGCTTCGGCGCCCGTGGGGCGTTCTTCGACTGCGAGCCCGCCGATTGGCGATCATCGAGGAACGGTTTATCACCCTGTGCCGCACGGCGGCCGGACAGCTTTCCGGAATGGAGCCGTACTGAGACCACAGACCCGCCTAGGATCCGCGCCGGGAACCACGTTCCATCTCGCTTCGCTGCGGCGGATCCGCCAGAGTCAGCGGCGTATTCTTGGAACGTCCTTTCTATGATCGAGTTCACAACAGACGCCTGCGGGATCCCACCGGCAAGGATCGTGTTTCGGCAATTCCAGCCTGCCGTATTTCCATGATCACTCATCTGCACGGTCAACTCCGGGACGTGTCCCCTGCCGTAGTCACCGTCGACGTCCACGGTGTCGGGTACGAGGTGCTGATACCCTTGTCGTCCTTCGACAAACTCCCTCCCGTGGGGAACGAAGTGCACCTATTAACCCATCTCGCAATCCGCGAAGACGCCCATGTGCTCTACGGCTTTGCCACGGCCGGTGAGCGGGAACTCTTTCGGCTCCTGATTCACACGGTGAGTGGCATCGGACCGAAGATTGCCCTCAATATTCTAAGTGGGATGAACGCGATCCTGTTCCGTGGAGCCGTCGCCAGCGGCGACGTTAAGGCGCTCTCTCAAATTCCTGGTGTCGGTCGTAAAACCGCCGAACGAATTGTCGTGGAATTGAAGGACCGGCTCGGACCGGCCGCTGCGTGGGAAGCCGGCAGCGCCCAACGGACGATGAATCCAGGCGACCAACGTCACAACGATGGAGTTCTCGCGCTGATCGCGCTTGGTTTCAAGCAAAGCGACGCCCATGAAGCCATTCGAGCCGCCCAGGCTATGCTCGGAGATAAGGCAAGCATCGAAGATTTGGTGCGTGCCTGCCTCAAGAAGGGGGCCTGATGTCGAAGCCAATGCTTGACGAAAACAGATCGAACCCGTCGCCACGGGCAAAGCCCAGTCGCAGCGGCGTAATTATTCCCGAACAGACTTCGTGGAAGGGCCAAATTCTTGCACGTTTGATCTGGGCTTTCGTCTCCCTGCTTGCCGCAACCGTCCGCTTCCGGGTGGATGACCGCTCGGGGCTGCTCACTCCGGGCGGCAATGAAAAAATCCTGTTCGCATTCTGGCACAACCGCCTCGCGATGGCGCTGATCGCCTATCGGCGGATCATCCACCAGCGGGACCCCTCCCGTCATATGGCAGCGCTGGTGAGCGTGAGTCGGGACGGCGGACTCCTGGCTCGAGTGGTGGAATTATTCGATGGTTTGCCAATTCGAGGTTCCTCCAGCCGTCGCGGACCTCAGGCCCTTCGCGAACTGGTCGCCGCCTCCCGCACCGGGCGCGATCTGGCCATCACTCCGGACGGACCTCGTGGACCGTGCTACGAAGTTCAGGATGGAGTCATCGCCACCGCTCAACTCACCGGCCTGCCAATCGTCCCCGTGAGCATCCGGCTCGGATGGAAATACCCGCTGAACAGCTGGGATCGCTTCGAAATCCCCCTGCCCTTCACTCGGTGCGACATCACCTTGGCCGCGCCGATCCGGGTGCCCCGGGAGGCGACTCCCGAACTCCGTTCTCAGTTGCGAGCGCAACTGCAGGCCATACTCCGCGCTGGGGTCGGTCAATAGTATTGCCAAGTCGCCCAAGTCGCCCAAGTCGCTCAACCCAATTCTAAGGGGCTCTACTCAGTTCTCCGGCCCGGCGCTCACGGAGGAGGCCTTGGGGCTAATCCAACATGCCCTTAATTCTTCTCACACGGAGCGGGTAACGCCCGGGGAGCCTTCCTGAGCCTGCGCCTCCATCACTTCCGGGTATTCGTACGTTTCGCCTTCGAAGTTACGAATCACAATTCGTTCGGCATCCCGCGAAAGTATATAGCCCGGATTCACCGGCACCTTGCCGCCACCTCCCGGAGCATCAATCACGTACTGCGGGACCGCATAGCCCGTAGTGTGCCCCCGCAACTGCTCCATGATCTCGATCCCCCGGGCAACACTCGTGCGTAAATGGGCTGACCCGTGGATCAAGTCACATTGATATATATATAACGGGCGTACCCGGCACATGAGCAACTTCTGGACGTGCGCCTTCATGACCTCAGGTGTGTCGTTGACATATTTCAGGAGCACCGACTGGTTCCCCAGCGGAATGCCCGCATCGGCGAGACGAGCCAGCGCATCGCGGGCTTCCGTCGTGAGTTCACGTGGATGATTTGAATGAACGCTAACGAAAAGCGGATGAAACCGCTTCAACATCGCACACAAGTCGGGAGTAATCCGCTGCGGCAAAAAGATCGGAATTCTCGTTCCTATGCGAAGAAATTCAACATGAGGAATGGACCGAAGCCGCGACAAAAGTTGTTCAAGTTTTTCGTCGCTGAAGAGGAGTGGATCCCCCCCACTCAGCAACACATCCCGAATCTGCGGATTCTTCTCAATGTAGGCTATTTGGCGGTCAAATTCCGGATGAAAGTCATAACCGCTGGCGTTGCTGACCAGACGAGACCGCGTGCAATAACGGCAATAGGCCGCGCACCGATCGGTCACCAGAAACAATACCCGGTCGGGATACCGGTGGACCAGGCCCGGCACAGGCGAATGGGAGTCTTCACCACAGGGATCACTCATTTCCCAAGACGCCTGATGCGTCTCTTCGACCCGCGGAATCACCTGCCAACGGATGGGACAATTCGGGTCCGCCGAATCAATTAAGTTGAAAAAATAAGGCGTGATCGCCAGAGCCAGCTTGGATTCCCCGGCGAGAATTGCCCCCGCCCGCTCCTCCGGTGAAAGGGTGGGGAGGAACTTCTCCAATTGAGCCACGTTCGTGATCCGATTCTTTAACTGCCACTTCCAATCGTTCCACTCCGCATCGGAAACTTGGCTCCAGAAGCCACGACCAGCGGAGCGAAACTGCTTTAGCGATTCATGGATCGAAAGGGGGGAAGGAATCGGGGCGGAGGACAAACCGGTCTGCATCGCAATGGGCCGCAAGCTAGGACGGTCCTCCAACGTGTCAAGCCGCCAATATCGCGGAACGACGCAACCCCAGCATTCACAGGGGTCGAGAGTGGGTGGAGCACTACAATACGACAATACTATTGACCGACCCCAGTGCCGGTTTAATCTCCCCGTTGGATTCCAGTTTTGCCATTGGGAATTTTTCTGATCATCTCGGTGTATGCACGGGTTCGGACGACTGCTTTGGGGAATGTTTTTCCTCGCGGAATTGTGCATGGGGTTCGCCGCGGAGCCGGCCACCAACACTGCGCCGCCCGATGTCTTCGTCGTTCGGCGGTTTGACTGGATGCCGCAGATTTCGGGAGTTCGGATGGTGCCCGTCGTTTTTCCCCGTGACTCTCCCGGTCTCGCCGTCGACCACCTGGCCCTTCTGGAAGACCGCCTTTGGTTGACGGCCCGGCTCCGCAACGCCCGCACAAATGACGCCGGACCCCAGTTATGGGCGCTCGCCGCCACCAATGGCCGCCTGGAACGTGTGCACGGAGTGCTCGAGAAGTATCATCCCCGCGCCCTCTGGCCGATGGGTCGCGAATTGTGGATGGCATTGGAAGGAGGCGCCGGTGCGTTCCACGCGGGCAGTTATGCCGTCGAGGGGTTCAACGCCCTCCAGGGACTCGTCAGCTCAAACCTCATGTGCTTCGCCGAGACGGATGGCCGGTTGGCAACGATCAGCGATTCCGGAATCGTCTACCTGCTCGATCCTCACGGCACCAACTGGACCCGCTCCGGCGGACCGGCTCCGCCGCTCAATCCAAGATCACCGGACACTTGGCGACTGTTGGCCGGATCGGGCCCGTGGCTGCTCGCCGCCTCCGCCAATCGCCTCGCCACGCGGCATGTCCTCGCTCCCGAATGGTTGGAAGTTACCCGAGCCATCGCCGCGGGCACGCCTTGGCTGGAAGACATCTCCATAAACTGCATCGCGGGCGATGAAAAGGGAGGATTCTGGGTGGGCACATCCGGCGGCCTCCACCACCTCCAGGCGGAATCAGGCGTTGCGACCCACCAGATCGTGCCCTTTAACCCGGGAGTCAGCGGAGCCATCGTTGTCCCGTCAGGACCCTGGCAAAAGCCATCCGCCGCCGCGTATGACCAAGCCCGAGAGCGCGTTGTCACCGGCATTCGGACGCGAATGCGGGATCGGGCGCGACTGGCAAGGATTAGCATCGAGTCACGGCGAAACGTCGATCCGATCACCCCGGCCAGTCGAATTCCCGGGGCCGTGCGGGCGATTACTCGGGACAAGTTCTTCCTCTGGATCGCGACCACCGACGGGTTGAATCCCAACCGCAGCCGCATTCTGGTCTTTCACCTTAAGACGAAGCGATGGCTAGGCTGGTTCGCCGTCGGCCTGCCTGTTCGAACTCTCCTTTCGGATGACACTCACCTGTGGCTCGGATTAGACGCATCGACCCTGCCGGCAGGGAATATTCTCGTTGCGGTGGAGAAGGCGAGCGTCGTTGCCGTACCGCCCAAACAGTGGGTGTCAGAAGTCCTCGATCCGTCCGAAACCACCGCCAAATTCGCCCGCCTCCCGGTCAAGGAACAAGCCATCCGCGCCTTCTTCGCCGGAAATCACAACAAAGTTAATGAACTGCTTGGCAACGACCCAACCGCCGCCGATGCAGAGGAACTGTTCCTCCTGGCCTTTTGCCATGACGCGATCGGATTGGACCAGGCATCCAAGCAGCAGGCCCTGCTGGAACAGCTGCACCAAAGATTCCCCGCGAGTGTGTTTGCAACCAGCACCCGGACATTGCTCGCGCCAACCCTCCTGAAATTAGAGCCCATCGAAGAACCGACCGAGACGCCCGCGGACATTTTCATTCGTCGAGATCTCGATAGTGATGGTCGGATCAATGGCCCAGAACTCAAACTCTGGCAGGGTGATGCCTGGAAACTGAGCGACTTCGACGTAAATGGCGATGGCTCCCTCGATTCGAGCGAGCTCCCGCTTCTGCTCAAGCAGGTTAAGTCCCGATAGTTCTTCATCGCGCGCTCCTAACACGTGAGGAGCCGTAAAACGCCCGAGCGGGTCCGCGCTCGGTCTAAGAGTTTCCGTCGGCCCGTTCCCTTTTTCCGGAAATCCCCCCTGCCATAACGGTTCTGCATGAGATGTCCCGAACGGGATGTCTCCGGCACATCAGCCGGGACACTCAATGTTCCATCGACCGTTATGAAAACTGAAACACTCCGTTCTCTTGGCTGGCTGCTCCTCGTCGTCCTCTATTCGTTGCTTCCTCTCCGCGGCCAGACCTCACTCGCCATCTGGAGATTCAATGACACCAATTCGCCCTTGTCTTTGCCGACGGAGGGATCCGGAGCGCTCGCCACCGTGGGCGGAACTCACCTCGAACTGGCCGCCGGCAGCCCGGCGGAGGGGGATATTCCGTCGAACTATTCACTGGCCGTTGCTGGATTTCCTGCGGCCGGAAAATCTCCCGCCACCGCCGGAATCGAATTGCGCTTCTCACCGACCGGGCAGGCCCGCTTACACCTCGGTCTCGATTGGTACGCAACCGGCTCTGCGTCTCGTCGACTCCGGGTCGATGCCGCCGAAGACGGGCAGATTTTCACGACGGTCGGCTCCCTTGTCATCGCGAAGGACGGCAGTTTCACCAATGACGTCTGTTTCGATCTGTCCGATTTCGCGGGGTCACCCGTCGCGGGTGATATCGTTCTCCGCATTGTCTCAGATTTCGATTCCTCCACCAATTATGTCGCCGCCAAGCCTGACGGGAAATATTCCCCCAGCGGCAAGTGGCGATTTGACCGGATTGTCGTTACCGGATGGCCGGCCGACTGGCAGCCGGCGCCGCCAGCGTTCACCGTGCCTCCCGTCAGCCAGACCAATCGCCCCGGCACAACCGCCCTGCTTCAAGGAGAGGTGCGCGGCCAGGCACCCTTCTGGTTTCAGTGGCGGCACGAAGGCACCAACCTGCCAGCCGCCAACCAAAACCAACTCCGATTGAGTCGGGTCAAGGTGTCCCAAGCCGGTCTCTATGACCTGATCGTCACCAATATTGCGGGGGCAATCACCAGCAGTCCGGTCAGGCTCTCCGTCACATCCTCCGCGCCCACGAACACCGCCCCTCCGATCCTGGTAATCCCAGCGAAACTCTCCACGGCAGGGGACACCGGTGCATCCGAACTTCGTTTCGAAATTCCGCCGGGCCGAACCTGTTCGATCTGGAGTACCGACAACCTGGGGGGGGCTTTCCAACGAATCGCGACCGCAATCCAATTCAGCCCTTACTCCGATACGAATCGGTCCGCGGGTTGCCGCTTCTACCGCATCACACTGCCCTGAAGTCCCCCATTGACCATCTTCCCGGGAGCGCCGGCATCCTGCCGGCGAGTCTGCAGAGAGGACAACACCCGACGGCAGGATGCCGGCGCTCCCAGGTTCAGGGTCCTAATTCATGTCCATTCGTCAGAAACACTCCCTGCCCATGATCACTCGATTCAAATGTTCTGACACGAAGACTCCCAAATCTTCCGGGCAGAACGCAGCCGGATTTACTCTGATCGAACTTCTCTCGGTCATTCTGATTATAGGCATCCTGTCCACCGTACTATTGCCCGGAATCGCCCGTGCGCGGATGGCCAGCAAGAGCGTCGCTTGCCGCTCAAATCTCCAGCAATGGGGACTGGCAACTCACCTGTTTGTGACGGAAAATGACGACTGGCTCCCGCAAGACGGATCGCCAAATGGCACCTGGCTTAAAGGAGGGTGGTATAATGATCTACCAGCAACCCTCGGCATCCCAACCTACCATGAGCTGCCC
The DNA here is from genome assembly GCA_945900455.1 of Akkermansia muciniphila. GTDB lineage: Bacteria > Verrucomicrobiota > Verrucomicrobiia > Limisphaerales > UBA9464 > SIBK01. The sequence continues at coordinate 7,805 of CAMDJH010000010.1, forward strand.
TGGCGGACCAACTCATCGATCGATCCCGGCCGATCTCTCTGGATCTGCCCGGCCAATCCTCGAAGAAGCAATACCAACAATCTCTTCCACTACGCCCTCAATCGCCGAGTCAACGGCGAAGGTTCCAACAGTCACCCCGTCCGGCTCAGTGGCATCCCTGCACCCGCCCTCACCGTCTGGATGTTCGACAATGGCAGGCTCGCCGGTGTTGCCACCGAGAACGCAGTCCACACGAACCTTCACGCCGGCGGCGCCCAATTCTTGTTGCTCGATGGACACGTCGCGCACCATCGCAACACGGACTATTGGGATTTCAAAAACAATCGTGGCCGATTGGATCAACCAAACCTTCGCTGGATTCCCTAAGGAGCTTTCATTCGAAGCTGATAGAATCCCTGTGGAGCGTTCGTGGCCGGAAGAAACGCAGACGTATCCGGACCAACGATGTCCGGCACCTCATCCAAAGGCTTTAACAAATCGAGACCCTCGCCGCCGTAGAGCACCATCCGATTGGTGGAAAAGGGCCAGCTGATCCGGACAAAATCGCTATACCAGAGTGTCACATCCAATTTCACCAACTGCCCACTCGGTTGAATCGAACCTCCGGCCGCGTAATCCCTGCCGACAGTCGAACGTCCATCCCCGGTCGGATCCGATGGTTTCCGGGACAATCCACCCGTCTGTTGACGCTCCCAATTGTCGTCAAGTCCGTCCCGATCGCTATCGAGAATGCGGACGCCTTGGATATTGAGAGTCGCCTGCAAGACTGCCCCCTGACCGCCCGTTGCCTGGTCGAGAATCTCCAGCGTCCAGGTCCCCACCGAGGGCTCCAGGTAGTGATGAGTCGACATATAGGTCCAATCCAAAGGTCCGGCACTGGTATCCGCGTTATAGCGCTGAAGGACACTCACCGTACCCGCCGGCGAACGGAGTGCGACGCGGAGATCCCCGCGCACCGAGTGATCCGACTGGAGCTGCAGCGTCACATGCTCAATGGAGAGTGGATCAACCACTTCGAATCGAAGGTCCGCCGGCTGGAGACGCAGCCCCGCCTTCGCGGAGGAGCCAACACCGGCAGCCTGCTTCAATTCCAAACCTGCCGTTCGTCCGACAAAGACAACAGGGTACGGAGAAAAATCGGTTCCTCCAGGAATGCATAGCTGATCACCACCGGGGCAGCCACTGAGACCCGAGTCCTCATAGTTATAGAAAATCACCAGGGCGACATTCTTTGGAAGATTGGCGATTTTGTCCGAATAATTGTTCCGCCCACGTTCCACCAGGGCGACCACGGGGCCTTCGATTCCCGACGGAATCTCGGTGCGATTTGTGGCAAGACCAAAGTCCACGATGGAAAATCGGTCACCGGCCTGGGTCCCCAACTCGTCGGGAAAGGGCCCCTGGCCGGGGAGACAATCAAAAAAGGTGCCCGCACCGCCCTTCAACAACTCAACCTGGAGACCGTTATCGGGAATCGCCACCCGGCTGAGATTGGGTATCGTTGCCCATTCCGCCGGCGGGCGGTTGCTCCAACGCAGCGCCAGGCGGACCGCTTCGCCGGCGTCGAGGAGACCGAACCCGAGATTGTGACTGACCCGAAGACCGGCTCCGTTCGGGCAGGCCGACGGATCGTCCTGTCCCCGATAGCTGGCGGACAACGCCAGAACCCACTGCACATCCCGAACGGAAAGTCCCGGATTGGCCGACAACATCAGCGCAACGACGCCGCTGACCAGGGAGGCTGCGGCCGAGGTGCCAATGAAACCGAGGCCGTCAAATCGGTAGTCTGACAGATACTCGTAAGGCGGATAGAAAGAGAGGAAGTTTCCTCCCGCCGCACCGATTAGATCTGTGGTAAAGAGGCCACCTTCACCACTTTTTCCACCAGGGGCAGCGACCAGGACACACGCGCCAGGCTCGCTGTACGGGGCAGTCGCCCCCGACCGCAAGGCCGCCGCCACGGTGATTGAGCGGAAATCGTTTGCATAGCCGTCTTCATTTGCGTTCTGACCAAGCTCCCGGTTATTGCCAGCCGGGTGGACCATCACGACACCCAGTCCGTGCCGCCCGTCGAGGTAGGCGCGTTGCATACCCGCCTGCTCCAGCAAACTTGGTCCAAGCAATACCGACTCATTGGGACTGAAACTGTGATTCTGTACCGCCACGGAATTAAATAAATAACTGTATAATGTCCCCAATTGTTCGTCGGTCGCCATTTTCCCCCGCTGATTGTAGATAACCCAACTGGCCATCTGAACTTCGGGTGCCACTCCCGCCATCACTTGGTCGTCACCCGCCGTCGCACCGATCAACCCCGCCACCCCGGTTCCGTGCGCATCGCTCTTTCCGGTGCCAAACGGAAGCCCGTTGTCGGTATTTTCGGCAAAATTGTGGTGAGGCGCCCCTGTCATTCGCTCCCGTAGTTCCGGGTGCTCCAGTTCAACGCCCACATCAACGACCGCCACGGTGATCCCCTTTCCTCGCGACCAGGGCCACGCCGCCCTCGCATTGACATCGATGCCCTCCCGTACCGCATTGGTGGGATTGCGATTCTCCAGGTACCACTGCCCGTCCACGTTGTTGACGTGCGCCGGAAAAAACGCGTCCTCGGGGGGCGGCGCGTAAGCTGAGTTCAATTCCATCGGTCGTCGGAAAACCGGATAGACGGCATCGACCCCCGGCAACCCGGAGAATTCACCGGCAATCTCCATCGCGGTCCGGGCATCCATCGCCTGGAATACGATGATGTCTGCCTCCACACGCTTTCCTCCCTTCAGCCGAACATCCGCTTCCGCCCGCGCGATAAGTTCTGGAATCGACGTTTGCAGCACCAGTCGATCGGTGAATTCCCACAGCATATTAGGCCGACCGACCGGGTGCCACGTCATTGCGGTTGGGTCGTCGCCTCCCAGCAACGGCACATCGGATTGCGTCTCGAAAGCTGTCAGCCCGGGCAATCGCACCCAGTCGACGGCCCACAATCCGCCCGCCAATAGCAGCCAGCCCGCACCCAAAATCCAAATCCGATACAACAAGGACATCCGAGGCAACTTAGCGGAAATCATGCCAAAGTGAATTGCGAGGAGTGTTTCGACTGAAATGCGCCGGCTCTGATACCGATCGGGCTTCCGCTCACTTCGATCCCAGCCTACGATCTCCAGCCTGTGTTCGCCACGCTGTATGACGCCTTGCCGAAGGGAGATTCGGTCGAAAGTGATCTCCTACTCGGCCGATTCTTGGAGTATCAGGAGGGCAAGGGTGTGCAGCTCTATCCGGCACAGGAGTCCGCAATCCTTGAACTGTTCGATGGCAAGAACGTCATCCTCAATACGCCGACCGGTTCGGGAAAATCTCTCGTCGCCTCCGCTTTGCTTTTCCAAGCGCTCGCCCAGGGCCGTCGATCGATTTACACCTGCCCAGTCAAGGCGCTCGTCAACGAGAAGTGGATGTCCCTCTGTCGCGAGTTCGGACCCGACAATGTGGGCCTCAGCACCGGTGACGCCACGATTAATCGGGACGCTCCAATACTCTGCTGCACGGCCGAGATCCTCGGGAACATTGCCCTCCGCGAAGGCGCGGACTCCACGATCCGCGATGCCGTGGTCGACGAATTTCACTATTACTCCGACCGGGAACGCGGTGCCGCGTGGCAGATTCCGCTACTCACCATGGCGCGCACTCGATTCCTGCTGATGTCCGCTACCCTCGGCGATACCGGATTCTTCGAGAGTGAACTCACCCGACTGAATGGACTGCAGACGAGCACGGTATCCTCCGTCGATCGTCCCGTACCCCTTGAATTTGCCTACGCCGAGACCCCTCTCGCTCAGACGCTCGAATCGCTCCTCCAAAACGGGCGCGCCCCGGTTTACGTCGTCCATTTCACCCAGCTCGAAGCCGCACAAAGCGCCCAGGATTTTACAAGCATCAATGTCTGCTCCCGAGAGGAGAAGGCCGCTGTCGCCGCGGCGATCGAGAATTTTCGATTCAATAGTCCTTACGGACCCGACCTCCGGCGCTGGCTTCGTCAGGGAATCGGCCTTCATCATGCCGGGCTCCTTCCAAAGTATCGCATTCTCGTCGAGCAACTCGCTCAGAAGGGACTGCTCAAAGTGATCTGCGGCACGGACACACTCGGCGTCGGCATCAATGTCCCGATCCGTACGGTCGTCTTCACCCGCTTATGCAAGTATGACGGACAGAAAACCGGTATCCTGAGCGCCCGTGATTTTCATCAAATCGCAGGGCGCGCGGGGCGCAAGGGGTACGACGACCGTGGTTGGGTGGTCGCCCAGGCCCCCGAACACGTGGTTGAGAACCTGAAGCTCGACGAAAAGGCCGCGCGGGACGGAAAGAAAATCGTCAAACGAAAGCCGCCGGAGAAGAATTTCGTCAACTGGGATCGCAACACCTATACGCGATTGATGTCGGCCCCACCGGAACGGCTGACCTCCCGGTTCAGCGTCTCGCATGGCACACTACTGAATGTCCTGGCGCGCCCCGGGGACGGCTGCCGGGCGATGCGCGCGTTGATCTCGCGTTGCCATGAATCGCCCAAGGCTAAAAAGGCTCTCACGCGTCGCGCCTGGCAACTATTCCGTGCCCTCGTAGAGAAGAAGATCGTCGAATTTACTCCGCGCACGGAAACCGGTTCCCACCTCAGGGTGCATATTTCGCTACAAGACGACTTCTCGATGGACCAGGCGTTGTCGCTCTACCTGCTCGACACCCTGCCCCGACTGGATCCGCAAGCGCCCGACCATGCCCTGGATGTGATAACCTTGGTCGAATCTATTTTGGAGGATCCGGATATTATTTTGCGCAAGCAGTTGGATCGGGTGAAAGACGACGCGATGGCCCGGATGAAGCAGGAAGGCATCGAATACGATCAACGGATGGAGGAATTGGAAAAGCTGGAATACCCCAAACCGCGTCGCGAATTCATCTACGAAACTTTCAATGCCTTTGCGGAACAGCATCCATGGGTGGGCCAGGAAAACATTCACCCAAAATCCATCGCTCGCGAGATGTTCGAGCAATTTCGCTCCTTCGGAGACTATGTCCGCGACTACGAACTTCAGCGGGCGGAGGGGGTTCTCCTCCGGCACCTTGCCCGCGTCCACAAGGTCCTCGCGCAAACCGTCCCCGATGCGGCGAAGAGCGACACACTTCGCGAATTCGAACTGTACCTTGTCACCATGATACGGCAGGTGGATTCAAGTCTCATTGACGAATGGCAGAAGATGCGTAATCCCGCACATCAATCCGCGGCACCGACTCCGGAGATTCGTCCGCCCGGTTCCGGCGAGGCCGCGCGCGATGTCACCCGCGACGCGGGGAAGTTCACCGCGGCGATTCGGAGTCGGATTTTTGTTTTTCTGCGAGCTCTGCTCGTGGCGGACTTTGAACGCGCCTTGGAGGTGCCCGCAGGCGCTCTCGATCGAGAGGGTCAAGCGTGGACGGCCGAGCGATTGCGTCTGGCGATGGAATCCTACAAGCGGGAGCACTCGATGTTTGGTCTGGACCCGGAGGCGCGCAATCTTCGGCATACGCGGGTGCTGCCGTCGGAGGATCAGCGGCTCTGGAAGATTGAGCAGATGTTAGTGGACCCCGAGGGTCACAACGACTGGATGGTTGTTTGGGAGGTCGATCTGGCCGCGTCGCGTGCAGCGGCTGAACCGATGCTGAAGTTGCAGGACATCAGATCGGCCGCCTGATCTGAAATTAGGGAAGCGCTGGTGCACGGGGCGGGGGTCGAACCCACAACCTTTGGCTTCGGAGGCCAACGCTCTATCCAATTGAGCTACCCGTGCATGTCCGAAAGACTGCCCCAATCTAGGAATCACCCCGCGGTGCTGCAATGAGATTGTTTGGGACGTTTCTTCACGGGGCGCATCCTGATGTTGTTGGCAGAGGTTGTCGCGCTGCGACAACCCCTGGAAATTCGACGTTTCTGAGCGCGCTTTGCCCTCACTTTGTCGGAAACTTTGTCGGGTCTTTTCCGGATCGACAAAGTTTCCGACAAAGTTTCTGGAGATTGGACATTTTCTGACTGTCCCGGAGGGACATGATGATAATAGCCCGGCGTTTCAACGCCGGGACTGTCGATCGAATTGCGCGAGTCCCGAAGGGACGGTTGATGCGGTGGCATGTTCTACCCAAATTCCCATTTCCATTGCATGTTCAGCCCGAGGAAACAGTATCCGACGTCGTGGGTTGAATTTTCAGCCGTCCCTTCGGGACTTGCTTGCCTGTCCTGTAACCCGGCGTTGAAACGCCGGGCTATTGTCGATTGTCCCTCCGGGACACACGTGCAAGTGTACGGCCAAACTCCAGCGGGATGACGGAGTCCTTCCCCACGTGCCCCGGGCCGCAGGCTGCTTTTGGGACGCAATTCGTTCCTCCAGAATGGCTAATCTCCAGTCGTTGTCTGCGGACCAGAAGACTCGCGCGAAGCCGCGAAGAAAGCAGGAATTGGTAATCCGCCGCTGGGGGCCGTTCCGAGCGTCATATCAATGCCAAAATTGTTGCCTAAGCCTCCTTTGCCTTGCTTCGCGGCCTCGCGGCTTCGCGTGCGAATCCTACCGCGTGATTCCGGTCGAGGCGATCTCGAACAACGCTTCGAGTCAGCGGGAAGTCTGGCTCGGCTTGACGAAGGCGGCGAGCACGAGTCCCGCAAGGGTCCAGGCGGACACATCGTACAGAGCCATCAACCACGCCCAGGAAGCGTCATGATGCCACCAGACGACGGCACCGGCGTCAGTGTGAATAGCGAGTGTAATCGCGGCGAGCATCACAAAAAGCACCCGGCGCATGTACGAATTCAAGACCGGAAAGGCCATTTGCATCAGGCACGCAATGAGAGCGACCGTGACCCATTCGATCAGGAACCCGCGCAACAGCAGGCTCGGATCCGGGAGGGGTCCGCCGATCGAGCGGTAGTGGATGACGGCGAACGGGCCCTTCTGTGCCAGTTCCTCGGCCCGCTTCGGTTCGGTGGCCAGCCCCGGTAGGGTGTACGTGCCCGAGGCATGGAGATGCTGCCGCAACGCCTGACCCAGGGCTGATTCGTCCCGTGCCGTGAGGGCGACACCTTTAGGCAGAGGGCCCATCCAAAACACGGCACCCCACATAAACATGGCAACGGCACCGAGAAAACTTCCGAGTACAATTTTCTTCATGAGAATCCTTATTTGGTGGTGGCCGCCATGGAGCCACACTTCGTCCGCATACGGGAGCCAAAAAGCAGACCTCTGATTCAGCCGCGCACGGCCGGGCATTGCCCTCCGAGCACCCGCGGGCGGTCTGTTTGGAGTTCGGCATTTACGCAGCCCGATTCGATGCTCGGCCCGAGCCGCCTGAAGGCGGAACTCCAAACAGAGTCATCGCCATCAACCCGGCACAATCACGCTCTTCGCCGACTGCCACGTTGCCGTCGTGCGCAATGCCTCGTCCGCCTGCTCGATCGTGAACCGGTGCGTGACCATTTCGTGGAAGGGAAACTCCTGTTGATGCCGGCGAAGAAACTCGATCGCCGCCTGCAAATGTCGCGGCTCGCTCGACCACGAGCCGAACACCTGGAGTTGTTTGCGCGTGATGACGTGCGGGTTGAATGCCACCGTGCCCGCGTCGCAATAGTGGCCGAGCACGAGATACTTCCCGCCGTCGCGACATAGTTCCATTCCCTCGACGACCGCACTCGGATGGCCCACGCATTCCAGCACCACGTCCGCACCGTACCCTCCCGTCAGTTCGCGCACTTTTGCGAGGCGCGCCGCCGGTTCGCGGAGTTCGTTAAGGTCAATCACCGCGTCGGCGCCAAAACGCTTCGCCATTTCGAGCCGATGGCTGGGCGCGCCGATGACGATGACCTTGCCGGCGCCCGCACTCTTCGCCACGGCGAGCGCCGCGATGCCAACCGGACCCGCTCCTTGAACCACCACGTTGTCCTGCCACGCAATGCCCGTGCGTTCGATGCCGTGAATCGCTGTGATCAACGCACAACCCGCGCCGATCACGGACTCCGTTGGCAGCTCATCCGGAAGTTTGAAAATCGTCGTGCGCGGATGCAAGTAGTGAAACTCCGCGTAGCCACCGAGAAAGTGCGGCGCGCAATTGCACGGGTAACCGATGCCGTAGGCCCGCCGTTGTGCACAGCGCGTCGGCTGTTTTTTCACCGCACAGTAGTAGCATTGGCCGCAGGAAACGGCGGAGTTCCATGTCACGCGGTCACCCACTTTCAGCGGCTTGCCCGACCAGTCTTTCTCGACGCCCTCTCCCAACACCGCGACATGACCAACCGTTTCGTGGCCGAGAATTACCGGCAGATGGATCGGCAATTGCCCCTGCCAAAGATGCACGTCGGTGCCGCAGATTCCGGCCATCTCCGTGCGCACCAGGACCGCACCCGGCTCAACGTGTGCGGGGACTTCGTATTCGTGAAGCCGCAGCGGCGCGTTGAATGCTTCGAGGACGGAGGCTTTGGCAGTGCGCATATCACCGATCCCCGGCCGCCGGGGCTCTTGAGTTCACTTGGATTCAGCGATGCAGTACAATGCCGCCTGGGTACGGAGGAAAATCTCACCACTCGAAAGCGCAAGCGTCGAGTTGGACAGTTCCCCGATCGGGTTGGTGGCGATCACTTCAAACTTGGGCGCCGCCCGAAGAATGATCGTGTCCCCCGACCGATTGACCACGAAGAGATGATCCCCCGACCGCACCATCGACCCCCAAGTCTGACCACTGGCCCCCGACGTCGGAAGGCGCTCCTCCCAGACGAGTTTGCCCGTCGCCAGTTCGAAACATTGACCGAAGCCGTCGGTCGCACCTTGGTAAATATAGCCGTCCTTCACGAGGGGCGACCCGATGGTGTGCTTCTTCAAGCGGCGCTCGTAAAATAGACGGTCCGCAGTCCGGTCTCCATGCCCGCCCGGCTTAACGAAGATCCCGCTGCCAAAGAATCCGCCAAAGGCCACCAAGGTCCCCTGTCCAAACGTGGGCGAACTGTATGCGAGCGGGTTGACGCCGTCGACGTGCCACAATTGTTTCCCTGAACTCGGGGCAAACGCCTGCAGTTGGTTGACAACGGGAAGAATAATTTCGTCCTGGGTTCCGGCTCGGATCACGAGCGGCGTGCTGAAGGTGCCGATCATGCCGTCATTTTTACCCGCAAAGCCATCCCACCGTTCCGGCGGGTGTTGTTCCTTGAGTGGGAGATTCCACTGAACCTTGCCGGTCCGCTTGTCGAGCGCGTACAGGGCCGAAAAATCACCCGGACCGTGATAAACGATGACTTGATCCCCATAGAGAACCGGTGAGGAACCCTGTCCCCATTCATGAACCTGTTTTCCCAAATCCGTTCGCCAGAGCTCGCGGCCGGAGAAGTCGTACGCCACTACACCCGCCGACGCGAAACTCACGACCACCCGCTCCCCATCGGTCACCGGTGACGCCGCGCAATGGGGATTGGTCTTGTGACGCGGATCCGCCGAATCGTAGGAGACTCCCTTCTGCCAGAGCTTCTTACCCGTCGCCCGATCGAAAGCCATCAGTGTTCGCTCCTTGCCATCCCCCAAGGCCTGGGTGATGAATACGGTGCCACCCCAAACGACCGGCGACGAATTTCCCGCTTCCGGCAGGACCGTCCGCCACTTCACATTTTTCTCCCGGCTCCAGGAGAGGGGGAACTTAGTTTCCGGCGTTGTGCCGTCCTGATTTGGGCCGCGCCAGGAAGGCCAGTTGGCGCCGGCCGCAGTCCATGGCAAGGTCAGCGCACTCAACAAAAAAAGATGGAGTAACTTCATACGAGGATTAAAGGATTTTTGGCACCGCGGCTCACCACCATTTGAACGAGGGATCCGGGGTGGGCGTGTTGGCGTACCAGTTTTTGGCTTCTGGCGGGAAGAGGAAAAACTCGGTGTGCGAGTCTCCAAAGAGCAGGTTATGGCGGGGTTGCCCCTTGTAGTTGTGCCATTGCCCCCGAGGGTCGACCTTGCTGCGATCGCCGTACCAGTGCCATTCACCTTGGATAATCTTGTTGGCGGGACTGACGGCAACATCGCCGAGTTTCATCGGACGTCCGACCGGATCACTGGGGGGCACGGTGGAAAACCCGGTGACGTGTTTGACGCGCAAGGTGTCATAACCACCGGCGGTGAGATAACTATTTCCCCACGCGGCGAAACAGGATTGGAGCGTGCCTTTAAAAATGTCGGGGTAGAGGGAATCTCCCTTGTCACCGGGACACCGCCAGGCGTCCGGCGCGCCGACATACTTGTTGAGGGGCCGATTGGATTGTGGTTCGAAGCCGCCATGATAGGCATGCCGACCGGTAGTACCGCCGATGGTGGCGAAGTCCTTGTAGACCGGGTAGATATCCCGGTTGTCATCGCCGTACATGGCATAGCCGAGCCCGTGTTGTTTTTGATTGCTGATGCAACGGGCGGCCCCGGCCTTGTTCTTGGCCCGGGCGAGCGCAGGGAGGAGCATGCCAGCCAGGATGGCGATGATCGCGATGACCACGAGCAGTTCGATCAGGGTGAAACCCCAGCGGAATCGGGACGAGCGCGTCATGGTATGGTCCAATCGAGAAATGGCACGAAACCTGTGTGAGTCGAACGGAACGATACCGTCCGCGAACGACATGGAACGTTAACGACCGATTCGTACTGCTCACGACTGCGGGGTGCAAGTCGCAAACACCGTCTCAGACACCGCACCGTGCATCCCGAAGTGGTCGGAATGACGACAGAAACAAACGAAGGAAACGAAGACATTGTATTTCACGTCGTGAAATGATTTATTTCACAGTATGAACGATATGCGAGCGCGCTGGTTTGTTCGAAACCTCGATTCCGCCCTCCGAGTGCTGCCCGTGACGGTCGTCACCGGTGCTCGACAGACGGGCAAAACCACTTTAGTTAAATCCCTCGGCCCGGCCCGCGCCTACTTCACGCTGGATGATATCGGGGTCCTCGATCAAGCCGAGCGCCATCCGGACGCGTTGCTCGGCAACCGCCCGGTCACGCTCGATGAAGTACAGCGCACCCCCACACTGCTCCTGGCCGTCAAACGCGCCGTGGACGAGCGTCGGCGCGCGGGCGACTTCCTGCTCACGGGTTCGGCCAACCTGCTGCTGATGGGCCGGGTGGCCGACACGCTGGCGGGACGGGCTATCTATCTGGAACTGCCTCCCTTCTGTCCGGCGGAATGGCATCGACGGAAGCATGCGCTCCTGCCGCTCGATCGGCTCTTCGCCCCCGACTTTGACTTCCGAGAATGGCCTGTAGAAGCCGGCAACTGGCCGGCTTGGTTGTTGCGGGGGGGGTTCCCCCCAGCGCTCGCCATCGTGGACGACTCCGATCGCGCGCTTTGGTTTGCCTCATACGTCCAGACCTACCTGGAGCGCGACCTCCGGCAGTTGAGCACCGTATCGAGCCTGCCCGATTTTCAGCGCGTGATGGCCCTGGCTGCACACCGCACCGGCCGCTTGTTAAACCAGGCCGACGTCGCCCGCGACGCCGCACTCACTCATCCCACCACCCACCGTTATCTCAATCTGCTCGAAACCGGATGCCTCGTCACTCGCATCCGACCTTTCGCCACAAACCCCAATGTTGCCCTCGTCAAATCACCCAAACTCCTCTGGACGGATTGCGGTCTCGCGGCCTCCTTGGCGGGCATCAAGAACTCGCAGGACGTTTTGAATCGGCCTGACTCTGGCTTCTGGCTCGAACAGACCCTTTACCAGACACTGCAAACTTGGCGCGCGATGGATCCACTCGATCGTAAAATTCATTTCTGGCGAGACCGTCCAGGACACGAAGTCGATTTCATTCTCGAACAGAATGGGAAACTGGTTGCCTTGGAAATCAAGTCAGGCAGCACTGTGACCGGTTCCGACGCGGCCGGTATCCGGGCGTTTCGGGACTCACTCAAGAAAAAACCAATCTTAGTGCGCAGCGTCGTGTTGCACGCAGGCCAGAGTCGTCCGATAGACACCGACATTTTTGCGCTCCCGTGGGGCTGGATGGTTGCAGCCCTGTAGGCATCCGCTCCCGTGTTCGAGCGGTAACGGTGCGCGGGGAAAAATTACTCACAGCGCCTTCAGAATCTCCTCCGCCTTCGCCTCGAAGAGCTCTTGCCATTCGGGCGCCACGAGGCAGTCGCAATCTTCCTGGGCGTACCCGGTGTTGCCGCGTTGTTTCTTGGTGGGCAGGTAGTAAATGTAGCCATTGCAATAGCCGGCAACGAAGGTGAATGGTGCGGGCGCGCGCCGTTTGATGTTGAGCCCGATTTCGACAGTCAGTTCGCCGGGAAATGTCACCAATCGAAAATCCCCGATCCGCACTCCGGAAATCTCAACATCCAGGGTGGGCTTTCCGGCGGCTTGGTTTTGCGCGAGATGTTGCTTGAGCAGGGCAAGGTTTACGTTCAATCGCGTTAGCCGCTCCAGGATCTGGATATTCTCGAGGTAGGCGTCGACGCTCTTGTGGTTTGCGTCATCCAGCTTCGTGAGGTTCTCCCGACCGAGTGCCTTTTCGTGGAGATAACCCTGTGAGTAGAACGATGGAAATTCGGGCGACATCTTTTGCTGCACAAACAGCGGGAGGAAGGTCTTGAAGTTGATGTCGGTCGGCTTGAGCGCAGCGAGCAGCTTCGACTGCTCGGTTTGGATCGCAACGATGCGCCGCTCCAGATCCGTGCCGCGGGGCAGAGCGAAGACTTCGTTGACAATCTTGAGTTCTTCGCTGGACCTGGTTTCGATCTGTTTTAATGCGCGCAGGACGCTGAGGCCGAGCATTGTTCCCAGCGGCTCGGCGCTGGGTGGGTGTTGCACATCCTTATAACGCACGGGATTTATGTCACCCCCGCAACCCTGCACGAACAGCGCGATCGCGCCCTCGCCCAAGCCTTCCTCGATCACCTTCGAGGCAAAGCCCGGAAAGTCCGCCGAATTGCCAGTACTGGGCGGATTCATGATGGGATGGCACGCGAAGTTGTAGAGCACGGCCAGCGGTTTGCCATCGTCTCGGTCCAGCCGGAGAAGTCCGATCTGAGGATCAATTGGCCCAACGCCAGCCACATCTTCATCCCGCGGCATTGAGTAAGCCCGCCGCATATCCACCTCGCTGCCGTCTTTCATCTTCAGGCGGCGATTCTCGCTGATTCGCGCCTCGTATCCCGAGCCCGCGCCGACCTTCACTGGCACCATCGCCCGGAACGCAGCTTTCACAGCCTGCACTGTCAGTGCGTCCGTATCCCCGCGCACCACGCTATGGCAGTGGCTGGCATTGATGAGGACATCTGTCGGCGGAATTCCGAGCTCTTTTTGAAGCTGAGCCCGAACGCTCCCGAGATAGCCGTTTCCGATTCTGCCAATCTCCCCGATGGCGACCGCATCGACCGTGATGATCACGGCAATGTTTCCACTCTCCTTGAGGACGAGCGCCTTCACATACGAAGGATCATTGACCGGACCGGCGGTACGATCGGTAATCTCCACCCTGGCGACGCCCGCCTGGATTTGGGCGGCCTTGGCGACCAGCGGACCGAGCAGGAGAGCGGCGAGAATTGCAATGTTTCGGATGGAGTGGGTCTTCATCGAGTGCGCGGGTTCGCGATCGGCCAGGGATCGGTGCGGTCAATGGCTGTGGGCCATCCCGGCGGTATGTTGCCAGGCATGGAGGATGTGCCGGACAATTTCCTCAACGCCGACGCCGTGTTTCACCTGTGCGAATACGAATGGCCCGTCGCCTCGCATCCGACGCGAATCCCGTTCCATTACGCCGAGGTCCGCCCCCACGGCTGGCGCGAGATCGGTCTTGTTGATGACCAGCAAATCCGCCTGCGTAATTCCCGGGCCGCCTTTGCGCGGAATCTTATCCCCTCCGGAAACATCGATCACATACACGGTATAATCCGCCAGTTCCCGGCTGAAGTGAGCCGCCAAATTGTCGCCACCGGACTCGAGAAGCAGAATCTCCGGATGGAACTGCCGGTGAAGTTCCTCCAGGGCGAGGAGGTTGGCGGAGATGTCCTCGCGGATCGCGGCGTGCGGGCATCCTCCGGTCTCGACCGCACGAATACGTTCCGCGGGGAGTGCCTCGTTCCGGGTCAGAAATTCGCAATCTTCCCGCGTGAAAATATCATTCGTCACGGCTGCGATGCTTCGTTCCTGGCGAAGGCGCCGGCACAATTGAAGCATCAACGCGGTCTTCCCGCTCCCGACCGGCCCACCGATTCCGACGGTAAAGGCACGGGTTGTGAGATTTCGATCCAGCGGAGACTCCCGTTCATGATACTGGCCCGGATGATCCATCGGCTCATGCGAATGGCCATGGTCTCCGTGAGTGTGAGTATGCGAATGCGAGGGCATCATAGGAATGGAACTCAACTTTGAAAAAGACGCGAGTACAACCGGTCGTGGGTACCCTGCCAGAGATCGAGGAGCGGTGACGTCTGGCAGGCATCATCGATCCCGAGGTTGAAGCACTCCTCCAGCAGCGTATCCAGAATGGGGGTCATCCGGTGTTGCAACGCCTGGGCCTCGAGAGGTCCGACGATTCCGAGGCGAACCGCGGCAGAACAATAGCCGCGCACCTGTTGAAACAGGAAGAGCCTGGCGGTTTCTCCGCGATCGAGGCCGAGGCAATTCCCCACGACACCCAGCACCGGCGCAACGTGTCCAAAGGGCGGAGCGAAATCCGGAATAGAAAAAATCCGAATCGACGAAGCCAGCAGAGCGCGGCCCTGAAGGCGACTGGCGCGATTGGCGACATGATTCGACGTAAACGCCTCACATTCACGATCAATGGCGGGTAATTCCTTGGGTTCTTGATGAGCTGGATGGAGGAAAGGCAGGCTTGCCCGGGCGACCTGGCGCAACCCAGCCTCGACTACGGACGCCAGGTCACTTCGGTTGCGGACTTCGCCATGCTGCCAAGCCGCCTCCAATCCGCCCGAATGGACGAATCCGCCGGAGGGAAATGCTGAATCGGCCAATTGCAGCAGGAGCCACGCGTTGCCGACGGCGGGTAATTTGCCTGGGAATGCAATCAACGGGTCCGACGCCATCGGGTTCCAGACCGCCGGATTTTCCGGATCTCGTCCCCGATGAAATGCGTCTTCCACGGCTCAAAAAAGAGAATAACGCTGCGCCAGCGGCAGTACGCGCGCCGGTTCACAAACGAGCGGAACGCCATCCGCCGTCACCGCGTAGGTCTCGGGATCGACGGTGATGCGCGGCATGGCATCGTTCCATTTCATGTCCCTCTTGCCAATGGAACGGCATCCGCGGACCGCTTCGAGGCGTTTGGTCAAACCGTAGGCCGCCGCCACGCCGTGCTCATGGCAGACTTGGCTGATGAACGCCACGGAGTTTCCACCGGGTGCCCTGCCAAACGCGCCAAACATGGGGCGCATCAGGACCGGTTGTGGCGTTGGAATGCTGGCATTGGGATCGCCCATCTGTGCCCAGGCGATGATCCCGCCCTTGAGAACTATTTCAGGTTTGATTCCAAAAAACGCCGGCTTCCAAAGCACAAGGTCCGCAAGCTTGCCCACGTCGATCGAGCCCAACATGTGCCCCATGCCGTGGGCAATCGCCGGATTGATTGTGTACTTGGAGATATAACGCTTGATCCGGAGGTTATCGTTGTTGCCTTTCTCCCCAGGCAAGCTGCCGCGCTGCCGCTTCATTTTGTCCGCCGTTTGCCAGGTGCGCGTGATTACCTCCCCGATGCGTCCCATCGCCTGGGAATCGGAACTCATCATGCTGATCGCCCCGAGGTCATGCAGGATATCCTCCGCCGCAATGGTCTCTCCGCGGATTCGACTCTCGGCAAAGGCAACATCCTCCGGAAGTCCGGGATCCAGATGGTGACACACCATCAGCATGTCGAGGTGTTCATCGATGGTATTGACCGTGTACGGACGCGTGGGATTCGTGGAGCTGGGAAGGACATTGGGCTCCCCGCAGATTCGGATGATATCCGGAGCGTGCCCGCCGCCCGCACCCTCGGAGTGATAGGTATGAATCGTTCGCCCACGAATGGCGGCAATGGTCGCCTCCACGAACCCCGACTCGTTCAACGTATCCGTGTGGATGGTGACCTGGACATCGTATTCGTCCGCAACCCGGAGGCAGCAGTCAATGGCCGCCGGGGTGGTTCCCCAGTCCTCGTGCAACTTCAGGCCGATGGCCCCTCCGAGAATTTGTTCGGGCAGTCCGGCCGGAAGCGACGTGTTGCCCTTGCCCGTGAACCCAAAATTCAAGGGCAGGCTGTCCGTCGCTTCGAACATCATTCGCAGATGATACGCGCCCGGCGTGCAGGTCGTGGCGCACGTGCCCGTTGCCGGTCCCGTGCCGCCCCCAACCAGGGTGGTCAAGCCAGAGGCGATCGCCTCGAAGGCCTGCTGTGGGCATATGAAGTGAATATGGGTGTCGAGCCCGCCCGCCGTCACAATTAATCCTTCACCTGCGATCACTTCGGTCGTGACACCCACCACCATTCCCGGTGTCACACCCGCCATAACGTCCGGGTTGCCGGCCTTGCCAATCCCCGAAATGCGCCCGTTCTTGATTCCGAGATCCGCCTTGTAGATGCCGGTCGAGTCGACCACCAGCGCGTTCGTGACGACGCAATCCAATGCCTCCGCCTGGCTGACACCCGCGGCCTGTCCCATCCCTTCCCGAATGGTCTTGCCGCCGCCAAATTTGCATTCGTCCCCGTAGACAGTGTGGTCTTGCTCCACCTGTAGTATGAGACTCGTATCGCCGAGACGCAGCCGGTCCCCCGCAGTCGGACCAAACATCTCCGCGTAATGCGCGCGCTTCATCGTATGTGCCATGTCATTCCTCCTTGTGAGCGAATCCACCGTCCCGGACCCGCCGCATCGTTGCCTCCCGGTTCGCGTCGGACATCGGGCCATTGGCAAGGCTATTGCCTCCTCGAATGACGCGTGCACCGGCGATCTCAACGAGACGCACTGTTCGGGTTTCGCCCGGTTCAAATCGAACGGCCGTACCGGCGGGAATATCCAAGCGTTTCCCGTACGCCCTGTTGCGATCAAACTCCAGGCGACCGTTGGTTTCAACAAAGTGATAGTGACTACCCACTTGGATTGCCCGATCCCCCAGGTTCGTCACGGAGAGGCGGACCGCCTCGCGGCCAGCATTCAGCTCGAGGTCTCCGTCGGCCGGCAGGCACTCGCCGGGCTCCGATTCGTCGTCCGCCTCCGCGCCATCAAACTGCGTAAGGGACGGCACCGGCAGGAAACTGCCATAAAGCGCCAGCGTCAAATCTCCGTCCTCGAGCGCGATGGGATGGTGTACCGTGACCAATTTTGTTCCGTCGGGAAAAGTACCCTCGACCTGCACGTCATGGATCATCGAGGGCACGCCCGGCATGACCTGACGTCGTCCGAGGAACTGGCGTCCGAGGTCCATCAAGTTGGCCACCGACCGGCCGTCGCGGATGAACTCCAGCAGTTGCGTGGCGATCAAAGCCACGGCCTCGGGGTGATTCAGACGCAGTCCTCGGGCGAGCCGTTTCTGGGCTAGAAATCCGGCACTATGAAGCAACAGTTTGTCGATTTCGCGTGGGGAGAGATGCATGGATTAAAACTTCCGTGCCCAAGGGTTTTCGGAAAGGATTTCAGAAAGAAACTGCAATCGCGAACGAACTGCAAGCGTCGCCTCTTCCACGGACTCGCTGGCCAGCCGAAAAACACACCCGCCCTTCAACGGGCTAACGCTTTGAATCAACGCCCCACGTCGATGCACGGGGATGGATTCAATGTCCGCCACGTGGGCGTTTGCGAAGGGTTGCAGGCTTTCACCCAGGATCAGCATCATCGCAACACAATTGAAACGGCCAAGCCGATGAGATCCCGCAAGCGCGCCGTCCGGTGGATCCAGACGAAGGCTATCCACAAAGATCCGTTCTCCATTCACTCGCACTTCATTGCGACTTTCATAGCCGTCGAACTGCCAGCGTTCCCCCCGGGCACTGCGCCCCGAAGTTACCCAATCGAGGAGGACCAATCCGGCACCGGGCGCAAGGTTGAAGCATTGGCGCTGCACAAATCGAGAACCCGCAAACGGTTGTACCGGGTCCGGAGCGAGAACCAGAAGGGAACCCGGATCGAGCCGCGCATCGAGACGGTGGCCGCACGGCAGCATCCCTGGGTTTCGATAGATCTTTGTGGAAGACTGGGTCCCGACATAGCACCGCGTGTTCGCTCCCAAGTGCATATTGAGATGAGTTTGGTCCCCGGCAACCATGCCGCCGCCAAAACTGCTGAGGCAGGCCCACACCGAGGGACCACGGCTTTTCGGTATCAGCAGCTTGAGCGGCGAGGTCGCCCAGACGGACGTCACCGTGCTGGCGCCACGGATGGATTGCACCGTGATTCCTCCTCGCCCGGAAGATTCTCGTTGCGGGACGAACGAGGCCGCCTCGTCCACCACGGGCCGTGTCGCGAAGGCGGTGCGTTGCCGCGTCATACCGTGAGATGTCGTTTGACAACTTCCTCGTTCAGATGCGCGATTGCCCCCCCTGCCACGACCGCCCCCCGGTCCATGATGAAGAACCGGTCGGCGACGCCCAGGCAAAAATCAACGTATTGTTCGACGAGAAGAATGCTGATTTTGCCCTCGCGCTTGATGCGAAGAAGCGTTTCTCCGATCTGATCGATGATATTGGGCTGGATGCCTTCCGTCGGCTCATCGAGCAGCAGTACTCGAGGACGCGTCAGCAAAGCCCTGGCGATCGCGAGTTGTTGCTGCTGACCCCCGCTTAAGACGCCGCCCTTTCGCGAGAGCATCTCGCCCAATACGGGAAAGAGCTCGAGAACCCGGTCTAATTCATCCTGCCCCTCCGAACCATGGACCACCTGGCTCAGGCGGAGGTTTTCTCCCACGGTCAGATTCGGGAAAATATCCCGCCCCTGCGGAACATACCCGATGCCACGCCGAGAACGCATCTCAGGTCGCATTGCCGCGAGGTCCTCTCCATTCAAAGTCACCGAACCCCCGTCCATGCGGGCGAGTCCGATAATCGCCTTGAGGGTCGTGGTCTTGCCAACGCCATTGCGCCCCATCAGGCAGACCAGGCTTTTCTCGGGAACGTCCAACGTGACGCCGCGGAGAATGCGCGACCCGTCGTACGAAACCGAAATGTCATTGAGCTGAAGCATCGATCACGTCCTTTTCTTCCGACCCAAATAGGACTCGATCACGCGCTCATCGGATTGAACCTGATCGACCGTTCCCTCACAGAGGACATGTCCCTGGTGCAGCACCGTGACCTTCCGGGCAATCTGCCGGACAAAGGTCATGTCATGTTCGATCACGATAATGCTGTGTTTCCCGGCGAGACTCAGCAGCAGTTCGCCGGTCCGGGCCGTTTCTTCATCGCTCATCCCTGCGGCGGGTTCATCGACCAGCAACAACCTGGGATCCTGGGCGAGCAACATGCCAATCTCAAGCCATTGCTTTTCACCATGGGAAAGGTGCCCGGCCTGCCGATCCGCCCTGGCACCCAGTCCGACGATTTTGAGCACTCCATGAATTCGGTCCCGTTGCTCCGACGTTAGGCGGGCAAAAAGCGTGCTCCAGACGCTCCGGGGACCCGCGAGCGACAACCAGATGTTCTCAAACACGGTGTGATCACTATAGACCGATGGCGTCTGGAATTTTCTCCCCACCCCGAGACGATTGATCTCGAACTCGTTCAGGCGCGTCAGATCCGCGTCTTTCCCAAATTCGATTTTGCCACTGTCCGGACGCGTTCGGCCGGTTATCAAATCGAGCATGGTGCTCTTGCCGGCGCCATTGGGTCCGATAATAACCCGAAGCTCGCCCACATCCATGTAGAACGTAAGATCCCGGATGGCGCGAAAGCCCTCGAACGACTTGTTCACGTTCTCGAGCAGCAGAATGAATTCGGGCGTCGGGATGCTCATACTTTGGGCAGATCGGCAGCGCCGCGGATCGCGACCGTGTCGGAAGGGGCCGGCTTGGAGCGACGCAGGCGCTGCAGCAATCCGCGAATCTGCGCGGGCAATCCGACTAACCCCTGGGGCATGAACAGGGTTGCGCCAATAAACAACCCGCCCAAGAGGTAAAGCCACTGTTCCGCAAAGGCCCGCGTGGCATAGCTCTTCAAGGCGTTGACTCCGATGGCACCGAGGATGGGACCCACCAGGCTGCCCCGTCCTCCCACTGCCACCCACACAACCGCTTCGAGCGACTTTTCGGGCGACATTTCGCTCGGATTAATAATCCCCACCTGCGGGACGAACAATGCGCCTCCGAGGGAACAGATCACCGCGGACAGGACGAACACAAAAAGTTTGAAATCAGGTGTTGCATAGCCAGAGAACAGAACGCGGTTCTCACTGTCCCGGATTGCCCGTTGAATCTGGCCGAATTTGGTCGACGTCAGCCACCGGCACAGAAGGTAAACCCCGAGCAAGAGGGCACCCGATGCGATGTAGAGCCAGCGTTTTGTGGCCGGTGCGTTGATCGCGTAGCCGAGAATGAATTTAAAGTCGGTCAGCCCGTTATTTCCGCCGAAGGTAAAGTCATTGCGAAAAAACATCAATGTGGCGGCATAGGTCAACGCCTGGCTAAGTATTGAAAAATAGACACCCTTGATCCGCGCACGGAAGGCGAGGTAACCGAACACAAGGGCTACCGCAGCGGGCACCGCAATCACGGCGGCACTCGCAAACCAAAAACTGCGAAACGGAATCCAATGGGGCGGAAGTCCACCCGAAGCGGGAAATCGCTTCGGAAATTCGAGGAACACCATGAAGTCGGGAATATCCGCCTGGTACTGCCCCAAGCGTCCAATCATCAACATGAGGTGCATTCCGAGAGCGTAACCCCCGAGCGAAAAGAAAAGCGCCTGCCCCAGGCTGAGAAGGCCGGTGTAACCCCAGAGCAGGTTCACCCCCAACGCCAGGACGGCATAACACAGATATTTTCCATAGAGCGAGATCGCGAAATTGCTAACGTGGAACGGGTTTCCAGGGGCGACGAACGCGTTCAAACAGGGAATAACAACGAGCGCAACCAGAATGATGGTTGCCAGGATGGCGGATTCCTGACGGGAGAAGAGTGGCTTCATGTTCAACCATCGAGGCTGCGACTTCGACTGGCGAAGAGTCCCGAGGGTCGCCACTGCAGAAAGAGAATGATGGCTGCCAGGACCGTAATCTTGCCCATCACCGCGCCAAGCCAGGGTTGCAGGATTTGATCGGTAACGCCAATTCCCAACGCGGCATAAATGGTTCCTACCAGGCTGCCAACGCCCCCCAGGACGACAACCATGAAGCAATCGAAAATATAATTCTGACCCAGGCTGGGGCCGACATTGGCAATCTGGGAAAGACACGCCCCCGCCATGCCGGCGAGCCCAGACCCGAAGGCGAACGTCATCATGTTTACCCGGTCGGTCCGCACTCCCAACGCCGCGGCCATCGGACGGTTTTGCATCACCGCCCGGATTTGGAGCCCGAGCGATGTTCGCGTCAGCAGAAGGTAGGTCAACACGACGACGAACATCGCGAATCCGATGACGAACATGCGATTGTAGGCGAGAAGTACATCCTGAATCACCAGACTGCCGCTCAGCCAACTCGGTGCGCCAACCTGCACGTTGGCGGCACCAAATATTTGGCGGATGAGCTGCTGCAGAACAAGACTCACCCCCCACGTCGCCAGGAGCGATTCCAGTGGGCGTCGATAAAGAAATCGAATGATGCCTCGTTCCAGCGCGAGGCCAACAGCTCCCGCCGTCACAAACGAGGCGAACAGCGCGGCCACGAAAAAGGTATCGAACCCTGCCCCGGTTGCGCCAAACCATCCCTTGAATGCGTTCTGCGTCACATAGGCGGTATAGGCCCCAATCATCATCACTTCTCCATGCGCCATGTTGATGATACCCATCAGGCCAAATGTGATGGCGAGTCCGAGTGCCGCCACCAGCAACACCGCCGCCAGACTCAGACCGCGGAACCCGGTGCCGAAGAAAGTCGCTCTCCGGATGTGGGATTGAATTTCGGCAAGCGCGGTGTCCGCTGCGTCCAGCGTCTCCCGCCCATAGAGCGCCGGATTTTCCTTCGCCTTCTTCTGCACGGATTCGAGGAAAGTGAACGCATTGACGGAACGCACCTTTCGCAGATACTCAATCGCACCCAACCGCGTCGGAACATCATCGGAAGCCAGGTGCGTCGTGGCCACGGCCTCCGACAATGCGTGAATTACTTCAACGTCGGATTCCGTTTTCAGACGATCTTCCAGAAACGGGAGGTATTCCAGATTCTGCTCCTGCCCCAGTTTGATGGCGGCATCCCGACGCATCTTCGGGTTGGCATCCGACAGGGCAAACAGGTCGAGTGTCATCTTGATCGCACGGCGCAACTTGGAACTAGTGTCAAGTGCGGTCAGATCCGACAGTAGAAAAGTGAACGCACTGCCGGCTGCGTCCTTCAGTTGCTCTCCGTCGGCAACCCCTATTCCATGAACCCGTCCGGCGGAATCCGCCTGGGCCTCGGGCAAGAACGGAGTACGGACTTCATTCGTTTCAAAAAGATAGACACCGCCCTGTCGCCAGGCACCCAGGACCTGCTGCACCAAAGGGTCCCTCGATACCGCCAAGCCCCGGACAACTTCAATCTGCGTTGACTCGTCGTCCGTCAACAGCGCCTCCACAAGCCGGGTCCGTTGCGAGATGTCCGCCGCATTTCCACTCATCCAGCCAAAAAGCACGGCTCCGAGGAGGGTCCAGCGCAGAAAAGTCATCCGATAAAATAGGACAGTTAGGAACGTAAGCTGGGAGGGGGGCAGATTGAGGAAAATCCACCCCCCACCCATTTGCGCTCAAACACACCCGTCAGGGAAGATATTATTTGGAAGAAAGAAACTTGTCGCTAAAGGGTTCCCCGGCGACCGGCCCGAGCGACTTGATAATCTTGAATTGCCCAGTGGCAAGAGTTTCACCAATGAACACTGGATTCACAAGGTGATGATTGGCCTGCATCCTCACTTCACCCGCCGGCCCCTTGAACTTCTGGCCAATCAACGCAGCGCGAACCAAATCGACATCGAACGAGCCCGCCTTCTCAACCGCCTGCTTCCACAGGTAGACCCCCATACGCGACAGGTTCATCGGGCTGCATGTCACCCGATTCTTGGGATCCACGCCGCTGACCGTGTACGCAATCCCCGACACTTTCGGCGCCTTCAGCCAATCCGAGAAATCCCGGACGAACTTCTTGTTCTCCGGCGTCTTCAAGGACATGAAATACGTCCAGCAGCCGAGATGACCGACGAGTTGCTTCGCCGGAAGACCGCGGAATTCATCCTCGGAAATCGAGAATGAGACGACCGGGCAATTTTCGGAGGTCAACCCGGCATTGGCGAACTCCTTAAAGAAGGGGATGTTGGTATCCCCGTTCAGGGTGCTGATCACGCACGCCTTGCCGGCCGACGCAAACCGTTTGATCTCGGCGACGATTGTCTGGTAGTCGGTGTGACCAAACGGCGTATAGATTTCCACGATGTCGGAGTCGGGAATGCCCTTCATCTTCAAATATTTTTTCAGGATCTTATTCGTGGTGCGCGGATAGACGTAGTCAGAACCTACGAGGTAGAATTTCTTCTTCCCTTCACCGAGCATGTAATCGACGGCGGGCACCGCCTGTTGGTTCACCGCTTCGGCGGTGTAAAAGATGTTCTTGGACAGCTCTTCGCCTTCATACTGGACCGGGTAAAAGAGCAGACCATTATCCTGCTCAAACACCGGTAGCACCGATTTCCGGCTGACCGATGTCCAGCATCCAAAAACGGCGGCGACCTTGTCCTGTTCCAGCAGTTGTTTGGCCTTTTCGGCAAACAACGGCCAGTTGGATGCGGGATCGACGATCACGGGCTCGATCATCTTTCCCTTCACACCTCCGGCCTTGTTGATCTCGTCGAAAGTGAATAGCAGGACATCCTTGAGCGATGTTTCACTGATGGCCATGGTTCCACTGAGGGAGTGGAGCACACCGACCTTGACGGTTTCGGCGGCGTGACTTTGGAAACCCAGGAATCCTGCCAAAAGAGCAGGAAGAAGTTTAAATGAGATGTTTTTCATAAGTTTAAATAGGTTTTTGAAATCGTGGGGCTGTGTTGTCAGTTTTCGGTTTTTAAGAAGTGGTGCGTTTAGAAAAGATACGATATGCCGGCTCCGATGAAGACCCGGTTGTCTTGCTTGCCGAATCCGTCGGTAAGCGATGTGTGATCATACCGGATTTCCGGTTGAATCTTGATCTGGGGCAGCGGCTTGAAGTTGAGCGTGAAGGCCACGCTGGATATATCCTGGCCGCCATTGAGCGGAAAACCCAGTGGATCCCCCGACGCGTCAACACCGTCGGGATCGCTCAGATATTCTGCCCGCACAGCCGCACTCAACTTGGGGTTAAACGCGTAGGACAACCATCCGCCCGTGGACCACACAGGGGAGGTGCTGCCGTTGATCTTGTAGCTAAAATAGTCGAGCTCGGTGCCAACATTCCAATTCTCGCCGAGCTTCGACCCGCCAAGGAGCGAAACGCCCTGAAAGACGTCGATGCTGGTGCTTTCTCGCCCGGTGAATCCCACCAGACTCAACCAGGCTGCCTCACAAGGCTTAATCCCAAGAGCCATCATGATCGTCTTGCTGTTGTTATTGTCGACGGGACCCGCGTACATGCCGTTCTGCAGCCGGACCTTCACATCCAGCCAATCGGTAAACGTGTAGCCTAACTGAGCCCCGGCAGCGGGGCCGTTCCCCGTGTAAAACCACTGATAGCCTTGAGAGAAATTGTCGTTAACCGCGCCGCCGTCGCCAGACTCGTAGTTCAGCAGCGATATCAATTCGCCCGCCTTGACATTGAGGCCGGTGCCGACGGGCACATTCATTTCGATATAGGCCTCGCGGAGATTATCAAATCCGACGGTCCCCGCGCTCGAATTGACGATGGGAGCATCCTGTCCGAATATGAGCGATGTCTTATAGGCGACGTCGAACTTTTCGGCGCTTCGTTCCACGGGTGCACTTGCGAGGGTCAACTTTACCTTATTCAAGGAGAAACTGTCGGCTTTCCGGTTCCATAGGTAACCCGGGGAGACGCCCCCGGGCGGATTCGACGTGTCGTAGAAATAGGAGGCCGTGACAAATCCGCTCAACGTCGTGCTGGAGAGCGCCTTAACGGGCATCGAGGGAGGGGCGGTGCCAAGGATGCCTTCTTTCTTCGCCATCAACTCCAGATTGTCGAGCCGCATCCGCAGCTCCTGGTTTTCCTTTTCGAGCTTGTCCATCTTAGGCGAGTCCTGCGCGAACGCAGGCACAATGCCTCCGAAAAGAGCGCTCGTAAGACAGAGGCGGTAGTACAGGGGTTTGGGTGATTTTAATCTCATGGTTGGTTTTTGGAGTGAGAACACGGTAATGGGCCGGCTCCACCCAGTGTGCAAAGCGGTGTACTGGGATTCGCAGCGGCTCGATCGACTCCCTCGTTAGCAACCGGGATTCCAGGACAGAAGGATTGTCTTCATCTAACCCATGAGAGCCATTCATGTATCGTCATGCGACCTTCTAAAGCAGGCGACTCCGAGTCAGTGCAGTCAGTGTTTGAGTCCAATCTCACCGAACAACTTTCCTGG
Organism: Akkermansia muciniphila; assembly: GCA_945900455.1. GTDB lineage: Bacteria > Verrucomicrobiota > Verrucomicrobiia > Limisphaerales > UBA9464 > SIBK01. Next base: position 33,501 of record CAMDJH010000010.1, read on the forward strand.
GAAAGCACTCAAATCGACATCCGCATCAGTGCGATTTCAGCTCCTTTTTTGCAGCCTGTGCAATTTTCAACAGCAGGGTGCGGTCCCAAGATTCCCGATATTGCAGCAAGACGCTTTGACGATTTAAAGATGGAGTGGCAACGGCAGGCCTCATCCCCGCTCTCCATGAACCGACTCCATTTCCCAATTCGAGGACGAAGAACGAGCGCGACGGACGAGGACGATTTGAAGGACCCCATTGCGGCGCTTTCGCCCTCGTCCTCGTCCTTCGTCCGTCGTCCGTCGTCCGTCGATGGCGACGAACAGCACACCGACCTATGTGCCGGGACGCACGGAGCGCGGTTCATGGTCACAATTCATGTCCATTCTTTGGAAAACTTTCCTCCCCATGAACCGACCATCCGGGGCGCGGATTTATCCCGCAGGACCGTCAATGCGCACAGACGCCCTGAAAGTCCCACCGCTCCGTTCGCGAATCACGCCCCTGCGGACTGAAGTCCGCGCTCCGACCCTCGTTCACAGCTAGGGTGCGAGGAGTCCATTTGATTCCACGCGGTCAGGAATCTCGCCTACTTCCCAACATTGTGGTTTGCTGCCACTGCATGGCGGCAAACAACGTAATCACCATCGACGGCGGAGCTCACACCGGAAAATCGACGGCGGCACAGCGATTGGCTGTCCAGCTTGGTTGGGACTGGGTTTCCACCGGTGCATTTTACCGCGGACTCGCCTGTGTGGCCGATGCCGCGGGAATCGCGCCCGACAACGAGGCCGCCCTCGTGGACCTGATCCGGTCGCAGGAATTCCAGGTTGTCCTTACCTCGGAGGCCACCCGCTTCAAATATCAGGGGAAAGATCTTACCGTCGAGATTTTCACACCGCGCATCGGTGACTTGACGCCCCGGATCAGCCGGCTTCCCGGAGTGAGAGCAGGTCTCTTGCAGGCTCAACGGGATCTTATCCAGGGCCGCCGGGGCCTAGTCGTCGAAGGCCGAGACTGCGGGACGGTGGTCTTTCCGGACGCGCTCTTAAAATTCTGGTTTATCGTCACGGATGAAGCGGCGGGCACGCGTTGGGCCAAGAGCCATAGCATGTCGTTTCCCGATGCCATGGAGCATATTCGCGAGCGCAATCGCCGGGATGCCGGACGGGCCACCGCCCAGATGAAACCGGCATCCGATGCCATCAGGGTGGACACCAGCGATCTGAACCCGGACGCTGTCGTGAATCTTCTGCTGCACCATTGTCAAAAGGCGGGTTTGCTCGCAGCAACGGATCGGAGTGAACCCGTTCCGGAACCCGGTGGTGGCGGGATGCGGGACAGCTGGAGCCAGCGTAACGACGGATCTTGCCGTTGAGCCGACAGCCCAGGGCCCGGAGCTGGGGATGGCTAAAAAGACCCGGAGTCTTGGTTGACGAACTTATTACGGCACTGACACCCGGTTCGACGCGATCTTGTGGGGTTGCGTACTCGCGCTGTTTTGCAACCCAGTGCTCGACGCGCACCCACCGATTAAACCGGCAATTCGTCACGCACTGCTCGGTGCGGCGGCGGCGATACTACTCGGCTCGCAGCTATTCCGAGAAGAGTCGTTTATGGGGGCACACTCATTCCCTTTTTTCCCGACCCCATCCGCTATTCCGAAAGGCGGAAAGGGAGACGAGTAGACTATCCAGCCAGTTCCGCTCGCCGGCTCCGCCTTGACAGCCCATTCCGTTCCGGCACGCTCACTGCACCCCGCCAGCAGCTAAGGCAATCCATCCATGAGAATCTCGCACCCGCCGAACCGAACTGCTTTTACGCTCATCGAACTCCTTGTTGTGATCGCGATTATTGCGATCCTGGCGGGTATGCTTCTCCCGGCGCTTTCCCAGGCCAAGGCGAAGGCGCAGACCACGCGCTGCCTCGCAAATCAAAAGCAAATCTCGATCGGCTATTTTCTTTACACCCAGGACTACCAGGATGTTTACCCGCAACAGCTCGGTTGGGCCGCTGGCGGCGGGCGACAAGGGACGAATGCCACCAAGGTTACCCCGGATGTGCTCGCATCCTTTGGGCGCTCGGTTACCGAGTCAAACCGCCCGCTCAATCGATACGTTGGGAACGTCGAGGTGTTTCACTGTCCGTCGGATCGAGGTGACCCATTGTACAACGCAAAGAACTGCTGGCTCGAGTATGGCAACAGCTACCATCCGCAGTATCGTGACGACAGCTTCCGAGTGAAGTTGGTCTGCGGGGACCCCGCATTTCTCCGCAGCAGCTACAATTGGACTTCGATCAAGGGCTCGGAAGTGGCAATCAGTCCCTCCAACAAGATCATTCAAGGCGATTGGAACTGGCACGCTAATCGTCCCGAAGATGTGCGGACTGCCTGGCATGCCTACAAGGGCCAGACTCGTTACAATCTCATCTTTGGTGATGGCCATGGCGTTTTTTACAGGTTTCCGAAGGAGATGAGTAAGTGGGGAACCATCAAGCCGGATCCCGCCTTTCAGTGGTGGTAGCCTTTTCGAGCCTTCCTCTCTCTCCGCTTGCGCCCAGGGCTGTCGCTCTCATAGTTCGCGTCCATGGCGTCCGCCGATTTCGTCCATTTGCATGTACACACCGAGTACTCGCTGCTCGATGCGGCCTGCCGCCTGGATCGCCTGATGGAAAAAGCGGCGGCCCTGCAGTTGCCAGCTCTGGCGATCACGGACCATGGCAACATGTTTGGGGCCGTTGAATTCTACCAGGCCGCTCGCAAACACGGAGTCAAGCCAATCCTTGGCTGCGAGGTTTACGTCGCACCCGGGAGCCGCCTGGACAAGAAGCCCGGCACGGGCATGCGCGACATTTATCATCATCTCGTTCTTCTGGCCAAAAACGACACGGGCTATCGGAATCTCGTTAAACTGGTCACCAGTGCCAATCTGGAGGGCTTCTACTACAAACCCCGGATCGACAAGGAAATCCTCGCCGCCTATTCCGAGGGTCTGATCGGTCTGTCGGGCTGCCTCGCCAGTGAAATTCCGGAGGCAATTCTTAAGGGCGACGAGGCGAAGGCCCGGGGTGCCATCGACTGGTTCAAGCAGGTGTTGGGGCCCGACAATTTTTACCTCGAACTTCAGAATCATGGCATCCCAGAGCAGGCTCGGGTGAATCGCTCGCTCATTCCCTGGGCTCGGGAGTTCGGCCTCAAAACCGTCGCCTCCAATGATGTCCACTATGTCGAGCGCAGCCACTGGCGCGCCCATGACTGCCTGATCTGTATCGGCACGCAGGCTCAGTTGAGTGATAGCAAACGCATGCGGTACCAACCGGAGCAATTCTACCTCCGCTCGGCCGACGAAATGAAGGCGCTCTTCAGCGAGGTTCCTGAAGCCGTGCTGAATACGGTCGAAGTTGCCGAGAAGTGTGCGGTTGAAATCCGGTTTGCCAAGGGGGCGGAGCACTATCCCATGTTCCAACCGCCCGAAACCTGGACTCGCGAAGGATATTTGCGAAAGTTGCTCTGCGAGGGCCTGGTCACCCGGTACGGCATCACCGCGCACGTGGAGGGATCCGAGATTCTGGTGGATCATGTCGCGGAGCCGACGCGATTGCCCACGTTTACCGGAGGTCCCGATGTGACCGGTGACCTCGAAGACCCCTCAGTGAAAGCCGCTGTGAGGCTGCTCCTCGACCGTCTGAAACTTGAGCTCACGGTCATCGAGCAAACCGGCTACGTCAGCTATTTTCTCATCGTCGGCGATTTTGTCCGGTACGGCCGCAATGCCGGCATCGCCTGTGTCGCCCGTGGTTCTGCCGCCGGTTCGCTCGTCACTTATCTGCTCGAAATCGCCAACGTCGATCCGCTTCGTTACGGACTGCTTTTCGAGCGGTTCCTAAACCCTGAACGCGTTAGCCCGCCGGATATAGACATCGATTTTGCGGACGATCGCCGGCAGGAGGTCATCGAATATGTCCGCAACAAATACGGACACGATGCCGTCGCTCAAATCATCACGTTCGGAACGTTGGGTCCGAAGTCGGTGATTCGCGACGTGGGCCGGGTCATGGGGCTGAGTTTCGGGGAATGCGACCGGCTCGCCAAGATGATCACCGACGTGAAGTGGTCGCTCGAAGACGCCCTGGCCAAGAATGCGCAGTTTAAGGAGGCCTACGACAGTGAGGAGACAACCCACGAGTTGGTCGACCACGCGCGTCTGCTCGAGGAACAGGTGAGAAACGCCGGTGTCCATGCGGCGGGCGTGGTCATCGGCGCTCAACCCCTCGTCAACCTGCTTCCGCTCAAACTGGACGATGATGGAGGGATCGTCACCCAGTATGCGATGGGTCCCGTGGGCGACCTCGGCCTGTTGAAGATGGATTTTCTGGGGTTAAAAACCCTCACGGTGTTGCGGAATACGGTGGGATTGATACGGAAGACACGCGAGATCGACATCGCGTTGGATGACCTTCCCCTGGACGACGCGAAGACCTTTGCCCTCTTAAATGACGCTCGGACCCTGGGTGTCTTCCAGTTGGAATCGGGGGGCATGCGGGACCTCTGCAAGAAATTCCAGATCCAAAGTGTCGAGCATATCACGGCGCTCATTTCGCTTTATCGGCCTGGTCCGATGGATCTGATTCCGGATTTCATTGAACGCCGGCATGGGCGCAAAGCGGTGGAATATTCCCACCCGCTGCTCGAACCGGTATCACGGGAGACGTACGGTGTTCTCATCTATCAGGAGCAGGTGATGCAGGCGACGCAGGTCTTGGCGGGCTACACCCTCGGTGGCGCCGATCTGTTGCGCCGGGCGATGGGTAAGAAAAAGCCGGAGGAAATGGCGAAACAACGGGAGTCGTTTGTTCGGGGCTGTGCGGAGAAGAACCAGATCCCTGCGGCCAAGGCCAACGAGGTGTTCGATCTGCTCGAGAAATTCGCTGGATACGGTTTCAACAAATCACACGCCGCCGCCTATGCGATCGTGGCCTACCAGACCGCCTACCTGAAGGCCAACTACCCGGTGGAATTTCTGTGCGCGATGATGACGAACGACCAGGGGGACCTGGCTAAGCTCGCTCAGTTCATTGCCCAGGCGAAGGAGTTCGGGATTGAAGTCTACGGGCCCGACGTCAATGAGAGCGATGTGGCGTTTGCTCCAAGCCCGCAAAAAAAGGATGTTGCGGGTCTCCCTCCGATCCGGTTTGGACTCGCGGCGATCAAGGGCGTCGGCGGTATCGCGGTGGAAGGAATCCTGGGAGCCCGCGCCAAAGGCGGCCGATTCAGCTCTCTCTCGGATCTTTGCGAACGGGTGGACCTGCGAACCATGAATCGCAAGGTCCTCGAGTCTCTAATCCGGGCTGGCGCGTGCGACAGCCTCGGTGAAAACCGCGCGACGTCCTTTGCGAGAGTCGAGCGAGTCATGAGCCGGGCACAAAGTGCGGCGGCCGATCGAGCTCGCGGGCAGGTGTCCCTCTTTGAAGCCTTCGAAACCCCGGGAAATGTCGAAGCAGGCCTCCCGCGAATCGCGGAATGGCCCGTCGCCGAGACTCTCGCCGCGGAAAAGGAATTGCTCGGCTTCTACGTGAGCGGCCATCCTCTGGAACCCTTTGCTCACCTGCTCGAACGATTTACCACGCATTCAGTCGGAGAGCTGTCCACGCTGCCCAACCGCGCCATGACCCGCGTCGGCGGACTCGTTGGAACGGTCCAGCAGGGTGTCAGCAAGAAATCGGGGAAGCCGTACGCGATGGCGACTCTCGAGGACCTCACGGGTTCCGTGCAAATGCTGGTGATGAACGAAGGTTACGACAGCTTCCGTTCGTTGCTCGTTCCCAACGCGGCCGTTCTCGTGACCGCCGAGGTCAACACCGGTGAGGATAAACCAAAGCTTTTCCCGCAGGAGATCCTACGCCTTGAAGACGCGCCACGCTCGCTGACCCGGAACGTCTACCTGCGGCTGAAACATGAACAACTGGATCGGGCGAAACTCGAAGCCGCCCGTGCTCTGGCTGAAGCGCACCCAGGCCGAATCCCCTTGTTTCTCAGTGTCCGAATGCCGCACGGCCAGCGTGTGTTCATCGAACCCAATGATCGCTTTCAGGTAAGTGCCTCGAGGGAATTGGAGGCTGCTGCGAATGAGATGTTTGGACCGGGCACCTATTTCGCCACGGGTGACAAGTCTCTCCCGGAAAGAACTCAACGGCGCTGGGAGAAAAAACCGGGCGGTGGAGACGACGAATGAGTTCGCGGCCCACTAACCGGTCGAGCGCATCGTCCGCTGGCCCCGCGTCCACTACTCCAGGGGAACTCTCGCTAACCCTTTCGGCCAACGCTGCGCCCGGACGGGGCGGGCAGGGCTTGAACCTCTTGCATTGGCTCCACGCGCTCGGGCCGCATTTCCGTCTCGGCTTGTTCGCACGGCAAGGATGCGAAGGATTCCCGGCCACCGTGGCGACCGAATCTGGGATCGGGCGGCTGCTGCCCAAGATCCCTTGGGTTCGGCGTTTTCGCGGATTACAGGTTGCGATCGAAGAACGGCATTTCGACCGGTTTGTTGCCGCCCATCTGGAACGTTGTGACGTTTTTCAAGGTGCCACCGGTCAGTGTTTGCAGAGCCTTCGCCGTGCACGTCAACTCGGTGCACGAACGGCGTTGGACGTTGTAACGCTCCACGCGGATCTGTTCAGTGGCGAATTGGAACAGGAATGCCGCGAGTTCGGAATCGACTCTCCAATCTCCGGTGGAAGCCGCCGACGGATGGTTGCGGAATATGCCGAGGCCGACGTCATTCGCGTCATGTCCCACGTCGCACGACGAACCTTTCTCGATCGCGGCGTGGCATCCGATAAGGTCGTCGTGGCCACCCCACCCATCGATGTTCCGCCCGAACCATTGGCTCATTTTCGAGAGCCCGTTTTCCGCATTTGCTTTGTGGCAGGGATTGAACCGTGGAAGGGCTTTCATCACCTGATCCAGGCTTTTGAAAAATTGAACCTGGCGGACAGCGAGCTCGAAATGTGGGGATGGCCGGGCACCGGAAAAGTTCGCCAATTCATCGAGGCGGCCCAGCGCCGAAATCCTCGCATCCGACTCCGCAAGGAAATTGTGCGCAGCGCCGGTTTCGCCGAGGTGTATGGGCGGGCCAGCGTCTTCGTCCTTCCCTCTTTGGCGGACGGCTTTGGCTACGTGGTCGCCGAGGCGATGGCTTCAGGCCTTCCCGTGATTGTGAGCACCCGGACCGGAGCGGCGGACTTGATCACGGAGGGTGTCAATGGCTTTGTCGTGAATCCGCGTGACGTGGACGCGCTGGCGGAGCGACTCCAATTCCTTGCCCGCCATCCGGAGCGCCTCTCGCAACTGGGATTGGCGGCGCGTGAGACGATTTCCCACCTGAGTCTCGACACATTTTCTCGCGATTGGATTCCGGCTTTACGGGGAGGGCAACCTACCCAACCGCCTGCCACTCAGCCGTAATCGCTGCGCGAATGGCTGCTGGATCCAGCCCAGTGTTTGCCACGAATTGGGTGTGCGGCCTGTTCTCCCGGTAATCGGGCTGAGCGGACGGCATTCTCAAGAGTTCATCCATCAGGGACAAATCGAAATGATGCAGGATCGTGCCGTGAAATAGAATCGCGTGCCGTTTCCGCCGCTGAGCGTTCCCTGAAAACTTCCGGCCGTGCCCTAGCCCTTTTGAGTCCTCGTTGCCGGCGGACCACACCAGGTCCGTGAATCCAGCAACGGTCACCGCGCCGGGCAACAACCGGGACATCGCCCGGCGTTGATGTTCCATGATCCAGGCATTGGTCGAGGTCACTCCGTTGAGCGGACCCCCTCCGTTGATTCGCAGGATCAGGGAATAGTTCAAGCAACCAGGTCCCTGCACCACCGCCCCGCCTCCGGAGCACCGGCGGAGGATGGGGAAGGCACCGGTCCTGCATCGTTCGACGTGTACTTCCCGTTCAACGGATTGACCGTAACCGACCACCACGAACGGGTGCGTCGCCTCCCAAAAACAAAGAACTTCCTCGCCGATTCCGGATTCCAGTGAGTCCAACCATTTCTCATCCTGTCGAATCCGCGCTTCGGGATCGGGGTGCGTAACGTCCTGTAAATGTACATTCAATCCGTCGGAGATTTTGGATGAGCCGGGTCATGCGTCCATTTGATACCAAGAAACTGTCCTGTTTTTGAACTGCATCCGATTTTTGTCTTACACCCGCTTCGCGGAAGGGGATGCCGTCAGGGCTCTTCAGGCGGCGGTGAGTGCGGCCCGTGCGTCGCTCATGGCCCCAGTTTTCTCCAGGAAGTAGTCGTAACCGCCAGCATAGGGGAAAACCAGGCCCGCGTTCACGTGCAGCACTTTCGTGGCGAGCTTTCGGATGAAATGAACGTCATGAGAAATGAAAACGAGCGTTCCCTCATAACGCTCGAGCGCCAGGGTAAGGGATTCCACAGTATGAATGTCGAGATGAGTCGTCGGCTCATCCATCAGGAGCAGGTTGGGCGGATCGACCAGGAACTTGATCAGGTTGAGCCGGCTCTTCTCACCGCCGCTCAATACTTCGGTCAATTTATAAATCTCTTCCTTGCGAAAGAGGAATGACCCAAGGATCGCTCGAGCCTCGTCTTCGCGCAGGTTTGGTGCGATGGTCAAGACTTCATCGAGCACGGTCTTGTTCGGGTCGAGCGTACCGGACCGGTGCTGACTATAATAACCAATCTTGGCGTTGTGACCCAACTTGCGCTCTCCCTTTTGGAAATCGATGACGCCCGCAAGAATTTTGAGAAGCGTGGATTTTCCCGCGCCGTTCGGTCCGACTAAAACGGTGCGCTCGCCGCGTTCGATCACGAGGTCGAGGCCGGAGTAAACCTTGTTGGTGCCATACGCCATGTGAATTCCTTCCAGAGTCACAGCGCGCTGCCCACCGCGCGGTGGTTGCGGAATTTGAAAGCGGAACGGCTTGCGCGGTGGGATTGGTTTTTCGATTTTTTCCATTCTCTCAATCTGTTTGAGCTTGCTCATGGCCTGCGACGATTTGGAGGGGACGGCGCGGAATCGATCCGCAAACTCTTGCAGCGCTTGGATTTCCTTCTGCTGATTTTTATGGGCGGCTAACTGCTGCTCGTAGCGTTCCTCCCGTTGTCGGAGGAAGTCGGAATAGTTGCCCGTATAGGCAATCAGCCTCTTTTCCGCAATTTCATGAACCTGCGTTACGATTTCGTCCATGAACTGACGGTCGTGCGAAATCATCAGCAACGCGCCCGAATAATTCCTCAGATAGTTTTGCAGCCAGAGCAACGAGAGCAGATCGAGATGATTGGTCGGTTCGTCGAGCAACAGAATATCAGGCTCCATGACGAGCAGGCGCGCGAGATGGGCGCGCATGATCCAGCCACCGCTCATATCCTTGGCCGGCCGGGAAAAGTCCCCTTCGCGAAAACCAAGCCCGGCGAGCATCTTCTTGGCTTTGGCTTCCACTTGGGGGTCATTCAAGGCGTCGTGCTTCGCGTGCGCCTCCATGTAGGCCGGGGTTGAAACACTCCCCGATGCCTCTAAGTCCTTCAGTAATTGTTCCAGCTTGGGGAGTTCCCCCGCTCGTCCCGTCGCAACCTCCAGCACCGTCTCAGCCCCAACCGCTTCGCCCTCCTGAGGCAAATAGCCGACCATCGTCCAGGCGTCTCGTTCCACTGCCCCTGTATCGGGTTCCAGTTCCCTGAGGACAATCGAAAACAGGGTGGACTTGCCGGCACCATTGGGGCCGACCAGCGCCACACGATCACCGTAATTGACTTGAAGTGACGCGTTCTCGAACAACGTGCGTCCGCCCAGGGACATTTTTAGATCTCGAATTGTAAGCATGGTTTATGGAATCGCTGACCAGTAGATTGTTAGTTGAACCGTAGTAGATCGATGTACCGCTTCAGGACCCCGGCATCGAGCCGTTGTATTCGGGCGTAACCACCACCTGACCGCTGGCGTCAAGACCGGCTTGCACGAAGGGCGTGAACGCGGGAGGTTTCGTGGCATACGCTTCGGGAAGAAACAGTGCCGGCGGCAATTCCTGCAAATCGATCACGTGCAAATCGATCACGTGAGTCTGCACGCGGAGGTCCCGATAGATTCCCTCAAGGATGCGGGTCACGTTGCGAGTGTTGCTGTCGGGGCGATTGGTGCCAGAAATCAGCGTGATCATAGTGTGTGGACGTTACCAAAGGGACTTTATAGTCGGTCGCCCGGCATACCGCAACAGGGCTCACGTCCGTTCCGGCCGATGGGTCTGCTGGCGTTGCGTGTCCCGGGGCATCACCCGCCCGTTACCACCAGGTGAAACTCGGATCGGGCTTGGGCCCCGTGTAGTTCCACGTGGTCGTCTCCTTTGGAAAACTGAAGAAAGCCGTGTGGCTGTCGCCGAACAACACATTGAAGCGGTATTGCCCCTTGTAGTTGTGCCACTGGCTCCATACATGATTCTTGTCCCGGTCGGCCCACCAAGGCCAGTCGCCCGTGACCAGTTTGTTCGACGGGCTCTTGGCCACTTCGCTGGCCTTCATCGGGGTCGCCACCGCCGATCCTTTCGGCGCCAAGGAGTCGCCCGTCACGTGCTGGATGCGAAGTGTTTCGACACCCCACGCCGTCAAGTAGCTGTTGCCATACCCGTCATAGCAACTGCCGATGCGCCCGGACGGGTACGCCTGTTTGTATTCCGCCGCGAACATATCTTTCCAAAGCGAGTCTCCCTTGTCCGACGGACAACGCCATGCCTCCTTGGCCGGGACATAGACATTCAATGGCCGCCGTATCGCGGGAACGGTGCCGCTGGCCAGCGTCATTCTCCCGGTGGTTCCGCCCAGTGTCGCCCAACCCTCATAGATTGGGTACAGGTCCTGGTGATCATCGGCATACATTGCCATTCCGAGGGCTTGCTGGCGCAGGTTGCTGTTGCAACGAATCGTCTTGGCTTTCTCTTTCGATTTGGCCAGCGCCGGCAACAACATGCCGGCCAGGATCGCGATGATTGCAATCACGACCAGAAGTTCAATCAGCGTGAATCCGGACCGGTCGGTTTTCCTCAATATCCAAGCTTTCATCTTAGAACCTATCTAACGCCGCCGCGAGTAGCAGGACCCGCGCGCAAACGAAAACCACACGTGCGGAAAACTCAGCGTAAGCATGTTGCCCCGAGTGCCGTTCTCCGCGCACCACGACGAACCCCAGCTCAATCTGAACCGGATGCCCCGTCGTTCGAATCTCCAGGATGCCCGCCACGATGTCCACGCGCAAATGAAGTGATGGCACCGCTGAGGTGTATGACAAAAATCTTCACGAGTTCTTGAATCACCCACAGTACGCCTGCAAACGGGCCGATGCCTTGGTCGGGCTCCCCTTGACCGGAACCAAACGGTAGGAATCGCACGCGAAGCCGCGAAGGAAAGCAAAGAAAAGCAGCCGCGGGATTCCTGACTCAACCGGAGCGAAGCCGGCCTTTAGTCATTTTCAGGCCGAAGCCGATAGCACCCTCACGGAGCATTCGCTCATACCGCTGCGTCAAGTCGGCTTCCGTCACCGGTTCCAGCCGGTGTAACCCTGATTGGAGAATTCCGCAGGTCTCAAAAGCCGCCCCCACCTGACCTATCCCTCCTTATCGGCGGATTTGAAAACAAACAAGCCAATTGCCGGGGCGGTGAAAAGAGTGCAAAGTGACCGGAAGGTCTCCACCGTTGTGCCCATGAGCAAATTTTCAAGAATTGCCGTTCGCCGGATTCAAGCCACCCGCTCGGGAACGGGTCCCGGTCGACCGGGAGCGTTCACGTTGATCGAACTGTTGGTGGTCATCGCCATTATTGCCATCCTTGCGGGGATGTTGCTGCCGGCTTTGGGCAAGGCGAAAGCCAAGGCGCAGGGGATACAATGCCTCAATAATCATCGGGGGCTGACTCTGGCATGGCGGATGTACGCCGAAGACAACCGCGACCGCATCCCGGACGCCTACGGGCCGAATGCGTGGGTGCAAGGCCTGATGGATTTAAGTCCCGGCAACTCCTCCAACTGGGACGTGGAAAGAGATCTCAAAAAGAGTCCGTTGTGGCCATACTGTGGTAACTCAGCCGGCATCTGGAAATGTCCTGCGGACCAGGCGTCGGTTAAAGTGGCCGGCCGACAGCTGCCGCGCGTGCGCAGCTTCATGATGAACATGTGGGTGGGCGGCTACAGCGGGACCCACGGGACTTGGTCGGGTCCCGAGTGGAAAGTCTATACGCGCCTGGGCGACATGCTCAATCCCGGTCCCGCCAACACCTGGGTGTTCATCGACGTGCGGGAGGATGCGATCAATGACGGCTCCTTCGTGACCGACATGACCGGCTACCCGGAGAAGCCGGAGGTCACGCGCATTGTGGACTGGCCGGCTAGCTATCACAACAAGGCCGGGGGACTTTCGTTTGCCGACGGTCACTCCGAGATCAAACGGTGGCTGGATCCGCGTACCACCCGCGCCATTATCAAGAACGGTAGTTTGCAAACGGATGTTCCGTCACCGAACAATCGAGACACCGTCTGGTTGCAAGAACGCTGCACACGCAAAATGTAGTGAACCCTTTGCACGGACTGAACCGCCGTGGAACGAAACCAAATCCGTATCCGTCACATTATGAAAAAGCGAAATTCCAACCCGATCGACCGCAGACAGTTTCTCTACGGCACCGGCATGGGCGTGGCCCTGTTCAACATCCTACCCGGAAGCCTGGTGAGCGGGGCGGAAAATTCCTCGCCCAACGCGAAGCTCAACGTGGCGGGTATCGGCATCGGCAGCCGGGGCGGAAGCGACGTGGACGAAGTGGCGGGGTTGGGCCACAATATTGTCGCATTGTGTGACGTCGATGAAACGTACGCTGCCAAAGAATTTGCCAAGTATCCGAACGCCAAACGATTCACCGACTACCGGGTGATGCTCGACAAGCTGGGCAAGGAGATTGACGGAGTAATTATCGGCACCCCGGATCACACCCATGCCGTCATCGCCATGGAGGCCATGCGGCGCGGCAAGCATGTCTACTGTGAAAAACCGCTCGCCCACTCGGTCCACGAAGTGCGCGAGCTAATGGCGGCCGCGCGCCATTACAAGGTTGTCACCCAACTGGGCAACCAAGGGCACGCCAGTGACACGATTCGCCGACTGTGCGAGTGGGTCTGGGCGGGTGCCGTCGGGCAAGTCCACACCATTCATGCGGGATGCGACGCGTTCAAGAATGTGTATTGTCAGATCCCGAATCTGGCGAAGGTCCACCAGCATCAAGATGTGCCCAAGGGCCTCGACTATGACCTGTGGCTGGGTCCGGCAGCGTTCCGGGCCTACTCGCCACTGTGGGTACCGTGGAATTGGCGCGGTTGGATGCCCTTCGGCGGCGGCGCAATCGGCGACTGGATCTGCCACGTCGTGGACCCTTCTTTTTGGGCTCTGGATCTCGACGCACCTGCCACTGTGCACGCAGAGGTGACAGACTATGATCCCGTGATACAGGGGCTAGCGTATCCGTCCGCGACGAAGATCACCTTTGAGTTTCCGGCGAAGAACGCGCGCGGCCCGGTCAAATTGGTCTGGTACGATGGCAACAATACGATTCCCAAGCCCAAGGATTTTCCGGCCGACGAGAAAATTCCCGGCACCGGGGCCATTCTGATGGGTGACAAGGGCATGATTGTCCACGGTTCGCACGGGGGCGGCAACTGCCACCTCGTTCCGGATGATCTCATGGAGCAGTACTCTGGGAAGAATGCCCCCGCGCAAAAAATCACACGCATCAAGGGCCATGCCTGGGATTGGGCGGATGCGATCCGCACGGGGCGCAAGGCCGGATCCAATTTCGACTACGGTGGTCCGCTGACGCAAGTCGCCTTGCTGGGGCTGATTGCCATTCGTTTCCCGGGCCAGACGCTCAAGTGGGATGACACGTCGATGCGCTTCACAAACAACAACGCCGCCAACGAGTACATCAATCCGGCGTATCGCCCGGGTTGGAAATTGTAGGGCGAACTCGCCGGAGGTTAAACATGAAGATCTGCGAATTGAATCATGTCGCCCTCCACGTGGCGGATGTGGAGAAGAGTTGCGAATTTTATCGAAAGGTATTGTTGCTTGAACCGATGCCCCGTCCGGCCTTCAGTTTTCCTGGCGCTTGGTTTCGACTCGGCATGAATCAGGAGTTGCATCTGATCGGCGAACGCGGGGACCCGGTCTCGTCGGGCAATCGCAGCAATCATTTCGCGCTGCGGGTCGATGAACTGGATTCGTGGGAGCAACATTTTCGCAAGGTTGGCGCCGATTTTAATCCACGGAAGCATCGTCCGGACGGCGCGTGGCAGGTGTTTGTTCGCGATCCCGACGGCCACGCGGTTGAATTGTTCACACCGCCGTAGCGCAACGGGAATCTGGGGGCTAATTGCGTCAACCGCCCCCCGGTGCCGATGCGATGGATCCGCATCCCCTGGGATAGCCCACCCTGATCGGCGGATAGGAATGTAAAATTTGAAGAAAAAGCTCTCTGGGGTGCATTTTTCGCTTGCATATGTTATATATATTATGTATTTAACACGAATGCCCGCACGCATACCCCTCCAGTCCAAGACCCCCTTCGCCATCGATTCTC